>LOEV01000173.1 GCA_001516065.1 Alphaproteobacteria bacterium BRH_c36
CAGGCTCATAACCTGAAGGTCGTTGGTTCAAATCCAGCCCCCGCAACCAACTTCATAGACTCGGGGAGTCTATCAAACGCAGATCGCCTCCCCGCAACCAACTTCAAAGACTCTGAAGAGCCGCCCCCCTGGGGCGGCTTTTTCGTTTGTGCGGCGAGGCTTAGGATGCCGGCGAGATGGCCTTGGAGATCGATTGCCAGTGTCTCGCGGCTGTTGGTCATCACCGGTGAGAGCACGATCCGGTCGATCAATGTGCGGATTACTTCGACCGCCTCTACGCGGCGCTCTTCATCGGCAAGCGCGCTATGGAGCTTCGTGACCTCGCGCCGGTAATGTGCAGCCATGTTAGGGTGCAGGAGTGTGACGGGCTCTGCCTGCTCGCTCAAGAGGCGCTCCAGCTCTTCCTTGCGGGATTCGAGTGTGGCGATCTTGTCTTTGACCTGAGCACCGGCAACGCCGTCGAGGATGGCGCTGATAAGCCGGTCAATGTCACGTGTAGCTTTGTCGAGCTCGGCACGATAGCCGACGAGGGCGGACGTGGCTTCGATCCGCAGCGCATTCATGTGGCGCGTGTACTCATCGCAGAACAAGGCGAAGAGCGAGGGCTCCATCAGGTGCTCGCGCAAGCCGTCGAGCACTAGCGTTTCGAGCGTTTCCCGCTGCATTGTTCGGCGGTTGTCGCAAGTGCCCTTGTTGCGGGCATTAGCGCAGCCGACACGGACAGCATTGATGTTGACGATTCCACCGCCACAGACACCGCAGCTCATCAGTCCGGAAAAGAGATAGCGCGGGCGCTTGCGGTCCCAAAATTTGAGGCCGCTCGTATCCCAATCTGCCGTGTTCTCTTTCTGCCGGACTTTGGCCGCCTGCCAGAGGTCATCATCGATGATCCGCAATTCCGGGACATCCTGAATGATCCAGGCGGATTCCGGATTGAGGCGGGATACGCGCTTGCCGGTTTCCGGGTCCTTGATGTAGCGCAGCCGGTTCCAGACCAGCTTGCCGATATAGAGGTCGTTATTGAGAATACCGGTGCCGCGCTGCCGGTTGCCATGGATGGTCGATGGCCCCCAGCCTTTGCCGGAGGGGCCGGAGATGGCTTCGGCATTCAATTCCTTTGCGATTACGCGCGGCGATTTACCGGCAGCGTATTCGTTGAATATCCGCCGCACGATTGCCGCCTGCGCGTCGTTGATCGTGCGATCACCGCGCACTGCTGTGCCGTCAGCGGTGAATTTCCGGACGACATCATAGCCATAGGCGTTGCCGCCGCCGGACTTGCCGGCCTCGACCCGGCCGCGCAGACCGCGACGAGTCTTGTCGGCAAGGTCCTTCAGGAAGATGGCATTCATCGTGCCCTTAAGGCCGATATGCAGATCGCTGATCTCGCCTTCGGACAATGTAACGATGCCGACGCTCGCAAAGCGCATCCGCTTGTAGAAACCGGCAATATCTTCCTGATCGCGCGAAAGACGATCGAGGGACTCGGCGATTACGAGTTCAAACTTGCCCTTGGCGGCGTCCTGCATAAGCTGCTGGATGCCTGGGCGGAGCAGGGAAGCTCCGGACAGGCCGTGGTCGCTATAGACGTTGGCCACCGCCCAGCCCTCGCGCTCCGCGCGTTCGCGGCAGATGCGGACCTGATCCTCGATAGAGGCGTCACGCTGCTGATCCGATGAATAGCGGGCATAGATGGCGGCTTGAATCATTCGGCTTTCCCCGTGCTGCCAGCACGCGGCTCCCTAGCCTCATTTCCCTTGCGATGTTTCTCATAATCACGCTCTGCGGCGCGTTTGGCAAGATAGCGGACGACGGAGGCCAGCACGGGGTCTAGACGGGGCTGAGGCGCGGCTGCTGGCGACCGCCGGGCGTCCTGCCGCTTGCTCTCCCCTGCTTTCCGTCGCCTGTCCATGAAAAGCACCCGCCACTGTCTGAATTGCTCTTGTGCAGCTCAGTGTGATGGCGGGCGGGACGGGATTCTTGTTCACATGCTGGTCAAAACGGACTCAGCCAGAGCGGAACGGGGCGCCTGCTGCCAGTTTCCGCAAGCGGTTAAGAAACAGTAAATAATAACCATGATAAAATAAATACATATTTGAAAATTTATACTCGGAGCGAATATTATGAACCCACCGCAATATATTGGCCTGCGACAGGCGAAATACGTACTTTCACAGATGGGCGTGGATTTATCCGACCGGCAAATGAAGCGTGCTGCTGAAAAGGATGCCCAAGGCAAGCGAAAGCTGCCGTTCTTCATCGATCCGATCGATGGCAGACTTAAAATAGAAAAAGGTGATCTTGTAAAAACTTACATGGAATTGCGAGTAGATGCGCATAATAACTTGCGTTCTCCGAATTTAAGTGATTCATTTCGGAATACTTAAATTGAAAATACATGTCAGACATAAGAAAAAGAGTTGGTAAAAACGGTACGACGTACCAAGTCCGATACCCAGACACGACATCCAAATCGGGCATTTCCTACGCTTCTTTCCATACGATGAAAGCGGCGCGCGCTTTCGTGGAAAGCAACAAAGAGCCTGCGGCAGGCCACTCAATCCATCCGGAAATCAGAACGGTCGCCGAGGCGACCGATCTCTGGCTCAAAATATGCGAAAAGGAAGGGTTGAACGGACGCGAGCCAGTAAGCGGCTATACCCTTAAGAATTACGAGTACCGCGCGGATTTTATCAAGGCTTACCGCTGGCCGAAGCCGCTACGGGAGCTGACTGCCCCGGATGTCGTTGCTTTCCGGTCATGGCTGTTGAACGGCCAAATGAGCCGCACGGTGGCCAGCAAGGTACTTTCTTCCTTTCAGTCGGTTATGAAGGAGATGAATATTCGCGGCGTTATTCCGCATAACGTCGCGCCGGGCATCTATGTGCGCACTGAATCGCGTTATAAGGAGCCGATCAGGATACCGGGCAAAGACGAGGTCGGCGCCCTTCTGAAGGCTGCCGATGAGCTTGCCAATGTGTCCAATCAAACGATTGCCAATGCGTGGCAACGCTACAGACCCATTCTCTATCTAGCCGCCGACTCCGGCATGCGGCCGCAGGAATATCTTGCCGTCGCCAGGTCCAGTTTCGATGCAGCCGGGGTGCAAGTGACCCGCGCGATCGACGGTAGCGGCTATCGGCTCTCGGTCACAAAAACCGCAGCCGGCCGGCGATTCATCGATCTCAGTCCGGATACGATTGCTATGGTGCGGCACTACATTGAGCATCATTCTCACGATAATGACTTTGATCTGGTCTTTCCTGCCTCGAATGGACGGTGGATGTGCAGAAAGAACTGGCAAAGACGCGGTTTCAACGTAGCCTGTGAACGAGCAGGTTTGATGGAGAAGGTGGAGAAGAACGGTAAAACGGTCGAACAGCCTATGTATCGCCCTTATGATTTACGGCACTTCTATGCGTCTATTCTGATCCAGACTGAACCGAATTTGAAACGGATTCAGACTCTGATGGGACACACCAGCATCGAAACGACGCTCAATGTATATGGCCATCTTTTCGAAGAAAAAGACGGTCGAAATAATCCAAAATCTGGTATACTTGATCAAGTCCTTTAAATCGTTGTGGCAAATATGTGGCACGAGTGGTCTAAGACCCGGAGAAATCCGCCATTTTTTATTTATGGGGTGCAAGGGGTCGGAGGTTCGAATCCTCTCGCTCCGACCATAATAAAAACAATCACTTAAGCGAATACTACGGAAACAAACGGCCCTTCGGGGCCGTTTTTGCCACAAAATGCCGGTCTGCGGTAACCCGCAGAAATCCGCCATTTCCTTCTCCGGACTTTTTCGGCTTGTGGCAAATTTGTGGCAAATATTATGGCCAGTGCGGAGGTTGCTGCGGGTGCCCGTATAGGGCTCGTTGGTGGCTGCGATCAGCCATTATCGATGCGATTGCGTGCACCAATAATGACCCGCTTCCAAAACTCCCACGCCAGAACTATTCCGACGCAGGAATGATTTGAGAGCATCATGGCTTCGGGCCATGACGCCACGCGATTGCTTTGCGCTGATTGATCACTTGCCGGATATTTTCCAGCGAGGCGAGTGCATAGCGGTGAGCCGTGGTGTGCGGCTCGGATTGTGCCAGCTCGCAAGCGATAGCCCGGTACAGGGCCAGCAGTTCGCTTTCGCGCAGATGCGTGAGGTCTTTGGTTTCGATAAGCCGTGACATGGCTTCCTCCTTTTGCTTGGAGGCTCCGCCGATCGGAGCCTTCTTGCGGCAGGAGGGCCGCCCGTGCGCGTGGATTGCACCGGATGGCCGAAACGGCAGTGAAGGAGCCCTGACTCGCAGGGCTTGCAAGGCGCCGCGCGCAACGGCGGCACAGTTCGTCGCTGAAGGCACCGCTCAGGCGGAAGCTGGATAGTGATGGAGGAATTGTCGCGGGCTGGTCTGCCAATGACCGCTACAGCGAAAGCGCGAAGGCCCGGCTAACGGCGCATTGATGGTGTTGGGAGCGTCACGCCGCTTTTGCGCCTCTCCCATTCTCCCTTTGTGTTTCCGGGATCATCCTGGCGGCTGCACCTTGCCCGTGTTGCCCGCTCCTTTGGCCGGTTTCTTTCAACCCATGACGCAAACTCTGGCCGAACGCGCCGTTCGGTCAATGCCCGGCCCGCACCAAGGGACCGTGTTGGGCATGACCGCCCGGCTAACCCGTCCGTCCTTCGTCTCCTGCGTCACGAAAGAAACCCGTACGCAAAGGAGACAGATTATGGGCAAGGACAACAGCACCCGTCAGGACATCTACACCCGCATCACCAATCAGATCATCGAATCGCTGGAGCAGGGCATAAAGCCATGGACCCAACCCTGGAACGCCGCTCACGCCGCCGGCCACGTATCACGCCCCCTGCGCCATAGCGGCGAGGCCTATGCCGGGATCAACGTCCTTACTCTCTGGGCTTCGGCGATGAGCGGTAACTACACCGCCCCGATCTGGATGACCTTCAAGCAAGCGCTCGCGCTCGGCGGCTGCGTCCGCAAGGGCGAGAAAGGCTCCCCAGTCGTCTATGCCAACAGCATCACCCGCACCGAGGCCGACGAAACCACCGGCGAGGATACCGATCGCACCATTCCGTTCCTGAAGGCCTATACCGTCTTCAATGTCGAGCAGATCGATGGCTTGCCCGCGCACTACTACGCGACCGCCGCGCAGGAACAGAACCCGGATCAACGCGATGAGACCGCCGAGCGTTTCTTCGCCGCCACCCGTGCCGAAATCCGGCATGGCGGCGATTCCGCCTATTACAGCCCGGCGCTCGATTACATCCAGATGCCGCCCTTCGAAGCATTCCGCGATGCGCAGAGCTACTATGCGACGCTCGCCCATGAGTGCACCCACTGGACCCAGCACGCCAATCGGCTTGACCGCGATCTCGGTCGCAAGCGCTTCGGTGATGACGGCTATGCGCGCGAAGAGCTGGTTGCCGAACTCGGTGCTGCGTTCCTGTGCGCCGATCTTGGTCTAGCGCTCGAAGATCGTGCCGATCATGCCGATTATATCGGCCACTGGCTCGCCGTCCTCAAAGAAGACAAGCGCGCCATCTTCACCGCCGCCGCGCACGCGCAGCGCGCTGCCGATTACCTGAGCGGTTTTCAGGCGCAGGATGTTGCCGTTGCCTGACGGCGGCGGCAACCGCAAGTGCACAGGCCTGGCTTACTGCGCAGGTCTGTTGCACTCATCAGGGATGTACCGGACTCAGCCGGTCCACCGAGGGCCGGCGGGCGCCGTGATATAATGAAAGGATTGCACAGAAAGATATTTGATTAAGGAGATTGCCGATGAGTTCTGTTCGTTACGACCTGATCAAGGTCGAGGAATATTCCCACAAAGGCGTCAAGCGCAGCCGCTCCTGGAAGGTCGGCAGCGGCATGGCGCTAAAGCGCGGCTTGATGATCTTCATCCCGGAAGGCATGGCCGTATCCGGCCGCCTCATGCTGGTTCCGGAACAGGGTAGCCTGAACGAAGTCGACATGCTTGAGGCTTACGCGGCGGCTGCGGACGAATTTGGCGTCTGATTTTCCGGCGACTGGCTAAAACGTAACGGGTCTTATCTGGCTTTTGTTGCGCTGTTCCTCGTATCCGATGCCTGGAATATTTCCTTTGAATTTAAGGGCTGGCTCAAGGATTACGCCGAAGCTGACCGCTCAGCGCCAGCCGCGCAACGGGATGCCCGCACCACCTCATTTCATGAGCCGTGTTTCCCGTTCCCCTGACGGTGCGCGTCCGGCTTTGCCGCGCGGTCGTTTGCTTTGGGCGTTACGAGCCAACCCAAACAAAGGAGAAAGACCATGGCCCGCAATTATACGAAGAACAGCACCGATAAAGCCGAAGCCAAAGGCCCCGACCTCGTTGCCTGGCACGTCGCCGAAAAAGGTGACAAAGGCTTCTGGACCCGCATCGGAGCCGCCTGGAGCCACAAGGACGGCGAGGGCCTTACCCTTCAGCTCGACCTGGTTCCGGTTGCCGGCGGCCGCATAGTCCTCCGCGCTCCCGGTAAATCTGAAGGCGAAGAGGGGCGCGCGTAAGCGCGTCCCTTACCCTTCTTCCCGGTTTGACCACGGCCAGGACACGATGCAGTCCTGGTCGTCCACCATTGCCTCCTCCCCATTAGGAACGAGTAGCGTTCCCGGCTTTGTATCGGCCGGCCAGTTTTGGGCGACACGGTAGCCATCCAGTGAGATATAGCGGCAGAGCAGCAAATCGTGATCGCGCTCCCCTTCGCCGGGCACGAAGACCCTTACCTGGGTGACATCATGCCCGAGATAGATACCGGGTGCCGGCCATGTAGCGAAGATAATGGCGGCAACGCCGATCACGATTAATACGATTGTTCTCCGTTTCATATTTATCTCCCTTCGCCTGTAGTTAAGTTGTCTTCATCGACTAGAAGATACAGGGCATCATGCGCAACGTGGAGCCGGCAGCCGAGGACATTCGCGGCATCCCAGTAGCGCCTGGCGCGTGGATTGTTGTTCGCACGGGCGGCGGCAGAAAGTGCGCAGCCCCAAGCCCATGCCTCGACTTTCAGGCGCTCGGCGGCGCGCTCGATGCGCAGCGCGAGAACAAAGGCTTCTTTGCTGAAGCGAAAGATATAGCGTTCATCTGGCTGGTGATCGTACAGGATCATATTGTCAGCTCCTTTTCCAGGGAAGTGCCGGTCTTGCCGCCGGCAGGGCTTTGCGGTGCATGTGGCCGAGGCGGCGCTGGCCG
>LOEV01000174.1 GCA_001516065.1 Alphaproteobacteria bacterium BRH_c36
GAGGTTGCGGCTATGATGCGATTTAGGCGCGACGGGCCACTAGTCAACTTTCCGATGCCTTTGTCAGCAGAACTGCAGCGGCTATGCGGGATGGATCCTGGCTGAAATCTTTGCGTTACAGTTTGGGTGAGGTCGCTTCGTTGCCCCTTTTGCAAGGCGGCAATGCAGTGGAAAGGCTTGACCTCGCCTGCGCGCGTTCGATGCCGGAGACAGCATGTCCAATACCTCGTTCATACGCGTGACGTTCCTCGGCGTGGTCCTGGCTGCCCTCGCATGGTTCGCGACCGGCCTGCTTCAGACGCTGCTGTTTGCCGAGCGCGTACCGCGAACCGTTGCGCCGCGCGGAGAACTCGCCCAATTCGAGCGCACGGCAACCGACGTGTTCGATGCGGCGGCGCCGTCCGTCGTCTACATCTTCACCGAGACTGCCAGGAGATCAATGTTCGGGCGAACAGCCGTGTCATAAGGAACCGGGTCGGGCTTCGTGTGGGACCAGGCCGGCCATGTCATCACCAACAGTCACGTCGTTGAGGGGGCAAGCCGCGTATTCGTGCGCTTCGACAGCGGAGAAACGGTGCCGGCCCACATTGTCGGGGCCTCTCCTGACCACGATCTTGCAGTCCTAAAGGTCGAGGTGACCGCGAACAAGCTGCTGCCAATCCCGGTTGGGCGGTCGAATGCGTTGCGCATTGGACAGGCCGTGTTCGCGATCGGCAATCCATTCGGGCTCTCGCGGACACTCACGACGGGAATCGTGTCCGCGCTTGGCCGCACCCTGCCGGCGAAGACGGGCCGCGAGATACAGGGCGTGATCCAAACGGACGCGGCTATCAATCCGGGAAACTCAGGCGGGCCGCTCCTCGACAGCTCCGGCCGCCTGATCGGAGTCAACACCGCGATTATTTCGGAGACCGGCACGTCTGCGGGGATCGGCTTTGCCGTTCCGGTCGATACGGTCAACCGAATCGTGCCGCAGATCATTACCCGCGGACGCCCGCAGCGGCCTGGGATCGGTGTGTCAGTCGCTGCAGAGGAGACGGCCGCAGCGTGGGGGGTCGAGGGCGTTCCCATCATTTCGATCCTGCCCGGAAGCCCTGCTGCGCAGGTCGGGCTTGAGGGCATAGACATGCGGGCGCAACGGCTTGGCGACATCATCGTGGCCGTCAACGGCAAGGAGGTTCTGACGGCTTCGGATTTGTCGGACGCGCTGGAGGAGACAGGCATCGGAAATGTCGCCGAGGTCGTCGTCGAGCGCAACGGGGAGCGTCGCAGCGTCAGCATCGAGGTTGCCGATATAGGCTGAAGGGCGGGGGATCAGGCGTCGCTGGAGGTAGTTCCTGGGCTGCGCTTTTCGAATTCCGGCGCATCGACCCGTGCTGCTGCGTGCCCTCCACAATCAAGTCTTGCCCCGCGACCACCGTTGTCGTTGAGCCGTCCTGCCGTGCGGTCGGTCGGCCGAGGCCCTGGCGTTCACATCCCCTGTACTGGCGGTCTCAGAGTAACCCGGAAGGCGGTGACAGCTTTTTTGCAACCTAATACCGGTGACAACGTTTGCTACCTCAATCCGTCACGCTGGAAGAGGTGCGTATGAGCGATATCGTTATTATCCACCCCAGGTTCGATGTCCCCTTTTGGGGAATGGAAAAATGTATGGGGTTGCTCGGCAAGCAAGCGAACCTGCCGGTCGCCTGTCTTCCGCTCCTGGCCGCGCTCGTTCCTGACCATCATAGCGTAACGATCATCGATGAGAATGTGGAAGAAATCGACTTCGACCGTGTGGCGCATGCGGACCTCAGGCCGGACACGCCAAGGCAGCAATAGGGTTGTTATCGTGCAAAAAAGCGGAAAGGCAGAATGTGCAGGCGCCGCAAACGCAGATTGTAGCATCGTGCGCTACGTCAAGACATTTATGCTGACCTTCTGGTATTTTTGTAATAATGTGACCATTATGGCACATCAGTGCGGCGTTGTTTGAGTATTGACATGGTTGAATTGTGTGAAGATTGCGTACCAACTCATGTTGGCGAGCAGGTTGAAGCCGATCCGAGACCGGCGGCGATTTGCGCGCCACTTCGTGTAGCTACGTTGCTGCCGGGAACGGCCGTTTTTCGAATCGGCGATCCGAAAGGCATCATTTTCCGCGTTGAATCCGGCAGAATAAGAATCAGCGAAATGTCGGGTTCGGGAACCAGCGAACTGGTTGAGGAGATCGGGTCGGGAACGGTCTTCGGGCTGGGCTTTCTCGATGAGCACGTATACGACGCCATCGCAATTTCCAAGAGCGTGGTCAGCTGTTGGCCGAAGGATGCGATTGGGTTTCTGGAATCACTCGATCCCGATGTACGACAACGACGCTCGATAGATACGGAACGCGAATTCATCCATCGCAGACGAACTCTTGTCGACTCGGCTCCGAAAACGCCTCCTGGACAATTGGCGGGCTTTCTATGCGTCGCCTCCAGGCTCAATGAAGCGCAGGGCCGCGATGCCGAGTTAATTGACGACACTGTAGATTGTGGCTCTGTGGCTTCGTTCTTGAGAATGGACCTTGCGACGCTGCGCCATGCACTTGTCGAACTCTTCGATCGCGGTCTGATCGCGTATGAGGCTCCGAGTGGATTGCGCCTGATCGATCTTGAAGCGCTCCAATCATTGGCGGGCAATGAGGTTCGCCATCGCCTGCCCCCTGTTCTCGCGAAGGGCGGTGATGCAAATGCATAATCTAACGACTTTTGCTGCAAGGTCGGCCTGCCTGTTGGTCGGCGTACTCGCGATCGGTGTAGGGTTCTGCGGGACAGCATCATCACAGGATTTGTCTTGGGCGGCTGAAGCCTTTGGCGACGGATTTGACGGTTACGCGAGACCGCGCCGCGGCCCTGCTCACGCAGTGCCCCAGGATACGTTCGGGTCGCAAGCGTTCCCTGCGTTGCTAGATGGCGGTCCTCGACCGTTCATCGAACCAACTGCGCCTGAAAAGCTAGCCTTGGACCACGGTGAAGAGCCTGGAACGATAGTGATCGATACCGCTAACCGCCGGCTGTACCTGGCGCTTGCGGGGGGCGAAGCCTATGTTTACCCGATCTCCGTCGGCCGTGAGGGGTTCACCTGGACAGGTACGGAAAAGGTTTCGCGCATTGCTGAATGGCCGGACTGGTATCCGCCAAAAGAAATGAGGGAGCGCGATCCGCGGCTGCCAGAGAAAATGCTCGGGGGGATTCGAAATCCTCTTGGTGCAGTCGCTATGTTTCTTGGAAATTCCCTCTATCGCATTCACGGTACGAACGATCCAAAAACCATTGGGCTGGCTGCCTCGTCGGGATGTTTCCGGATGTTGAATGGCCATGCCGTGCACTTGGCTTCAATTGTTGAGATTGGGGCGACGGTGAAAGTTTTGCCGCACCTAATGGCGCTGCCGGCTTCAGCAGCAGTCATTCCCGAGCGCAATCCATCCCGGACTTGATGCATGTTTTGCGGCCAATCCTATTCGCCGAAGTCGCGTGGAGGGGAACAAAGCATGTTTTGGCCTGTGTCAGCGGTGTGACACAAATGGCCCGTGTTCACGCCTCGACTCGGCAATTTTCTGCATGACCCATTGGTTGGAATTGCAGAAAAATCGCGACTTTGCTACACCTGCCAGTGGGCCACCTCCCCCCAACGGGAGGCTTCTATCTGGAAGGATAGCTTCATGACCGATCTGAACAAACCCGCCGTGCGCCCGGCCAATCCGCATTTTTCGTGCGGGCCCTGCTCCAAGCACCCCGGCTGGAAACTCAGTAACCTCAGCAACGCACTTCTTGGCCGCTCGCATCGCGCGAAGGACGGCAAGGCGCGTCTCAAGCTTGCCATCGACAAGACTAAATCGCTGCTCGGGTTGCCCGACGGCTATGTCTGCGGGATCATGCCGGGCTCCGACACGGGGGCGTTCGAGGCGGCGATGTGGAGCCTGCTGGGCGCGCGCGGTGTCGATGTTCTGGCATGGGAGAGCTTCGGCTCGGTATGGGTCGGCGATGTCGTCAAGCAGTTGCCGATTGCCGGCGTGCGCAAGTTCGAAGCGGATTTCGGCTACCTTCCCGATCTCGCCGCGGTCGACTTCGGCCGCGATGTCGTGTTCACCGCGAACGGAACGACGTCGGGAGTGAAGATCCCCAACTACGATTGGATATCAGCGGACCGCGAAGGTTTGACTCTGGTCGATGCAACTTCGGCCGTGTTCGCGCAGCCGGTCGATTGGGAGAAGGTCGATTGCCTGACCTTCTCCTGGCAGAAGGTCATGGGCGGGGAAGCCGCGCACGGCATGCTGATCCTGTCGCCGCGCGCCATCGAGCGGCTGGAGACCTACACGCCGCCCTGGCCGATGCCGAAACTCTTCCGCCTGACAAAATCCGGCAAACTCAATTCCGCGATCTTCGCTGGGGAGACGATCAACACTCCTTCGATGCTGGCGCTCGAAGACTACCTCGACGCATTGGCCTGGGCGGAGGGGATTGGCGGCCTTGGTGCACTCAACGCACGCGCCGATGCGAACGCCAAGACGCTTTATGACTGGGTGGAGCGGACAGCTTGGGTTGCAAATCTCGCGGTCGATCCAGCGACGCTTTCGAACTCGTCGGTATGTCTGCGCATCGTCGACCCGGAAGTCCTCGGCCTCAGTGAAGACGCGCAGGCGGCATTCGCAAAGAGTATCGCGGCAATGCTCGAAGCCGAAGGTGTAGCCTACGACATCGGGTCCTATCGCGACGCCCCGTCAGGCTTGAGGATCTGGACCGGATCGACGGTCGAGTCGAGCGACGTCGAAGCGCTGCTGCCCTGGCTCGACTGGGCCTTCGCGCAGGCCAAGGCCGGGCTCGCCCAAGCGGCGTAATAGCTGCCGGCGGTACTCCTGAAACCAATTTCCATTGCGGCGCTGCATGCTCGGCATGGGCTCGCTTAGTTACGCTTTCAAAGGAATTCATGACATGACTGCCCCCAAGGTTCTTATCTCGGATGCGCTGTCGGACACGGCGGTGCAGGTCTTCAAGGATCGCGGCATCGACGTCACCTTCGAACCGAAGCTCGGCAAGGACAAAGACAGGCTTGCCGAAATGATCGCGAACTTCGATGGACTGGCGATCCGCTCGGCAACGAAGGTCACCGATAAGCTGATCGGCAAGGCGGACCGGTTGCGCGTCGTCGGCCGCGCCGGCATCGGTGTCGATAACGTCGACGTCAAGGCGGCGACGGCGCGTGGCATCATCGTCATGAACACGCCGTTCGGAAATTCGATCACGACGGCGGAACATGCCATCTCGATGATGCTGTCGCTGGCCCGCCAAATCCCGCAGGCCAATGCCTCGACGCATCAGGGCAGGTGGGAGAAATCGCGCTTCATGGGCGTCGAACTGTTCAACAAGACACTGGGGATCATCGGCTGCGGAAACATCGGGGCAATCGTCGCCGACCGCGCGCAGGGGCTGAAGATGCGGGTCATCGCATTCGATCCGTTTCTGTCGCCGGAGCGGGCGCAAGAGCTTGGCGTCGAGAAAGTCGACCTCGATCAGCTGCTGGGGCGGGCCGACTTCATTTCCCTGCACACGCCGCTGACGGATCAGACACGCAACATCCTTTCGGAGGCTTCGCTGGCCAAAACCAGGCCCGGCGTCAGGATCATCAACTGCGCGCGCGGCGGTCTGATCGACGAGGCAGCGCTGGCGAATGGGTTGCGATCAGGTCACATTGCCGGGGCCGCTCTCGATGTCTTCGCGCAGGAGCCGGCTGAAGCCCACGAGCTGTTCGACATGGACAACGTCATCTGTACGCCGCACCTTGGCGCGTCAACGGATGAAGCGCAGGAGAACGTCGCGGTGCAAGTCGCCGAGCAGATGGCCGACTACCTGCTCAAGGGCGCTATCACCAATGCCGTCAACTTCCCGTCCATCGCGGCGGAGGAAGCGCCGCGGCTGACGCCGTGGGTGCGGCTGGCAGAGCAACTCGGGTCGTTTGCAGGCCAGCTCACCGCAGTTCCGCTGAAGGGCGTGCGCATCGAGTACTGCGGGGACGTTTCCAAGCTCAACGTCAAGCCGATGACGGCTGCGGCGCTTGCCGGCGTGATGCGGCCGACGCTGCAGGACGTCAACATGGTGTCAGCGGGAATGATCGCGAAGGATCGCGGTATCGCGCTGGAGGAGTCGCTTTGCGATGCCGGCGGAATCTACGAGAGTTACGTCAAGCTGACGGTGAAGACCGCCGAATACAACCGCTCGATCGCCGGGACCGTGTTCTCGGACGGGCGTCCGCGCATCATCCAGGTACGCGACATCAACATGGACTTCGAGGTTACGCCCCACATGATGTTCGTTCGCAATTGCGACAAGCCGGGCTTCATCGGCTGTTTCGGCCAGCTGCTCGGCGACCACGGCGTCAACATCGCGACGTTCAACCTCGGCCGCGAAAAGCCGGGCGGGGACGCCATCACGGTCGTCGCGCTCGACGAGCCGATCACCGATGAGGTGCTGGCGAAGGTGACGGCGCTGCCGCATGTGGTGCGGGCCAAGCGGCTAGGTTTTTGAGAACGGGCGCCACGGCGCTTTGCGATTTAGCTGGCGAGCGGTCATAAAAAGGGGCGGTTTCTCCGACAACGGCTTAGTCGCCGAATAGTCTGACATTCCTGAAAGGTTTTTTAAATGAAGCGTATCGTCTCCAGATTCCTCGCCCTGCCGGTCTGCGTCTGTATTGGGATCGCGGGTCTGGTCGCGGCATCGGCGGCAGGCGAGGTCAAGGCGACCTCGAAGATCCATGCGGTGATGGTGTTTCCCGCAGGCGCCGAGGTGACGCGGACGGCGAAGGTGAGCCTGCCTGCTGGCGAGTCGACGCTTCTCTTCGAAGACCTGCCGGCCGAAACGGTGCCTGGGTCGATCCGCGTCGAGGGCGAGGCTGCCGGCACGCTGCAGATCGGCTCGGTCGATCAGCGGCGGCTGTTTGTGCCGCAAGCTGGCGGGGATGACAGCGCGGAGCGGCGGCGCATCGAATTGGAAATCGAAAATCTGAGGGATCAGCGGGTGCTGCTCGAAGGCAGCCTGCAGGGTGCGCAGACGCAACAGACCCTGCTGGGCAACCTTGCCAATCTGCCGAATGTGCCGCCTGGGCGCGACGCAGGCGCGGCTGCGCAGCCCGATTGGACAAAGCTGCTCGGCGTGATCGCGGCGGGGACCGGCGAAGTCCATCAGACAATGCTGGCGGCGCGCGTGGAAATGCGTGACCTCGACAAGAAGGTCGCCGATCTGGAGCAAAAGCTCGCCGAGTTGGCGCCCCGGCGCGTCGAGCGCACGGAGGTGAAGGTTTATGTCATCGCCGATGCGGCACTCGAAGCCGACATGACGGTGAAATACCAGGTTCGCAGCGCGTCGTGGAGGCCTTCATACGAAGCGCGGCTCGATACAGGCGACAAGGACATGCCCACGAAACTGCAGCTGGTGCGGCGGGCGACTATTTCGCAGCGAACGGGCGAACTCTGGAAAGAGGTCGCCATCGCGCTATCGAC
>LOEV01000175.1 GCA_001516065.1 Alphaproteobacteria bacterium BRH_c36
GCTGGGTTCGTAGTCGGCAATTGCGAGACAAGTACCACACTAAGCTTTTGATCTTGCTAGTGTCCCATTGTCTCCGAATTGCCGATGAGCCGGTGCCGCAAAGTTGTCGGCAATTCGGAGACGGGACACTAGTTACGCCTTGTCGTCCTGAACCATCCGGGGCCCAGCCGATCCCCGTTGCAACGATTTCTAAAGCGTGAACTTTTTTGTTTTTGCATTGGCTCAGAATTTTAGTTTTGCCCCGATCATGAACCGATTGTCGGTCATGTCGAAAATGTCGTCGCTCGATAGTCTTTCTAGATGTTCGTATGAAAAGGTGAATAACCAGTTCTTGTTCATGAAATATTCCAAGCCGATTTCGGCGGAATATATTTTATCCTGCCGGTCAATGCCTTCAAAATCGGCTTGGGCGAAATTAGCACCAAGTTTCAGAACGAGGTTGTTATAGATCTCATATTCAACCCGGGCTTTGACTGATGTTTCGACCCAGCCGTTGAATCCTTCGCCGGAAAAGTCGTTGATGTCGCGGCTGACGCTTCCATAAACGGTCATGCGCTCGGTGGGCAGCCATTCGACTTGAGCTTCCAGAAGCCCTGTGCCGGCTGTTTCCTGAGATGCAACGTCGTAGTCCCGAATTCCGTAGCCGCCGAGGATGCGCCAGCGCAGGAGCGGGCTCGTTTGGAATGCCAGTCCGGCGAGCGCTTCGTATCCTGTGGCAGTTGCGTTCGATGGGCCGGATTGTCCATTGAGCAGGCGGAGGAGCTTCAATTTTGCGACCGCTTCGAAACCGGGGGAAATGCGGTAGCCGGTGCGCAGCTGGGTGGAAAGAATATCTGTGTCGCGGTAGTCCTGGTCGAGGTTGCCGCCATCGAATCCATCGACATCGTAATAGTCGTAACGCTCAGCAGTCGCAGAAATCGTGCCAAAGAGCCGGCCGACGTCGCGGGTCAGCCCGGCGCTGACTTTGGAATGGTGTACGGGTACGGGCTCGGCGGCAAGGCGTGTTGCGGCAAGTTCGCGGCGCTCATCGTGGGCAAGCTCGGTCATGGCGCTCAAGGCAAGGGTGTGGGCGTGATCGACATGGAGGGCGCCTGCAAACCTCGCCCGGGCATCGGCAAAATCCTGGTCGCTGTTCTCGGCAAAGCTGACGAGGCGCCCGTCGAAGGCGAAATTCAGGATATGCCTGGGTAGAAAAGATTTAACTTCAACCGACGGAAGGATTTCAGTGCGGATGTCGTCGACTGTGTTCGTCGGGGAAGCAAAGATATTATCGTCATAGATGATGCGCGTTTCCGCGCTCGGAAAGAGGAAAAAGTTTCCAGCGCGGACGCCGTCGGGCTGAGCGTATTCGCGTGTGCGGTCTCCGACGCGCTCGGCTCCATATTGCTTGGAGTTGTCGTAATCGCGAAGCCTTTCACGGTTGGCTATGGTGTCGGTGATAAGGCCGGTGGGATTGGCGTCGTCGAGCGCGTGGAGGGAAGTCGGCGATATCGCAGCGACGAGCGCTGCGGCGCCGGCCCATGAGAGCCATGTCCGCTGCATCAGAAGAAGCGTTCCGGCACGCGGATGTTGTCGCCAGGCAGCAGCGGGATAATCGCTGGCATGTCGATGCGGACAGGGGCGCTGCCGGCGCGCGAGAGGATCACGTAATCCTGCTGGGCGCGATAGCTATATCCACCCGCCATGGCGACGGCGTCGGTGAAAGAGAGGTTGTTGCGGTACTCGTATTGGCCACCCGACTTGACTTCGCCATGGACGAAGATCGGCCGGTAGTTCGTGATCTCAAGGCTGATGCGTGGTGATTTGATGAAGCCATCGGCAAGTTTGTCCCCAATGGAGCGCTGCACGTCCTTCAGCGTCCTGCCACTGGCTGGAATTTCGCCGACGAGTGGAATTTGGATCTGACCGCGTCCATTGATCTCCAGTTCGCCGGAGAGATTTTCTTCACCGAAGACGACAAGCTTCATTTTGTCGCCGATCTGCAGGCGGTAGGCGTGCTCAAGGCCGGGGCCTGTATTGGTTGCGAAATTCGGTGGCGGAAGGCCTGGGCCTTGAGCACAGGCTGAAGCGATAACGGCCGCCAGCAAGGCGGCACAAATCGCAAGGAGTTCGTTTTTAATGGTACGCGGATACATTGTTTTTTTACTCGGTACTGGCGCAATTCCCCGTCTGCGTAGCCTCTAAGATAAAGCCTGTAGTGATGAAATCGCGGTTAATGGCAACGCTTCCATTTCGAAATACTGGAATAATTGGGAGGCTGCGTTAGGGGGCTGTTCACTGAGTCTGGTTAAAACAATTGGAAACCGTTCCACGCGTTTGGAGTCCCACTTGACCATTGATGTATTAAGTCCGTCAGACCGTTTGGCTTCGGCATACCAAAGCAAGGACCAACGCTACTTCGCCGGTGCGCGCGACGATATGATCGCGGAACTGCCATTCGATCCGACGGCCTCGATTCTAGAAATCGGATGCGGTAGCGGAGAGACGGGTGCGTTGGCGCTTGAACGGGGGCGCGCACAACGCTACGTGGGCATCGAACTGATGGCGGAGCCGGCAGTTGTTGCCGCCGGGCGGCTATCGCGCGTGATCGTCGGGGATGTCGAAGAGATCGATATGGATTTCCAGCCGGCCGAGTTCGACGGGCTGATCCTGTCGGAAGTCCTTGAGCACTTGCGCGACCCGGAGGCGTTGCTGGCGTCGTTGCACCGATTTGTGCGCCCGCAAGGCGTGGTGCTTGCCAGTTCACCCAATGTCGCGCACTGGAAGGTGCTGCGCGAGCTGATTGCGGGCCGCTTTCCGCAGGCCGACCGCGGGGTGTTCGACCGCACGCACCTGCGCTGGTTTACGCCGGAAAGTTTCGCAGCGATGTTCGAGCGGGCAGGGTATAGCGTCGTCTCGATTCGTCCTGTCCGCCGGTTCTCGGCCCGCCAGCGGTTGATCTCGCGGCTCAGCGGAGGGCGGCTCGATCATCTTGTGATGAGTCAGATCAGTCTGGCCGCCATTCGCCGCTGAACAACCCTTTTTCAGGTTTCCTAGAGCGCGTCGTCTTCGCAGGGACTCGCGGTCGCGCGTCTCAAGTCTATGTTTTGTCGCATGTTCGAACCGCATTGTCGGTGCTCGCCCCTTGGCAACACACCGCGTACACCCCCGCCTTCCCGGGGGCAGGCTTTTGCTGTTCAGCTTCGGGCAACGTTGGCGGCGCCGGCGGTGATGTCGTACGTGCATTTGAGACCGGTGCGACGGTCGGAGGGCGAAAGCACCAGGTAGGGGCGCAGATAGGCCGATTCCCAAAGGGCGTGGTCGGTATCCCAGATCCTGATGCCAAGGTCCGAGCGGCCAATCTCGACATCGATCGTTCCGGGCTTCTCCCATAGGATTTTCGCGACGGCATCCTGCTGATTGTGACGGTCGGCCTGGCAGGCGGCGATCGCCTGCGAGCGATAGGCCTCGACGAGAGCTTTTGATGTCGCCGTGCGGTAGATCTCGTCCTGGGTATAGATTTTCACCAGTGCAAGCGCTGCGAGCGTTCCAACGATCAGCCTCATGACATACGTCCCGGCAGATGGATGAGAGTATCCTCCATCGTCGCGCGGCTTGGTTAATAATCTTGAAATGCTTTCGGCGGGTGATTGCCGAATAGGAATTGGCAGCCCCTATTTGCCCCCCGCCCTCTCAGTGCTGCGCGGGTACAGATCAGGCTCGCGCTTGCGATCACGCGCCCGGCTGAGTGGGTCGCAGCTGGTGTCTGCCTGCGCGCACTTCAGTGATCGTTTCCGTTGTCTTTCTTCTTGGAGGCGAAAGCGTCGAGCCAGAAGTCGTAGGCGGCCATCAAGGCTGCGAGTATCAGTACGATCTGCAAGGAGAGGCTCTCGACGGCGAGCTCCAGAACGAGGAGGAAGCCGATGAAGGAGCCGACTGCGAATACAGCGACGACCTTGTCAAAGTAACGCGGCGCCACGATGCGCGTCGCGATGACCAGGACCACGACCACAAGGAGGTAGACGAGAATGTCCCAGTGCGTGAACTTGTCTGCAAATATGCCGGGCATATCAGGCCTCTCGGGGGGCTAGTGTTTCAATTCTCGGTTGGTGCGGCTTCGAGCCGGGTTGCAAGCCAACGCGTGGTACGAAGCAGCCGGCCATCGTCCTGGCGCAGGCCGACAAGCTGGATACCAACCGGCAGTCCGTCGATCTCCATCAGGGGAGCGCTCACCGTCGGCATTCCAAGGTAGGTCCACAGTCCGTTGAAGATCGGCGAACCTGTGATGCCTTCGCTGAGGAGCGGTGCCGGTCCGGTACTTGCTGGCGTCAGGATTGCAGTGAAGGTTTCAAACAGTTCTTCAATGGCCGCGTAAGCCTTTTCACGCGAGGCGACGGCAGCGATGTAATCGCGGACGGAGACGCGGGCGCCTTCGTCAAGGCGCGTGTTCAATCCATCGGACAGTACGGAGCGGCCCTTGTCCTGAAGTGGTCCGTAGTAGGCGGCGTTTTCGGCGAGTTGCACGATGCGCTGCCATTCGAGGACGTTGTCGAGACCGGCGATTTCGATCTCCTGGCAACTGGCGCCGAGTTCGCTGTTGAGTTCGGCGAAGGCCTCCTGCATGCGCGGGTCGGCGTGTCTTTCCCAGGCGGGAGTCTTGACGAAGGCGAAATTGGGCGGGACCGGCGGCTTGGCGGATGCGATCTGCGCGAGGCGCGGCTGGCTGCGATCGTAACTGACGGGATCGCCTGGATCGCGCGACGACATACAGTCGGTGATCAGCGCCAGATCGTCGATCGAACGGGCGAGGACGCCGACGGTATCGAGAGTGTGCGACTGCATCAGGACGCCGCTGCGCGAGATGAGGCCGAAAGTCGGCTTAAAGCCGTAGACACCGCAATAGGAGGCCGGACGCAAGACGGAGCCGGCGGTCTGCGTGCCGAGGGCGGCGGGAACCATCTGGTCGGCGACGGCGGCGGCCGAACCGGCCGACGAGCCGCCTGGTGAGCGGGACGTGTCGCGGGGGTTGCGGGTTTTCGATGGCGTCAGCAGCGCCAGCTCGGTGGTGACCGTCTTGCCGATGACAATGGCGCCTGCCGATCGCAGAGCGGCGACAGATGCCGCGTCGCGGCGGGTCGTGTTCTCCGAATAGAGCGGGCAGCCGTTCTCGGTCGGGTAGTCGCGGGTTTCGATGACGTCCTTGATGGCGATCGGGACGCCGTGCAGCGGGCCGATGCCATTGCCGAAACCGCGGACCGTATCGGCCCGCTTCGCCTGGTCGAGCGCGTGTTCCCGGTCAATCCGCACCCACGCACCGATCTCGCCATCGCGCGCATTGATGCGATTGAGGAAGGCGGAGACGAGCGCTTCGGATGTGATGCGGCCGTCGCGGATCGCGGCGGCCGCCTCGGTTGCTGTCAGGGCTATGAGATCTTCGGTTTTCAACTCGGTCAAATCCCTGGGTTAAAGCGCGTTCGCTTTTCGCGGAATCGCAGTCACTCTCCAAGTTCAAGCTTTACCGCATCTTCGACGCGCATCTGTGTCCCGCCTCGGCAGGACACCGCCTGCACCCGCGGCTTCGCAAGGCAGGCGTTGTGCTGATAATGCACTAGTGGCCATAGAAATATTCCGGCAAGAACATAGCGATGCTTGGGAAATTGTAGAGCAGGATCATAGAGATCAACACCATTGCAAGATAGGGCATGGTGCCGGCGAAGATTTGTGTCAGCTGAACATGTGGCGGCGCTATCCCTTTCAGATAATAGGCCGCCATGGCCATGGGCGGAGTTAAGAAACTCGTCTGCAAGTTGAGTGCGATGAGAATGCCGAAGAACAGCGGGTCGATCTGGAAATGGATCAGCAGCGGCAGGAAGATTGGCACGAAGATGATGATGATCTCCGACCATTCCAGGGGCCAACCCAGAAGGAAGATGATGATCTGCGCCAAAATGAGGAACATGAGAGGCGATAGATCGAGCGAGATGACAAACTCCTTCACGAGTTGCTCGCCGCCCAGGTAGGAGAAGACCGAGGAGAAGGTCCAGGAGCCGACGAACAGCCAGCAGACCATGGCCGATGTGCGCACCGTCAAGTAGACCGACTCCTTGAGCCGTTCCCAAGTCAGCGCGCCATAAGCGGCGGCCAGGATGATGCCGCCGGCCGAACCGACCGCAGCAGCTTCAGACGGCGTTGCCAGTCCGAAAAGGATGGCGCCGAGCACGGACAGGATCAGAAGCGCGAGCGGCACGAACGAGGTCAGCAGGAGCCAGTAGAGGCGCCAGCCCCTGATGTCCGGCATGTCCTCGTCGCGCGGTCTGGGCGCAAGCTTGGGATTGAGCCAGGCCATGCCGACGACGTAGATGAGATAGAGTCCGGCCAGCATGAAGCCCGGCAGGAACGCCGCCGCGTAGAGTTTAACCACGGAAACGTTGGTGGTGGCCGAATAAACGATCAGCATGATCGATGGCGGAATGAGGATGCCAAGGCAGCCGCCGGCGCAGATCACGCCGGAGGCGTAGCTGACGTCGTAGCGGGCCTTCAGCATCTGTGGGAAGGCGAGGAGGCCCATCAGCGTTACGACCGCGCCGACGATGCCGGTTGCGGTGGCAAACAACGCACAGGTAATGAGAGCTGCGACCGCCATTGATCCCGGCAGATTGCGCGCGGTGACCTGCAGCGTCGTGAAAAGCCGGTCGACGATGTTGGCGCGCTCGACGATGTAGCCCATGAACAAGAACAGCGGGATCGCGGTCAGCACGTCGGAGGACATCACCGAATATGTCTGGTTGACCAGGAGGTCGAAGATCCGGTTGTCGAGGTAGGCGACGATGGTGTCCAGGAAACTGCCGTCGAGATTCATTCGGCTGGCATCAAAGTAAGCGTAGTAGCCGAAGATGACGCCCATCGCCATCAGCGTGAAGGCGATGGGGAAGCCGAGCAGCACGACGAAGATAAAAAGTGCCAGCATAAAGATGGCGACTTGCGGATCGGTCATTTGCCGTCAGCTCCCTTGTCCGACTTCGGGGTTTCGTAGTCTTGCTGGAGCTTCACGTGGTCTTCGGCCTGGTGTTTCAACACAGTTTCCAGTTCTTCGACGTCGGCGATCCTTTCCGGCCACTGGCCCGTCTTGATGCACAACAAGCACCGGCAGACCTGGGCCGTGCCCTGCAGGAACAGCAGTGCGCCGGCGGCCGGGATGATCAGCTTGAACTGCCAGATTGGAATGTTGGCGGGACTCATGGAACTCACCTCCATGTAGCGGAAGGAGCGTCCGAAATATTTCCATCCGGCAATCATCAGCGCGATGACGCCAGGGAAAAAGAAGATCATGTAAAGGAACAATTCCAGGCGGGCCTGCGTCTTTGGAGACCATAGCCGGTAGAAGACGTCGCCGCGGACATGACTGTCTCGAGCCAGCGCGTAGGCTCCCCCCATCATGAAGAGCGTCCCGTACATTATGTAAGAGACGTCGAAAGCCCAGGAGGTCGGATCGCGCAGGACGTAGCGCACGAAGACTTCGTATCCGACGCCCAAGATCATAACCATGATGCACCAGGCGAAGGCGTGGCCCACCCATGTTGACAGTCTGTCTATCGTATCGATGTAGGTCTGCACCGGAGTTGTCCCGTTCCTGCCGTGGTGATCAGGCGCCAAGTGAGGGGGCAGTCGTGCATGGGCTTGCGGTTGACACCGACTGGTTGACACCGATGCCGGAACAGCGAGCGCTATTGACTGGCTCGTCGGGCCGGCGCCAACGGCCCCCGTGTCCGCTGGTCAGTGCCCAGAGACCAGCAAAAATCAGGGAACGCGCTGAAAAAAACAGCGCGCTCCCATCGCTCGTTCCGGACATCCGTTGACGTCAGCCCTTCTTGAGCTTGCCCGGATAGTAGTGGTTGAAGGCAAGTTCGTAGTCGGCCGCGTTGGTCAGGTAGTAGAACGCGACGCGCTCGGCCCAGGCCCGCTGGCTGTCGACAACCTTCTTGAAGAACGCATCCTTTTCGAGGTTTTCCAGAACCTTGTCCCAGGCGCCAAGCTGCGCCTGCATGACCGAAGTCGGCGTGCGGTGGACGTTGACGCCATCCTCCTTCATGAGGCCCTGCAAGTCCTTGGAATAGCGGTCGAGCGCCAAAGTGTAGTTGGCCGTGGAGGCCGCTTCGGCACCGTACTCGCAGATTGCCTGGATCTCAGCGGGAAGCGATTCGAACTTCTTCTTGGAGAAGATGATTTCGAAGAACTCGGCAGCTTGGTGATAAGAGCCGAGGTAGTAATCCTTCGAAACGTTCTGGGCGCCGAACTGGCGGTCGGAGGTCGGATTGTTGAATTCGAAGGCTTCGATGACGCCACGCTCGAGAGCGGGGACGATTTCGCCACCCGGCAGCTGGGTCACCTTGAGGCCCATGCCCTGCATAATGTCGGTAGCAAGACCGACGGTGCGGTACTTCAAGCCCTGCAGGTCGTCCGAAGACTTGATCTCTTTCTTGAACCAGCCGAGCGGCTGGGTCGGCATCGGCATGGCGAAGAAGCCGATGACATCGAGGCCGAGGATCTTCTGCGTCAGTTCCTTGTAAAGGTCGCGGCCTTCCTCTGTCTGGATCCAAGCCAGCATCTGGGTGGCGTCGCAGCCCAGAACCGGGCCGGTGCCGAACAGCGAAGCGGCCTTGTTCTTGCCATACCAGTAGGCAGTCACGGTGTGGGCGCAGTCGATGATCCCGTCGGAGCAGGCGTCCTGTACCTGGAATGCCTTCACAACGGCGCCAGCTGGCAGAAGATCAAATTTGAGACGGCCGCCTGACATCTTCTCGCAACGCTCGACGTACTGCTTTGCCATGTCCTGGAAGACATCACTGGCGCCCCAGGAGCTCTGCATTTTCAAAGTAATCGTTTCGGCGCGTGAAACATTCGGCATGGCGACGGTGCCGACTGCGGCGGTTCCGGCGGCCACGGCGCTGCCTTTGAGGAAGCGACGGCGATTCACTGGTTTTGTTTCGACGTTGGACGTCATGGGGCTGGTCTCCCTGGTGGTTTCCAAGCTTCACCCTTGTCCGCGCAAGCCGCGGAGCGGGTTGGCATTTAATTGTCGGTGTCCTGTCGTCGACTGAGCGGTCTAATCTGGAAGCTTTTCACTTCTCTCACCGGGGCCCCAATGTGAGGCCCCGCCCAGACGTAAAGACGTATACAAGACCCGCGCTGAACCTAATTGTCGCGGCTCTCCGCGTAAATCTATTTCTTTAGACTTACGCCAAATTGATTATAGCCAGCTAGGGAACGTCTGAACAGGTCGGTTTGAAGGCCGCAGGTGGGGTTATGCAGGTCGGTAGGGCTGCCGTTGCTCTTTCATCGGGCCAGAAAAGCCGCCATGGCGGCGGTATTTCGTTCATTCAGGCGCACCTCAGCTGTCGTCGCGCCAGAAACAGGTTGGCCAGCGCCAGCAGCGCGAACACCTGCGCACCGTTTTTGGCGATGCCGCGGTAGCGCACCTTGCGATAGCCGAACTGGCATTTGAGAACCCGGAAGACGTGCTCGACCTTGGCGCGGATAGCGCCATGGCGGCGGTTGCGCTTTTTCTGCGAGGTCGACAATTGCCGGCCCGGCTTGCGCTGTTCCTTGACGCCCCAGAACACCCCAGCCCGACGCGCCGCCCGCTTCTTCTTTTCGTTGACGTAACCCTTGTCGGCGAACACCGCGCGGTCGTCCTC
>LOEV01000176.1 GCA_001516065.1 Alphaproteobacteria bacterium BRH_c36
GGGCGGGCTTCAGGGCCTCTGGCCGCACGCCCACACCAGCCGCCGCCCCTTGCGCGCAGCGCTCTCCCGCGTGAGCGGGTTCGTTCTGTGGCCCACTCCTGACGAAGTCATTATCGCGGCAACACCCGCCGCCGGGAGGAGCCGTCCACAGCATCAAAAGCGGGTAGCAACACGCACTAGCGAGCTAACAGGCCACATAACCCAATATGCTACACTACTCTCGATCAACATCATCGACTGCTTTGGTGCTCGTGAAATATGGCAACAGTGTCAGAATGAACAAAACTATGACCGTGCTCAGAACGGCCGTCATTTCCATCCCCAACCCTGCGGCCACACCAATCCCGGCGGCGGCCCAAACACCTGCTGCCGTAGTCAAGCCTCTTGTCCGTTGTTGTGCGGTGCCGATGATGATTGCGCCGGCCCCCAGGAAACCGACGCCTTGAACAACACCCTGTATGACGCGCGACATGTCCCCGACTCCTATGCCTGCCTGCATTGGCCCGATCATGAATAACGCGCTGCCCACTGCGACAAGCATATGGGTTCGCACTCCTGCGTTTTTGGATTTCCACTCACGCTCCAAACCAATGATTGCACCAAGCAGCGCAGCAACCAGCAATCGCAGCGAAATGCGCACCGCATCGGCCAGATCTGAAATATCCGAAAATTCAGCAACAATTGTCGCCCAAATCTCTGACCACATCGTCCAAAACCTCCTCGGGCGCATTCGGCCCTATGGCGACTCTAATCACCCGTCGCCCGCCCGATCGCTGGTGCTCGACAGTTCTCGGTGTGTCTATGTTCATCTGGAGCTCAAAAAAAAGAGCTTGATCGGTGATGGGGAGGACATCGAATCATATACGCCGCATCCGAAAAGCTGGAAATCATTCGCCTGGTCGAGCAGTCAGCGTTGCCGGTCGGTGCACGCTTGATCGGCTCGGCATTCCGAAGACGGTGCCGCTGCAGCCTGGACGGTTCGACATCCTGTCTTCGGATGCCTGCACTTCTTCGAACTCATATTATACTATGGCAAGCCATTTAGATCGCCCCTCGCGTCCGTGAACGTATCGTACAGGGGATCGCTATTGCGATCGACGTCATGGGAGTTGCTGGGGGTCCGGTCATGCATCGGTTGGTGCCGTTTGCGGTCGACACTGAAATCGAACACGTCGAAGCGATTATAGTAGCCGGCCAGGTCGTGATGCTGTTTCAGCTCTATGGCGCGGATTAGATCCAGTTCGCCATAGATAATCGTTTCTTCTTCGACCGAGCTTTCGGCAATCACATCGCCTTCGGGTCCGACAATGAACGAACTGGCGCGTGGCGTTGCCATCAACAGCGCCATCGCGGTTTCATCGCCGTCGGCCAGAATCGTCAAAGACGCCTCATCCAGGTAGCTCGAACTGACGATCGAAAACACTTTCCCCTCAAGACAATGGGCAGACACGCGAATGCGGTTGGCCTCGCGCAGGTCGTAGGCTTTTTGCTGTCCGAGCGGATTGCGGAACGGCCATACCGAGGGGAAGCTGGCCGTATGGATCTGCTCGCCCTGGGCGATCAACGAAAACCGCGCGAGTGTGTTGTTGTTCTCACCGCAGATCAACGAGCCAATGCGCCCAATCCGGGTGTTGCAAACCTTGAGACCAGCACCGTCACCGCTCGCCCATACCAGCTTCTCGTAGAACGTCGGCACGAGCTTGCGATGGTGATTCAGAATGCTGCCATCGTCACCGAACAGAATGTTGCTGTTCCAAAGGCACCCGGCACTAACGGTAGAAACTTCCGAGAAGCCAAGGGATACAAAGATCTTGTTGACAGCTGCGGCCTCTGCGATCTGGCGGATTTCAGGGCTGGGCACTGCCAGCGAATTAAGCGCGAAGCGGGTGAAAAACTCATGATTATCGACGGGCTTTCTGTAGGATGTCCAGATCGGGAATCCGGGCACGAACGATTCGGGAAAGACGACGAGTTGCGCACCGCCTTCGGCCGCTTGCTTTATAAGGTTGCACGCCTTGAGGATGGTTGCCGCCTTGTCCAGCATCACGGGCGCCGCAAAAACGCTGGCAACCGTAACGGCTTCGTGGGTCGTGGTCGCGTTAGTCATCATCGGCTGCCTTTTTTCTCACTGAAAGCGGCGTCTTGTCCGCTTGAGATTGCAATATGAATTACGGTGACTTCAGGTAGGTGCCGACCCATTACTGCTCAACCGATGCATCGGCGTACTTTTGCGCATTCCTGCTGCGATCCACATAGACCCATGCCATCCAGGCCGCGAACGCCATCGGTGTGAGAGCGTGCCAGATGGCGCCTTCAATGAAGAGTGTCGCGGTGAACAGGACAGGGCCGACGGCAACGACCGCGTAGCGCTCGCCGGTTGAGAGTTTACGCCCAGGGATAGCGCCGTAAATCGAGGCCGACAGCATCAGCGTTGCAATCGCGAAGGCTCCAACCATTGCCCAGGTTTCAAGGACCAAATTTGGAAACGCCAGCACGTTGGGATAGGCGACGAACAAAAACGGCACGAGGAAGCATACGGCTCCGAGCTTGAAGCATTCCCATGCGGTTCCCATAAAGCTGCCGTTGGAAATCCTGATCGCTGTAAGAATGCCGACGGCCACCGGCGGGGTCAGCGTCGAGAAGATTGCGAAGTAGAAGCCGTAGAAGTTTGCCACCAGCGGCTCTATACCGAGGTCGATCAACGAGGGAACCACGACGATTGCGATGAGTGCATAAGCGGCTGGGGTCGGAAGCCCCATGCCGATGACAAGCGATACGCACATTCCGAGGATCAGGCCAACGGCCAGATTACCAGCGGACATGTCGATCATGAGCCGGCCCAAGGAGAGGCCGGCGCCGGTGGTGACAAGCATCTGAACGAGGATGCCGATCGCCGATAAGATCACCGCCAGCCGCGCACCGGTCAGCGCACCCTCAAGCAGGCCACTTGCAACGCCGGAAGCTGTCGCTCGGTATTCCATGGGCCGCAGAAGACTCATCACTCCGACGATCGCCAATCCCCAGAATGCAGCCATGGGTGCCGAATAGCGGTAGGCCAGCAGGTAGACCAGCACCGTGAATGACGCCAGGAAAGAAGGCGCAATCCATGCAATAAGGCGCCAGTCAACGGGCTGGCGTTTGTAGGGGATGGTCTTGGAGGCGGAGATCACGCAGACGATGCCGGCGAAAACCGCAAACAGATAGAGGGCTGCCGGGATGATCGCTGCAATCGCGATCTCGATGTAAGAGATCCCGAGGATTTCCGACATCAGGAATGCGCCGAGTCCCATAATCGGGGGCAAAAGCTGGCTGCCGGTTGAGGCAAGCACTTCGATTGCTCCGGCCTGATTGCGCGTGAAGCCGGTTCTCACCATGGTCGGAATGGTCATGCTGCCAGACAGTGCGATGTTGCTGACAGACTGCCCCGTAACCATGCCAATCAGCAGGCTCGCCACCATCGCCGAGTATGCTACGCCACCGCGGAACAGGTTACCGATCGCATTCCCCACTTCTCCGAACATGTCGATGACGCGGGTACCATGGAGAGCGCCGCCGTAGACAAGCAGCAGAAAGATTACGTCGGCGGACAGCGGGGCGTAGGTCAGGACACCGCGGGGGCCACCCATGCCGGCCAGGTAGCTCATGATCAAATTGGCGTCGTAGTTGCGGCCGGTCGCGAAGGCCTCTGGAAGCATGTTGCCGAAGGCAAAGTAGGCTGCTCCCAGGATACAGATCAGGGCCAACGGCCATCCCCAGGTCAACCACGTCACCGCGAGGATGACGAAGACCATCACGGCTCCAAAGGCAAAGTCCGTCTGAGAAATGAACGGCTGAGAAAACTCAAGCGTTTTCGCCTGCATCACAAAATAAATGCCGGACGCCAGCATCCCGGCTGCGAGGAGCGAGGTGAAAGCAAACAGGATCCGGCTTGGCGAACGAATTTCCTCTTCACCAGCTGTCACGCCAGTTGCTATTGCCGCACCGCCGCCGTAGCGCCAGGCCAAGTCCGCTATGGCCAGAAGAAAGATGAGCGTCACGTGAATCGTATAGTGCTCCATCGCGCCGGTCAGGGAGGTCCAGACCGTCACAATGGAGTATGCGATCAGGATCAGCGCCAAGAAATAGGAGGGCGCTGCAAGAAGCTTTTTCGAACGGAGGGCTGCCGCTGTCATCGTCTACCATTGATTGTTGATCAGACCGTTGAGATGGCACCCCCGGGTAGGGGAGAAGCTGTGTGGGCCGCGACCCCCCTCATGTCTGTCGCGTTACTTCACGAGCCCGAGTTCCTTGTAGGCGCGCATCGCACCCGGGTGGATGCGCTCGGGTTGGTTGCGCGCCATGTTGGCGATCGAATCGGCATCCCAGATGCCGCCGGTTGCATTATACTTGGCGACGATAGGGCCCATCTTCACCCAAAGCTTGACGAATTCGTAGGCGATATCCTCCGGGAAACTCTTGTGCACCGAAAGCAGCATATTGTTGCCAACCGTCGTCACAACTTCAGGCTGATTGCTCATCGTGTTTGCAGGAATTTCCCGGATCATGAACGGGACTCCGGTTTTTTTGATAGAATCTTCGATATCTGATTTCGGAATACTGACGTAGTGCCATGGCCGCCCTGAAGACATTAGCGTCTTGAAGGGACCTGCCTCGAGGTTTTTTTTGTAATTCATGGCAGAGTGCAAAACGACCGTACCAACATCTGCGCGTCCGTCGAGCAACGCTTCGACGTTGGCGTTGGGTCCAAGTGGACTATAACTTTTGGTTTTTTCGGTGATGCCGAGACCATCGAGAATGAGTCGCTGGGCCATGCCCCATTCGTTCTGGCTAAGCAGTCCGGTCGCAATGCGTTTTCCAACGAAGTCGACCGGGCCCTTGATTGCGTCATCTGTTGCAACGAACAGATTACTTGTCTGGCTCAGTGTGCCGATTACCCGGTAGTCCTTGACCGCCTCCAGTGGCTTATCGAAGAATGGCGGCTTGCCATTCAGCGCGGCCCATTCGACGACCTCCCCCGAGCCGAACATCGTCGTTTTCCAGATACTTGGGTTGACCGCCGCAAAACGCACGTTGTAAACGAAGCCGGGTGCTTCCACCGCTTTCGGGCGGAGCCACTTGTGATGATCTTTCGCGTATGTTTGGACAGTTGCCCACGCTAGGTACGGACCGGTGCCAGCTGGCGACATCATGAGATCGACAGTGACTTCCTTGTCTTCAGCCAGGGCCAGAGGAGTTCCGAGCATCAAGCATGACAAAGCCACGCCTACCGTTCGGACGATACGTCCGCCAATCCCGTTTGATCGTGTCTGCATCAGAACCTCCGAAAAACAATTGGTACCGAGGATGCGACGGTCGCGCCGTTCCGCTGGCCGCCATATGAAGGCAAAGCGCGCCAGCTGACCGCTTTTTGGTTGCGAAAATGGTCAAACGGGGCCGCCCTACTGATTTAGTCTGGCGCAGATGGCATCCATATGCATAATATTATTTATTATCGAAAATCATAGGGTGTAACTATGAAGTGCACATTGCGGCAGTTGCGATACTTCATTTCTGCTTCAGACCTTGGCTCGCTGTCTGCGGCCTCCAAGGCCTTGAACGTTTCGCAGCCGTCCGTATCCGTTGCGATTAGTCAGCTTGAAAAAAGTTACGGAGTAGAGCTATTCTTGCGTAAGAATTCTGTCGGGATCAATCTGACAACAGCCGGCCAAATTGTACTACGTGAAGCCCGAATGCTGGTCGCCCATGCGAACGATTTCGACGCACTCGCAACGGATGTGGCGCACGAAGTGTCTGGTGAAATCAGAGTCGCCTCGTTTGTGAACATCGCGCCGATCTACATGGCGGCGATCATTCGGTCGTTCAAGAAGCTCTATCCGGATGTAACTGTAACAACTCTTATCGGCCATCAGGAGGACGTCTTAAACAGCATCCAATCGGGTCAGTTTGAAGTCGCGCTGACCTTCGATCTCGGCTTGTCGAACGAATACGAGATTGATATTGGGAAGACGCTGCCGCCAAAGCTTGTTGTGCACGCAGATCATGCAATCGCAAGCCAGAAATCTGCAGTTTTAGGCGATGTTGCTCACGAGCGATTCATCTACCTCGACCTGCCGATTAGCCGTGAATACTTCTTCTCGTTGTTTGAACAAGAAGGGCGGAGGCCAGAATTGACAACGGCTGTTGGCTCGTTCGAGACCATTCGATCGTATGTTGGGAACCGGTTGGGATATTCTATCCTCAATCTAGTGCCGCGGAATGCAACCAACTACGATGGAACGAAGGTTCGATATATTCCACTTCACGGCGACCACCGCCCGTTGAACATTTGCTGCGTCAGCCTAAAGCGCGTGGTGCAACGCCGCGCGATCGTCGCTTTCATCGAGCACTTCAAGAACTTCTTCGCTCGGCTCCCGAAGGACTGAGAGTTGGTATTCCAACGAGGACCTACACGGCAAAAGCATCGCTGAGTCGGTCTACTACGCCCAGGGGGACATAACTTGAAGCGCTGCAACCTGCGACACTGTCACGTATGCAAAGCCTGCCCGATCAGGGAAACCGCCGCGGCGAGTCTGAAGGGTGTGCTGGGTAATGAAAATTTCGCAGAGAAGGGGCTGCACCATGGACACGGCACAGCCTTCAGACTCGCAGTGCAAGGAAAACAATATCAGGCGATGAAGAGACCGCTGTCGACCAGCAAGCTACCCGTGCCGACTGAAGGATCCTGGACCTCGTAACCCATGTCGCTAAGCGCTGCGACCGTCGTATCCGACAGTTGCGTCTGCTCGCCGAATGCGATGAAGCCGGTCATCAACTCGTTTGACATCGGCACGCCACCGGGCTGGAACTGGTATTCGTCCCAATGCGAACCGGCGGTTCCAATCCCGCCATCGCTTTCGATCGGAACCAGTCCGCCGTATGCCGTCGTCGCGCCGCTGCCGATGAAATTTCCCCCGTCGGTCAGTCCGAGGTTGTCGAAGATGAGGCCGGCAAATCCGATCGCATGCACCATTTCGTGCAGTACTATATCGTCCCAGGTGTCGAACCAGCCTTCGCCGACGGAGTTTTTCAGGTCTGTTGAATCGAGTGTCATGGTCGACGTGACCGGCAGCCATTGGTCGACCGAGCCGGGGTCTCTGACGGCTGTGATCTGCGTTTGGGCTAGAGTGTTGCCGCCGAACAGGCTGCCTGAGCCGTCGAGACGCCCGGTGCTGACCGAGATGACGATGTCGTCCACGAAGTTCAAGTTAAGATCGGTATCGTCTCTGATGTCGCCGACGATGATGGAGCTGAGCGTATCGGCAGCCCAGGTGACAATAGCTTGCTGCTCAGCCGTCCAGCGTCCGCTGAAATCGATTTGGATGTTGAACTCGTTCGCGTCATCCACCGAATCGTCGCCGCTGACGTAAGTTGTAAAGAGCGATCCGCCCTTGCCACCGCCACCGCCACTGCCGCCGCCAGCGCCACTTGGTGGGCCTGCCGCTCCGCCTTTCGCCCCGACTGGGTCTGCGTCGTCAAGCCTGATCGCGCTTTGAACCGGCAGCGCATCGGAACCTGCTGCACCGAGTTGGAAGTGCTGAGCGGGCCGGATGGCCTCCTCGCCCCAAACATTCCAGGGCCCGGACGTACCGTTCGGGGTGAAGGCATCGAACGCATAGGTGGCTATTTCGAAGCCGGGCGTCGCGCTTGCGATCTGCAACCCTGAAGTCGCAGTATCAGTTAGCGGTAATGAGAGATTTTCGTGCGAGCCACGTCCGCTCGACCCATGGAAGGTAGCGGCGTCTGCATCGTCAAACATGTCGAGCAGCTGTTGGTATGCGGTTTCAAGTGGCTGCAACTTGTCCGGCAATCCGCTCATCGGAGGGCTTGCAGACAACTCATCGGGCAGCGCCGAGAGGTCGATCGACGCGTACCCAGATTGGTCGTCCTCGAGAAAGCCTTCTCTCATTGCCAACCCGAAAGAACTATTTCCGTGCATGACGCTTCCTTTGCTGCTCAGTGCAGAAGAACTTTCGGAAGCAAACGAAATTGCAGTAAAAGTATCAATCAATTCGATCCATTATCGATACCACTTAACAAACATGCCTATTCGGAATCATGGTTATCAAGCTGGCTTGACAATTCCTCTTTGCAGGCCGTGGCGGTCGCGCCGGCCTGACGACACGGCAGTACGCGCATTTGGTCGAGGAATGGGTGGCGATCGAGAGTACTGTTCGATACCTGGGATCGAGGTCGATGACGCCATCGAGATTGCCGAGAAGATCGACATCTGAAGCACTGAGGCAGTGCTCGGGGGCTCTGCCGATTAAGTCACTGGCAATGCGGCAGCTAATCCTCCGATTCCGGACGCCCGAGATCAGCGGTGCCGTTCACGGAGCGATGCGCCAAGCAATGGCCGCTTGTGGGATAGACCGCCTATCGATTGCCGAGGCCCCAACGTCATGGGCCAACCGCCTTACGCTGCGCAAGGACCCTCAGTCGAAGTGTGCTTTCTTAGCCTGATCGTTCAGCGCAGCAGGATCAGTGAGGACGAGGTCCGGGCGCGCCATGAGGCAGGCGGCCGCGCCTAAGAAGTCTGGTTGATCCGGCCTGCAAAAAACAAGTTCTCGCCAACCTGAGGTCACGGCGATGGATGCCGAGAAGGTCTGTTGGCTGGCGGCTTGGATCAACCGCCAGCGGCCTATTAGACCGGGCCAGGTGTTGCGATGCTCAGGGCATTTTCCTGCTGTAACTGTCCGTCACCGACGCTTCATTCAGCTGCCGTGCCTCAACCTTGAGATCCTTGACTTGGTCGGAGATTGCCTGCCGCACGGCGTCACCAGCCGGCGGCTTGGCGTTCATTCCTGTTAGTTATCGTCACCCTCCTGGGGCAACGATGAACCGGAAAGTCTCTACGCAATCAGCTCCGTTTTGTCCGCTGACGGTGAACGTATTTTGTCGGCCCTGGCCGATGTACAGACGCATCGTCACCAGCGACGTTGATTATTGTCTCGTCGCCTCCTTCAATATTCTGAGCGTCACAAGTCAGACACCATCTGACGCCCGTAGGCGCATGATCAAGGAAGACAGTGCCGCCAATGCTCATTTCCACGGCCGCAGCGATGATAACTGATCCGAAGCCTTGTCGCTTGGGCTTGGGGACAGGAGGGCCACCGCTTTCAAGCCAGCGCATTATAAACAACTTCTGCCCGTCCGCGGCGTGCTCAAGGCTCCAGACCACGTCGACGCGCCCGGCTTCGTTGGAAATTGCGCCATACTTAGCGGCATTCGTCGCAAGTTCGTGCAGCGCCATACCGATGGCCTGTGACGCTTTCGATGTGAGTGAGACTGGCGGCCCCTCACAAAAAATGCGCGTGCCAAATAGGTCGGAGAAGTGGCTGAGCTGCGCGTGCACGAGATCGGCGAGCGGACTTGCCTTCAAACGATTATTGATAAGCAGGTCTTGGGCAGCAACGAGCGATTGGATACGCTCATCGAAGCGATCCAGGAGGTCTTTCGGGCTGCTCGAAAACGTCCGGTGAGCAATCGCCTGTATGAGGGTCAGTATGTTTTTAACCCGATGGTTGATCTCGTTCATTAGAAGCTCGGCTCTTTGCTCATGCTCCTGCTGAGCAGTAACATCGGTGTGCGTGCCGATCCATTTCCAAAGACTACCATCCTCCCGGAACAGGGGTACCGCGCGCGACAGAAACCAGCGGTATGAACCGTCCTTACCTCTAAGTGGGAACGTGTCCTCCCATTCTTCGCCTGTCTCCAAGCTTCGTTGGATGCGGTTTTTCACCCGCTCCAGATGCTCGGGATGAATGGCCCGTGCCCACTTCCAGTCATGCATCTTATTGACTGTAGTGCCCGCATATTCATACCAGCGGTTATTATACCAGCAGACGGCACCCTGTCTGTCAGCAATCCAGGCAAGCTGAGGGATTGAGTTGACGAGCGTACGAAACCGTACCTCGTTAGCCTGCAGCTCCGCACGAGAGATGTCGTGAGCGATCGTGGAGGCCCCAATGACTTTGCCCGAACGATCGGTCAGCGGTGAGACGGTGATAGCAACATTGAGTCGATGCCCTTGCTTATCCCGTCGAACAGTTTCAAATCTTTCAATTACTTCACCGGATCGAATTCGCTGGAGAATACTGTCTTCTTCGAGAATCCTGTCGTCCGGATATATTCGGCTAATCGGTTCTCCAATTATTTCATCCGCAGTCCAACCGAATATGCGCTCCGCCGCGCGATTCCAGCTTTGAACAATGCCATACACATCCTTTGAAATAAGTGCATCGAAGGACTGCTCCACGATGCAGGCAAGATGAGCCTGGTGCAGCGTCGAAGCAGCATTATGATTTGACTGAGTCATAACGTGCCAACTAATAACAAAGTTAAGCCGCATGTAATAAAAAGGTCTACCACGGCCACTGCGTTGGTCAACCTGCGCCTGCAATATGGTCGATCACTTTCTGGCCGAACTAACTCCCAGAGTCGAGAACGTCTTTCCAGCGACGGTTTGCCGGCGCCCTCTCGCAGGTTGGTCTGCGTCAATCGGCAATCCGGCTGGCACTCGCCAGTTTCAACATCGGTGTCTAACTGATCAGCTTATTTTTTTGTCTTTGCCGTGCTGTTGTTTGCCCGCGCCCTGCATATTAAGCAGAATTTGCCGCTAACCGTATTTGGTATCCCCGCCATGCCATAGGCTCGCTCAGTGCGGTGTGGCTGCTTTCGCAGCGTGATAGACCGCGATACCCCAATCAGCAACGAAGTGCCGAGCCCGACCGAAAGGGGTCATTATCGAAAGGGGATATCACTCGCTTTAGAGCGACGGCATAGAAGCCGTTCCGTTCGGTGGATCTTGCGCAAGGCGAGCGTATTTTGCCCAGGCGGAGCTCGACCGCCGATGGAAGCCATGATCAGCTTCGTCGATGCGTACCGAGACGACCACGGGGTCACGTCGGAGACGTGCTGCGCACATGGCCGATCTGCAAGGTACTGCCGATCGCCCCGTCAACCTACCGCGCCCACGTTGCACGACGCGCCGATCCTGCGACGGCACCCCCGCGCATCAAGCGCGACATCGTCCTGTGTGCAGAGATCAAAAGGGTTTTCGATGAGAACTATCAGGTCTACGGCGTGCGCAAAGTGTGGCGGCAGATGCTGCGGGAGGGACACGCGATCGCCCGCTGCACGGTCGCCAGGCTGATGAGGAAAATGGGTTTACAAGGGGTAATCCGGGGCAAGCGCCTGCGGACCACGGTGAGCGACAAAGCCAAGCCCTGTCCGCTCGATCACGTGAATCGCCAGTTCCGTGCATCACGACCAAACATGCTGTGGGTCTCGGACTTCACCTACGTCGCGACGTGGAGCGGGTTCGTCTACGTAGCCTTCGTCATCGACGCCTACGCTCGTCGGATTGTCGGCTGGCGCGTGTCGCGATCGGCGCACGCGGGCTTCGTGCTCGATGCGCTGGAACAGGCAAACCATGATCGAAAGCCCGTCTCCGGCGGCGGTCTGGTGCACCATAGCGACCGAGGCGTGCAGTACGTCTCGATCAAGTACACCGAGCGTCTCGCCGAGGCCGGCCTCGTGCCGTCGGTCGGCAGCGTCGGCGACAGCTACGACGTCGTGCCGGAGGCGCGCTTTCAGCGCGACGCACTCGCCGTTTTGTTGTCGGTGCGTGCTGGATTGCGTGCGTGCGAAATCGCCGGCCTCACGTGGGGCATGTTTGTTGACCCACACAATCGCATTCTGCACTTGCAGATCTCAAGCGCGGAGTGAAACCCGGCGCTTTTGAACCCGATCAGCCGGTAGTCCGATCGGCACGTGGTGGCCATATGCGCGCAAACAGCATCGTTAATTGGTTCGTCGCAACATATCGCGAACTCGGACTCGAAGGCTGCTCGTCGCACTCAGGCGGAAGAACATTCATCACCGAGGCCGCACGCTGCGCACATCGGGCTGGGGCAAACCTTCGCGATGATCAGGTTCTTGCGGAACATCGCCCCATAGAAACCACTCAAGGATGTCTGAAAAATAATGAATTAACCCATTGAAAACATTGGTCGGAGCGGGGAGATTCGAACTCCCGACCCCTTGCTCCCGAAGCAAGTGCGCTACCAGGCTGCGCTACGCTCCGATTTTCATGCTTTTGCGCCGATCCAAGATGCCATCTTCGGGCTTCGGCGAGCCGCCATCGGGAGTGGCGGCCATTGGCAAGGCGGCCCTTATAGACCTGCGAGTCCCCTCCCGCAAGCGGCTCTAGTGGCCCGTCGCGCCAAAATCGCAACATGGCCCCGACCGCGTCCGATTTTGGCGCGGCACAAGGGCCACTAGAGAAATCATGGACTTAGTGAGGCGTTGATCGCGCCATAGTTGACACCTCGCCAGCCGCGCCGTCGGTCAACTATGGCGCGAC
>LOEV01000177.1 GCA_001516065.1 Alphaproteobacteria bacterium BRH_c36
AAAGCCGGTCGGGCGCCTAGCCTATGATAAAGCATGCAGCAACGGCCGCGCTGAGCTTCACCGCCGCATCCTCTTAATTGCAGTCTTGACCTTGGCTGTGTCCGTCACCCTCGCAAGTCTTGCGGCCGCCTATATGTGGCGTGCCGAGTTGCTCAACGCCCGAGAGATGGCCCGGCGCCCCGTGAGCGTCGAGGACCGCATCGCCGGCACGTCCGCGAGCCAAGCGCAAGCCTCGCCGGCGCCACGCCGGATTGATGAGCGCAAATTTGCCGATGCGGCCGCCATTCCCGCAGCCCCAGCCCCTGAGACGCTATCCCTTCCGCACCCCGCAGCAGCGACTTCGCCGACAGCTAGTGAGGTCACGGCGGTAGTCGGTCCAGTGAGCGTCGCCCGCAGCATCCACGCCTTGTTGGCTGCGAAGGCCGGCGAGGTGACCGATTTTGTCGATGTCGCGGTTTCCGATGTCGCTGTGCAGAACGATGACACGATAACGGCCGTGGCCGAAGCTCCGGCCAAAGGCAGTGCCAACTCCTATGCTGGATCAGAGGTCGAAACTGAAGCGCAAACAGCAACTGACGGACCCGGCGCACCAAGCGCTTCCGTCGTCCCGCGCAACACCGAAGAAATGCTTGTCGCGCCTCCCGCCCCCACGCCCGCGCCAATGCCGCGCCAACGCACGCCGTCGACGGCCGACATTGCTGCCAGCGATCTGTTGCCGCTGCCCGACCGCCCACCGCCGCCCGCCGAGCGCGCACACCAACCCGTCCTCACCCGCGACGAAGCGCTCGCGTTTATCAACGAACAGTATCTGTCAGGCGCCACCCGCAACCGGCGGAGACTCTTTGGCCTCTACTGCAGCCGGGTTGACTACTGGGGGGAAAAAGCCACGACGAGAACGTCCGTCGTCAATCAGATCGCCGATTTCGCCAGCCGCTGGCGGTTTCGCACCTACAAGCTGCGCCCCGCTACCTTGGAATTCGCATCGGCCGGGCACCCGCTCAAATACAACGCCGATTTCACTTACGAGTTTACCGTCGCCTCCGGTTATGGGTACGGCGGTGCAGCCGGCGTTGCCAGTGGACGGCTGACGATCGAGCTGCAGAACGGCCGCTGGCGGATCTGCTCCGAGCACGGCCGGGTACTACAGCGGACGGCCCTCCATTCCGGTCTCAATTCCGTCCCCAATTCCAGCATGGCCGCTGCAAATTCCTCCAAATACAGCAGCAGGCCGGGCATGGACATGCAACGCACTTTCTTTGGCGAATAGGCTAAAACGCCCGTTTTATGGGCGTTCGTGGAGCGGAGCGTGAGATTTTTCGTCCCTGTTCCGAGCGAAACAGCGCCACGCCCCGTGACCGCGCATGTTCAGGTCACATCAACAACCACCTCGCCGCCGAAACGAAGCGGGACGGGGAACAGGATTACGAAGGGGAACTTCACCATGTCACGCATCATTCGCACGTCGCAGTTCGCAGCCCTCGGTGCAGCACTCGTGTGGTCGGCCTCCGCATCCGCCGACAGCAATCCAAAGGGCATCTGGTTTGACCACGATGGCCGTGGCGCCGTCGAGATCAAGGATTGCGAAAAGGGTGGCGGCCTCTGCGGCTTCGTCGTCCACGTCAAGGACAAGAAGAACGAAGATCGCTGCGGCACGCAGATCCTCGGCAACGTCACTTCCAAGGGCGGCGGCTGGATCTACTCACCGAGCCGCGGCAAGAAGTACACGGTGCGCCTGACCCGTCTCGACAGCGACAACCTGCGCGTGGTCGGCAATGCGTCTTCAAGCTTCTTCTCGAAGACATTCACCTGGAAGCGCGCCCCCGAGAACGTCCAGTTTTGTGGCCAGTACGCCGCCGCCAAGAACAACACGATCGCTAGCAATGACGAGCCTGCCGTTGCGGACCAGCCAGCAGCCGGACATAGGATCGAGCGCCACGTGGTCCGCCGCGCGGATCGCGATATCGTCGAAGCGCCGCAGCGTTTCACCACGAGATCCTCGATTGCCGCACAGGAAGAAGCCGAACTCGAGCGTAACACCGGCACACCTGCCAACGAAACTGCTGCAAAGGACGGCGAGGCTTCCAAGGACGTGGAAGTAGAAGCTGACAGCGCGAAGGCATATGGCGCAGTTCCGGAGGGAGATCAGGTTGACGAAAAGCCAATCGAGAACGAGGTCACTCAGGTCATCGACGAACTCGTTGACCGCGCCAACGAATACACCGGCAAGATGAAGCGCAAGTGCAAGTTCCACATCCCCTACATCGACAAGGTCATCATGATCCCTTGCAAGGACTGAGCATCGGTTTCAATTTAATTGAACTCACCCCGGTGGGCGTCGGTCGCAAGGCCGGCGCCCTGTGATTATTGCAGGCGACAAACGTCGCCGCGAACGAAGTTTTCGAAGTCCACGCAGCATCCGTCTCGCCATCAAGCTGCTGCCCATCAGGAAAACGCTCCCAATGAGGGCGCATTGGGAGCGTCGGGAACCCGAGGGTCCCCAGTCTTCGCACAAGAGCTACGCCCGCTGCGGGGTGCGGACCATAGCCCAATGCCTGATTTACTCAGGACGAGACGAAGAATCAAAGTATTCGGTGTCGGATACTAACATTTGTGCCACGCAACGAAGAAAATGGAATGCATTGGTTGGAATTTAGACGCCAGGCAATCATTTGCTAGGCAGCATAAGCTCGACAAATCGAGTGATGGGATCTGTGGCATGGTCGGCCGTCTCTGCGAGTCTTGCTGCACTGCTTATATTCCGCTAATCGGTTTAGACCGATTCTAATCGAGGGAGCCGACATGATTCCGGGCTGGGGTTTGGGCCGTCGCCAATTCGCAGATCTGTCCGAGCAGGAGGTGCTGGCGCTGGCGATCTCTTCGGAGGAGGATGACGCCCGGATCTACCGGACTTATGCCGAGCGGATGCGCGCGGATTTTCCCGATACCGCGAAGATCTTCGAAGGCATGGCGGCCGAAGAGGACGAGCACCGCTCGCGCCTCATCGCTCTGCACAAAAGGCGCTTCGGCGACACCATCCCCCTGATCCGCCGCGAGCATGTCGCCGGCTATTATGCCCGCCGGCCGGTCTGGCTGATCGAGAACCTCGGCCTCGAGCGTATTCGCGAAGAGGCTTCCGGCATGGAGACGGAAGCCCGCAACTTCTATCTCAAGGCCGCGAAGGAAACGACCGATGCCGACACGCGAAAGCTGCTCGGCGATCTTGCCGCCGCCGAGGCCGGACATCAGAAGGCCGCCGAACGCCTCGAGCGCGAGCACCTGTCTGGGGACGCCCGCGAAGACGAAGCGCGGGCGGCCCACCGCCAGTTCGTCCTGACCTGGGTGCAGCCGGGGCTCGCCGGTTTGATGGACGGTTCGGTCTCGACTCTGGCGCCGATCTTCGCAACCGCCTTCGCCACGCATGACACCTGGACGACATTCCTCGTCGGCCTCGCTGCGTCCGTCGGCGCGGGCATTTCGATGGGCTTCACCGAAGCAGCCTCCGACGATGGCGCGATTTCCGGGCGCGGATCTCCCATCAAGCGTGGATTTGCCTCAGGCATCATGACGACGATCGGCGGCCTCGGCCACGCTTTGCCCTACCTCATCACGGATTTCTGGACGGCAACCACCATCGCCTTCGCCATCGTCTTCATCGAGTTGTGGGCCATCGCCTGGATCCAGAACAAGTATATGGAGACCCCGTTCTTCCGCGCCGCATTCCAGGTTGTTCTCGGTGGCGCGCTGGTCTTTGCCGCCGGCATCCTTATCGGCAGCGCTTAATCCAGGCTTTCCAGTCGAGGGTGCTGCGATCGTCCGGCGATATCGCTGACGCTGTACTGGTCGAGCACGTGAAGAAAGGCATCAGTGGCCTCCACCATCGCCGACTTCAGCGCGCAGCGCGGTTCGAATGCGCATTGCGGCCCTGACTTGCCGAGGCAATCGACGACGGCGAATTCGGTTTCGATTGCGCGGATCACGCTGCCGACCGAAATCTCTCCCTTGTCTTCCATGATGCGCACCCCCCCCGCCCGGCCGCGCTGGGTTGCGACGAAGCCGCCGGCGGCAAGCTGGGAAACGATCTTCATGACATGGCTCTTTGGCAGCCCGAGACGCTCCGCGATCGTCTCTACGCTGAGCGCTCCCTCCGTCTTTAGCAGAAGGATCAGGATGCGCAGGGCGAAGTCACTGGCGCGAGTGAGGCGCACTGGCCCGGGTCTCCTCAAGCATGTTCAGCAAAAGCCTGCCTCGGCGAAGGCCAGGTGTGACCGGCGACTTGCCGGAGGAAGCAACCGATTTGCGATTCGAACATGGGTTAGAACATGGACCTGGAACACATCAAGCGAGCTCCAGGAAAACATTCATTTAATATGTTGATATTGGCACGTTTGCCGTGCTATGCAAACATTCATGCAGAATGAATGTTTAAAGTTATCGGAGACCCGGACATGCCGATAGACAGCGGCGGGATCCAGGTTCGGCCTGCCGGCCGCGAACCGGTCCATCCGTCGATCACAGAAGACCAGATCTCCGACCTCGTCGATCGGTTCTACGATCGCGTCTGGGCGGACCCGCGCCTCGGGCCGATTTTTTCATCGCGCCTGGAGAACACCCGCGAAGCGCACCTGGTGAAAATGAAAACATTCTGGTCGTCGGTGCTTTTGAGAACGGGCTCCTACAAGGGCAAGCCGGTCCCGGCGCATGTCCGGTTGCGCGAAGTCGCAAGCGCTGATTTCGAGATCTGGTTGGGCCACTTTCGCCCTGTCGCAAATGAAGTATTTACAGCCGCGGCCGCCCCTCTGGTCATCGAGGCGGCCGAACGCATCGCTTCGAGCCTGTGGCTGGCGATGTTTGGAACTCCGTTTCTCAATTCGCCGGACTGGCAGCAAAACTCGCGTGCAGCCGCCGATCTTCCAGAGGAGGGCAAGCCATGAACGAAGACATCAACCAACCCGGTAGCGCAGCGATGGACGCCGGCATCGGCCATAATGCCAGGGAGGTAACCTTCCGCATTGAAGTCCGCCTTTTCAACTCCCTTGAGAAGTACGCAGGCCCGCAGGGTTGGCGCTCGAAGATGGAGGTGATGGCCGGAATGACGGTCGGCGATATCGTCACGCAGATGCGCGTGCCCAGGAATGAGATTTTTCTCGTGATGCGCAACGGCCGCGATATCAGCGCCGGACTCGTTGCCGGGCCCGTCAATTTCGAAGCGGCCGTGGAAGACGGGGACGTCGTTGCTTTCCTGGGGCCGGTTCCATACAGCTATGGATTTGGGGCACCGATTGTGTGATGCCTGTGTCTGCCCATTGCCGTTTGGCATGACGCGATTGCGAGCTCAAAAGCGACTTCGGTTACCTATTCGAGACTGAAAAGCAATCACCGGAGGAAACAAATGAAAAAGACTTTCATCGCCATATTCACCGTCGCCGTCGTCGCTGCTGCAGCCCTGGCTGTTGCCAAAGACGAGGAGATCACATTCCCTGCCGACTATAAAAGCTACAAGAATTACTTGAGCCTCGATCGCGTCGGTAACCCCGATCAGATCATCCGCCTGTTTGCCAATGGCAAGGCAGCCGCCGGGCCGGGCGCGGACGGCAAGCTCGCTGAAGGCTCCGTTCTCGTCGGTGAGATCTACAAGGCCAAGCTCGACGACAAGGGCCAGCCGATCGAGAGCACGCTGGGCCGCCGCATCCGCGACAAGCTCGCCGCGATCGCGGTGATGGAGAAGCGAGCAGGATGGGGCAGCAAATTTCCAGAAGAATTTCGCAATGGCGACTGGGACTTTGCAGTCTTCAGTCCGGACGGGAAGCGCCTCGACAAGGACCTCAATACTTGCCGCGCTTGCCATGCCTCGCTGAAGGACACCGATCACCTCTACTCCTTTGAACACCTCAAGTAGGAACCTCTAACCGTTCCGCGTCGCTACGCATTTCAACGCCTCGTTAACGTTGTCGGGCGTACCTTGGCGCTGGCCGGCGGATGGTCGGGCAGCGTAGGGTGAGAAATAATCAACGACGATGAGACTCTTCCGCGACAAAACCGCATCGGGAGATCAAGGCCCTTTGTCGGGACGCGTCGAGCCGACGCTTGCCCCACCTCCTGACGGGAGGCCTGAGCCAGCGCCTGAGCGTCCAGCGTCGCCTGGCAGAACCGAAAGCGGCGTGCCCGTCCAGACTGCGGCGCCGGCAGCGCAACGAACAGATGCGTGGGCAAGGTTATGGGCGCTTCGCGATGGCGCCCCTGATCCGCCGGCCTTGTCCAGAATACGCCGACCTGCATCGCACCCCGCGTCGTACGTCAAGAACGCGCGGCCCTGGCAGGCTGAGCCGCCGACGCCACCTCCCGCACCACCTGTCCGCACACTGAACCTGCGCTTGCGTGCAGTAGCCCTGCTGGCGATGCTCGCCGCCGCCTGGTTCGGTGCCATGATGGTCTATTACACCGCCAGGTTTCCAGACCCGATGTCCGTGCATGGCGCCAAGTCCCCGACGCTGAAGATATTGTCGCGCGACGGCAGCCAGCTTGCCGAGCGCGACAGCAAGCACCTCTACATCCCCATCGATATGCTGCCCCGTCATGTGACCGATGCCGTCGTCGCCATCGAGGATCGTCGCTTTAACGAACACATCGGTGTCGATTTCTCAGGCCTCGCCCGCGCCGCGTTTGCCAACCTGCGCGCCGGCCGCTACGCGCAGGGCGGCTCGACGCTAACCCAGCAGCTCGCTAAGAACATGTAC
>LOEV01000178.1 GCA_001516065.1 Alphaproteobacteria bacterium BRH_c36
GCCGCTGTCGTCGTGGCGCTGTGGCTCGGGGCCCTGGCAGTTTGTGTCGCCTGGCTGCTGCCGTGGCTTTCAGGCTGATTGGCCGTAGGCGATTTACCTCAGGGCTTGGCTCGTGCGATTGTCCGCTCGGCACTGTCGGCCCCAACAAGACTTTAGATCCAACACGACTTTACGAAGTGTTGGCCACTCAGCCCCACACGACTTCGCGAAGCAAAGAACAAGGAACCTAGCGTTGGCAACCGAAGAACTCATCTATGACGTCCGCGACGGTATCGGCCACATTGTCTTTAACCGGCCGGCAGCCCGCAACGCCTTCACTTTGGCGATGTATGCCGAGCTGGGTGACATCTGCTCGGGTGCGCCAACCGACGGGAGCCTCAAGGCGATCATCATGACGGGGGCCGGTGACAAGGCCTTCGGGTCGGGCACCGACATGACCCAGTTCCGCGGCTTCTCGACAGCGCAGGATGCCTGGGCCTATGAAGAGAACATGGAACAGGTCCTCTCCCGCATCGAGCGCTGCCCGGTTCCCACGATTGCCGCGATCAACGGCGCCTGTACCGGTGGCGGCGCGGCGATTGCAGCCTGCTGCGATATCCGCCTGGCGACTCCGAACCTGAAGTTTGGCTTTCCGATTGCCCGTACGCTCGGCAATTGCCTGTCGGTCAACAACCTGCGCCGACTGTCCGATCTATTGGGCAAGCCGCTGGTGCGAGAAATCATGCTCACCTCCAGGCTTATCGAAGCTCCCGAGGCCTTGGCGATTGGCCTGATGTCCGAAGTTGCGGAGTCGACCGAAACCCTTCACGTCCGTGCCGGAAAAATCGCCGAACGCATTGCGGAAAATGCCCCCCTTACGCTGCGCGCCACAAAGGAAGGCCTGCGCCGCCTCGGCGAAGTTTCAAACGACATCGACGACCGCGATTTGATCGAGCTTTGCTACATGAGCGAGGATTTCAAGGAAGGCATGGAAGCCTTCCTGGCGAAGCGGAAACCGCAGTGGAAGGGGCGTTGAACCATTCCCGCTCAGCCCTCGAGCCACGCCGCACCGACAATGGGACCGCCGGCACCCTCTTGAATCAGGACGGCAACGGCATCCGTGTCGGGATGCTTCAGCGACGCCCTGTCGAGGCGGAATGTCTCGGCTGCGCCAGTCCAGATGCCAACCGCAGAGAGGTCACGCACAACGTTGTAATAGGTGAGTTCGCGCCCGCCGTTCTCGCCGCGCCGGACATTGACCTGGCCTGACTTCCTTACGGCCGCCAGCCAAACCGTACAGCGCCCGCCGCTGGCCCCGTTTGGCCTTGCGCCGATATTGATCAACAGCGTCTTTTCGTCGGCGTCCACCTTGACCGGGATGCTGATCGGCGCCAGCCGGTCCATTGCAATAATCGCTTTGTCGATCAGCTTCTGCTTTGACCCGATTTCGTGGGTGCGTCCGTTGACAACGACCTGGGGGGTGTAAACGGAGCCGTCGCCGCGCGTACGCGCATATTCGCGCTGCCGCCGGGAAAACAGCGGTGACGCGAAGGTGTCCTTCCAGCCGAGGTAGTCCCAGTAGTCGACTGGCATCGACAATGCCAGCACATCGGGACGCTCAACGTAGGACTTGAGCAACGCATCCGCCGGTGGGCACGACGAGCAGCCCTGACTGGTGAAGAGTTCGATGACCGCCTTGAATTTGATGCCTTCCGCACGGGCCGGGCCGCCGGCCGCAATGATCATCGTTGCGGAACTGGCGGCAATAGCGACGAGCCCGGCGATCCAAGTGTTATTTGTCCTCGACATCAGTAAAAATGGACCTTTCTTCAGTTCCGCAGGCGCAGATGCTGGTGGGCATCTGGAGCGCCGATTCCGTAGCGCGGATGCTGGAGGGCATCCAAAGCGCGCGTTGGCAATATCGGGAAAGTCGACATCAATAGGAAGTCACGAACCGGTTATGGCGGTTGCCTTCCGTCAGGACCGGCGATAGTCGCCAGATAACGCTAAAAGGGCCACTTTGAAAGTGACCCCTTGCACGTGTTGCAGCTCTCGGGATGCGTGAGCATCGAACAGGCGATAAGACGGAACGTATCGGGCGCGGCCGCGAGTGTACGAAAATGTGGACGCCCTTTAGCCTCCAGACAGTTCTACGCAGCCAAAGCGAGAGTGCGCAGCACGTTGTTGAGAATACCGCCGTTGCGAACGTACTCGATTTCCTCCAGCGTATCGATCCGGCAGATCAAGGCGATATCGCCCTTGCGTCCGTCGGCGAAGGTGATTTCGGCGATCGTCTGCTGGCGCGGTTTCATGTCGGCCAAGCCGCGGATAGTGATCTGCTCGGCCCCCGTCAGTCCGGCCGTTTCGGCAGTTGTGCCCTCTTCGAAGACAAACGGTACGATGCCCATGCCGACCAGGTTCGAACGGTGGATGCGCTCGTAGGATTGTGCAATCACGGCTCTGACGCCGAGGAGCCTCGTGCCTTTCGCCGCCCAGTCGCGCGATGAGCCGTTGCCGTATTCGATGCCGGCGACCACGACGAGCGGCACGCCTTCGTCCTGATAGCGCATGGCGGCGTCGTAGATCGTCATCTCTTTTCCGGACGGCTGGTGGACCGTATATCCGCCTTCCTTGACGTTGCCGTTGGCGTCGCGAACCATATGGTTCTTGATGCGGATATTGGCGAACGTGCCGCGCATCATGACTTCGTGGTTACCCCGGCGCGTACCATACTGGTTGAAGTCCTGCGGCCGGATCTGGTGCTCCAAAAGGTACTCGCCAGCCGGGCTGTCCTTCTTGATCGAACCGGCAGGCGAGATGTGGTCGGTGGTGATCTTGTCACCGAATACGGCAAGAATGCGCGCTCCGAGGATGTCATCAACCGGCTTCGGGGTCATGCTCATGCCTTCGAAATAGGGCGGGTTCTGCACGTAAGTGCTGTCATTGTCCCAGCCATAGGTGAGGCCTGTCGAGGTCTTGATCGCCTGCCAGTGCTCGTCGCCCTTGAACACGTCCGAGTACTTGTCCTCGAACATGGCCCGCGTCACGTTTTTCACGATGAAGTCCTGGATCTCGTGCGTAGAAGGCCAGATATCCTTGAGATAGACGGGCGTGCCGTCGCTTGCCGTTCCGATCGGTTCCCTGGTGAGGTCCTTCTGGACGGTGCCGGCAAGCGCATAGGCGACAACGAGCGGCGGTGAGGCCAGATAGTTTGCCTGAACGTCGGGACTGACCCTGCCCTCGAAGTTGCGGTTGCCCGATAGTACGGCCGCCGCCACGATCCCGTTCTCGTTGATCGCCTTAGAGATCGGCTCCGGTAACGGTCCGGAGTTTCCGATGCACGTGGTGCAGCCGAAGCCGACGAGGTTGAACCCGAGCTTGTCGAGGAAGGGTTGCAGCCCGGCCTTGTCGAGATAGGCGGCAACGACCTGGCTTCCCGGTGCCAGCGAAGTCTTCACCCACGGCTTGACCGAAAGCCCTTTTTCCACGGCGTTACGCGCAACGAGTCCTGCCGCGATCAGCACGCTGGGGTTCGATGTGTTGGTGCAGCTCGTGATGGCGGCGATCGCCACGTCGCCGTGGCCGATATCGTAGTCCGTTCCCTCGACCGCGAAACGCTTGTCGAGTTCGCCGGGCTTGCGGTACTCGACTTCGAGCGCGGTTGCAAACCCGGACTTGATGTCGGAGAGCGCCTGTCGGCCTTCGGGACGCTTCGGCCCGGCCATCGAGGGAACGACGTCGGCCAGATCGAGCGCCAGCGTATCGGTGAAGACCGGTTCGACGCTCGTTTCGCGGAACATGCCCTGCGCCTTCGAATAGGCTTCGACCAGCGCGATGCGGTCTTTGGTCCGCCCCGACATGTCGAGATAACGCAAAGTTTCGCCGTCGACGGGGAAGAACCCGCAGGTCGCGCCGTACTCTGGCGCCATGTTGGCAATCGTCGCGCGGTCGGCGAGCGTCATATTGTCTAGGCCGGGACCGTAGAACTCGACGAACTTGCCGACGACGCCGTGCTTGCGCAGCATCTGCGTGACGGTGAGAACGAGGTCGGTGGCGGTGACGCCTTCGTTGAGTTTCCCGGTGATGCGGAAGCCGATAACTTCCGGCAGCAGCATCGAGATCGGCTGGCCGAGCATGGCTGCTTCCGCTTCGATTCCGCCGACGCCCCAGCCGAGCACGGCAAGGCCGTTGACCATTGTCGTGTGGCTATCGGTGCCAACGAGTGTATCGGGATAGGCGACCGTTTCGCCGCCCTGGTCCTTGGTCCAGACGGTCTGCGAGAGATATTCGAGATTGACCTGATGGCAGATGCCGGTGCCCGGCGGCACCACGCGGAAGTTGTCGAAGGCGCCCTGGCCCCATTTCAAGAAGTTATAACGCTCCTGATTGCGCTCGTATTCGTGCTCGACGTTGTGCATCAGCGCCTGCGGCGTGCCGAATTCGTCGACGATGACGGAGTGGTCGATGACAAGATCGACCGGCACCAACGGGTTGATCTTGGTCGGATCACCGCCGAGCTGCACCATGCCGTCGCGCATCGCGGCCAGATCGACGACGGCGGGAACGCCGGTAAAGTCCTGCATCAGCACGCGCGCCGGGCGGTAGCCGATCTCGTTGCCGGCCGTGCCCTTGTCACTGAGCCATGCCGCGACCGCTTCGATGTCGGCCTTCTTGACCGTGCGGCCGTCTTCGAAACGCAAAAGGTTCTCGAGAATGACCTTCATCGAGAACGGTAGCTTGGATACGCCGTCAAGGCCGTTCTTCTCGGCCTCCGGCAGCGAGAAATAGGTGTAGGTCTTGCCACCGACCTGAAGCGTCTTGCGGCATTTGAAACTGTCGAGTGATTTTACGTTACCCGTGCTCACGAGCAGGCCTCCTCATCAAGTTTATGTGGAAAGCCGCGCCGCCGGAGCGCCGGCGGAAGAGATGCTGGTAATGTCGTAGAATCGGCCGTAACGGCCCGCTCGACGACGGCGTCTCGTTTTTTGCGCTAGCACCAATCGTTGTGCCCCCCTTATATAGGCGCGCGGCGGGCGATGCTACTCGACTTGAGGAGCCCCGTTCATAAAGCCCGCGGCGACGATCCGCCCCGCCCACCCCACGTTGAACCACGCCCGGGACCCGTTTTGCGCCTCACTGCCGAAAATCTCAGCATCCGCCGCGGCAACCGGTTGGTTATCGACGGTTTGTCGTTTGCGGCGGACTCAGGCGAAGTGCTGCTGCTGACCGGGCCCAATGGGGCAGGCAAGACGACGCTTTTGCGCGCAATCGCCGGGTTTTTGACCCTGGAATCGGGAAAAACCGCCCTGGAAGGCGGTGATGTTGAGCGGGAAATTGGCGAACAGTCCCATTACGTCGGCCATGCCAACGGCATCAAATTAGGCCTGACCGCAGCTGAAAACCTGGAATTCTGGAGCACTTACCTCGGGGGTTCGGCTGCGCGGACGCACCGCCGCGACCGGGTCTACGACGCTCTTGAGCGCCTGCGGCTCGCGTCCCTTGAAGACATCCCGGCGGCTTATCTGTCAGCCGGCCAGAAGCGCCGTCTCGGCCTTGGCCGCCTTCTCGTCGCCGATCGGCCGTTGTGGCTGCTGGATGAGCCGACGGTTTCCCTGGATGCGGCGTCCGTCGCCCTCCTCGCCGGAATCGTCGAGGAGCACCTGACTGGCGGCGGACTGGTTCTGGCCGCCACACATATCCCTCTGGGGCTCGGTTCCGCCCGCGAACTGCGGCTGGGCGGTTCGGCAACCGCTTCGACCGGACCCGAAGATACCATAACCATGGAAGAAACAGGCTTCAACACCGGCCTGCCGAGTGTTGAGCAGCCCCGCCAGGGGCATGAAAAATGAGCCCGTTTTTCACGCTGCTTTGCCGCGATATGACGCTGGCTTTGAGAGAGGGAGGAGCCCGCTTCAACACCGGCTTGCCGAGTGTTGAGGACAAAGGACGATGGCCATGAGCCCGTTTTTCACGCTGCTTCGCCGCGATATGACGCTGGCTTTAAGAGAGGGAGGAGCCATCGGCACGGCACTCGGCTTCTACCTCATCGTTATCGCCATGCTGCCGCTTGGTCTCGGCCCGGATCTCAACCTTCTGAGCCGCATCGCGCCGGGCCTTTTGTGGATCGCGCTTTTGCTATCGGCGCTGTTGTCGCTCGGCCGGATGTTCGAAACCGATCACGAGGACGGCTCTCTCGAACTCCTTGCGATTGGCGGTACGCCGCTCGAACTCGTTGCCGCCGCCAAGGCGCTGGCGCATTGGCTGACGACGGGCATCCCGCTAGCGCTGTTAGCCCCGCTCCTCGGCATCCTGCTGAATCTGGATCTTTCCGCCTACGGCGTGCTGGTACTAACGATGCTCGTCGGCACGCCCGCGATCAGTTTCCTTGGGGCGATCGGCGCGGCGTTGACGCTACGGGCAAGGCGCGGCGGGCTTTTATTGGCGCTGCTGATTCTGCCGCTCTACGTTCCCACGCTGATTTACGGCATCCAGGCGATTTCCGGTGCGCTGCTGGCCGGCCAATCCTTCTGGCCCTCGTTCCTGATCCTCAGCGCCCTGTCGCTCGGCTCCCTCGTCCTCGGCCCGCTGGCCGCCGCCGCCGCGCTCCGCATCCAGCTGCAATAGGTCAGCGTCGCCTACCTGGCTCGGCCCAACACGTCCAGAGGACGTGTTGGCGGTGAGAGATGCGGTGGGCATCTGTAGCCGCAAAAAATGTTTCACGTGAATCTGCAACTTGACGCCAGCCAGTTGGTGGCGCACTGGCTATCGTCTAAAAGCCAAAGTGCCGCGCTAACGGCCGTTTGCGCGACGTCGCGCCTGCGCTTAAAACGAGTCCATGACCAACCAGTCCATCACTCAGAAGCTGGCCAACCCGACGCGGTTCATGTCGCTATCGGGTGCGATTCTGCCCTGGCTTGCGGGTCTCGCGGTCGCGGTCATTGTCTTTGGCCTGTATCGCGGCTGGACGGCCCCGCCCGATTACCAGCAGGGCGAGACGATCCGCATCATGTACATCCACGTGCCGGCCGCTTGGCTCGGCATGATGGGCTATGCCCTCGTGGCGTTTTCGAGCTTCGGTCTGCTCGTCTTCCGCCATCCGCTGGCCGATGTATCGGCGAAGGCCGCAGCCCCGATTGGCGCGGCTTTCACGCTGCTGGCGCTGATTACGGGTTCGCTATGGGGCAAGCCGATGTGGGGCACCTACTGGGTTTGGGATGCCCGCCTGACGTCGGTCCTGATGCTGTTTTTCCTCTATCTCGGCCTGATGGCCCTGCGCTCTTCCATCGAGGAGGAAACGCTGGCCGCCAAGTTGACGGCCGTGCTGGCCCTAGTCGGCGTTATTATCCTCCCCTTCATCAAGATCTCGGTCGAGGGCCTGTCGATCCCCTGGCTGGGCCTGGAAATTCCAGCCTGGAACACGCTTCACCAGCCTTCCAGCGTGTTCCGCTCTGACGGCCCGAAAATCCATCCCTCGCAACTCTACCCCCTGCTCTATTGTGCACTGGGCTTTACGCTCTTGTTCTTCGCCCTGCACATGAAGGGCATGAGGAATGAAATCCTGCGCCGCCGCGTCAAGGCGCTGCGCATCGCAGAAGTGGACCGTGCCCGCGCCGCCGAGGCCGCGGCCCCCGCCGAGTAGGCAAGAAAAGGCGAGGAGAAAAAAGCAAATGGACCTTGGTCCGCACGCCGACTTCATACTCGCCAGTTACGCCGTTTACGCGGTCGTTCTGGCGGCGCTGGCAGCCTGGCTCCTCTACGATGGCGTCCACCAGAAGCGCCTGCTTGACGTTCTCGAAGCACGCGGCGCGACTCGCCGCTCACGCGCGGGCCGCGCAGAAAAGAACACAAAACCATGACCACCTCCTCTGCCGGTTCCAGTTCAGCATCGGGCTCGCCGCGACGCAGGTTCGGCTGGGTCGTTGCGCCACTCGTTGTTTTTGGGTTGCTCGCAATCGCCTTCGCGTTTTCCCTGTCGCAGGGCGATCCCTCGAAGCTGCCTTCGGCACTGATCGGAAAGCCCGCGCCGCAGACGGCTTTCGATGCCCTCGAAGGCCTGCGCGCCGCCGATCAGCCCGTTGCGGGCTTTGCCAGCACGGACCTTGGCGGCGGCACGGTAAAAGTTGTGAATTTCTGGGCGTCATGGTGCGTGCCGTGTGTCGACGAGCACCCGCTGCTGATTGCGCTCAAGGAGCGCACGGGGGTGCCGATCTACGGCGTCAACTACAAGGATCAGCCAACTGCCGCCCGCCGCTTCATCGGCCGCTATGGCAACCCCTACGAAAAAGTCGGCGTCGATCCGACGGGCCGCGGCGCCATTGAGTGGGGCGTCTACGGCATGCCCGAGACGTTCGTCATCGATGGCGCAGGCCGCATCGCTTATAAGCACGTCGGCCCGATTTCCGAACAAAGCCTCGTCCGCGACGTCATCCCAGCGATCGAAAAGGCGCGGCAGGCAGCCCCCTGACCTCATCCGGACAAAAGAAAAAACTTCTGGAATGTTCATAGCTAGCGTTCTCGATCAGACGCTTGACTGCGGGAGCAGGTCGTCAAGCGTCCGTGAATCCTGAACACAAGCGTAAAGTTATCTGGAGCATGTTCGGCAAAAAACCTGCCCTCGCGAAGGCGGGGGTGGTCGCGGTGTCTTGCCGAAGGCGAGCATCACAGATGCGGTTGAAACATGCGACAAAACAAAGATTTAAAGCGCGACCGCGAGTCCATGAAAAGTGAACGCGCTCTAGTGGTCCGGCGAAGACGGTTGGGAACCAGTCGTCGGAATCGGAACACTAGATCGCGGTGAACGTCTTCGCGTTGCTTTCCAGGATCGAAAGCATTCCAGCGCCGATGTCGAAGTGCGCGCCGTGCAGTTCGAGACGGCCCTTTTCCTCGAGATGCTTGACGCATGGGAACGTCCGCAGATTGGCGATTGACGTCGCGATGCCGGCGAGCTCGAGCTCCTTTTGCAGAAGGCTCCGGTCGGCCACGCCCGGATGCGCCATCTTCAGCCGGCTCTTGGCCTCATCCAACATAGACATCCACTTCGAGATAAAGCGCGATTCGGTTTCTTCCTCTGCGTGGCCGTGCAGTGCCGCCGTAATGCCCCCGCAGCTCGAATGACCCATGACCACGATGTGCTTGACCTTCAAGTTCAACACCGCGAACTCGAGCGCCGCGCTGACGCCGTGATAATTGCCGCCGGTTTCGAAAGGCGGAACGAGGTTGGCCACGTTGCGCACGACGAACAATTCCCCCGGCATCGCCGAGAAGATCGTCTCGGGATCGACACGGCTGTCTGAACACGACACGATCATCACATCCGGCTTCTGGCCCTTTTCGGCAAGTTCCTTGTAGTGCTCGGTATTCTGGGCGAAGTGGCGGAACTTGAAGCGTTGATAGCGATCGATAAGGTGCTCGGGGAAGCTCATTGCGCAGGGTCCTCTTGAGTGCGGGCGGGTATATTGCTGTTTACGGCCAACCAACTTCTACGCAAAGTCCGTTTCTGATGCCATGACATGGCAACCGGTCCAAATGCCCAGGCGCAAAGTTTTCAGTTCATTCAGGAAGATGCCGTGGAAGGGGAACGAATGGATCGAGTGTTCCGGTTCTTACATTTGCTTCCCATTACGGCCAAGTTTCGAGCAATTAGCAACTCTATATTTCGGATGCACCTCGAAAACGCGCCTCTGCAACTCAGGCGTCATCCGCGCGTCGACTCGCGAATTTTCAGCCGCGGCACCGGCTGCATGGCCAGTACCTCGCGGGATGTCGCAAACATCTGGACATGTGCAGATCCCGGATGGCTCAACGGTCGCGAGACGACAAGCCACCCGCCCGGCGGCCGTTGATTCCGCAAGCGGGATCGCCTGCAACTGGGCCACCTTCACACATCGCCACCGCTGATCGCGTCAAAGAGGATGCCGGCCAGCTGCAGTTCTTCGCGGCCAAGGCTCGCTTCGACGATCTCGTCGACGACGCGCGTCGCCTTTGCCAGCGCATCGGACTCTTCGTACTCATCGAGGATGAAGCCCAGATACAGCGCCGCAAACAGGTCGCCCGTGCCGCGGGGAACCCCGGATCGTTCGTGCACGACGATGACGTCGTCTTCGCGCCAGCCCGCCAGCACGTTCTCAATGAGGCCGTCGCCCGCCGGGATCGACGTCGTGACGACGCTAAGGTCGTCACCGAGCTGTTTCGCGGCACGGTTGGCGTCGGCCGCGCTTGAGACTTCGCTGCCGGTAAGCCATGCAAGTTCGAACCGGTTCGGAGTGACGACGTCGGCGAGCGGCACTAGCGTGTCGCGCACAGCTGCAGCCAGCTCCGCGGGGACATACAGGCCGTCGGGATCGTCGCCGAGAACCGGATCGCAAAGATAGAGAACGTCGGGCAGCGACTCGCCCAGCCGCGCAAGCGTCGCCGTGATAGCGTCGACATGCTCCGGACTTGGCAGATAGCCTGTAATGACGGCATCGACGTTTTCCAGCCAGCCGTTGGCTTTCAGCCCCTCCAGGATGGCGGTCAGCTTGACAGCTGCGACGTCGACTCCGGCGACGTTGCGGTATCCGTAATGGTTCGAAAGAATGACACTTGGCACTGCCAGAACCTCGTGCCCCATCGCCTGCAGCGCCGGCACGATGGCGCAGAGCCCGACGTGGCCGTGAGCGACATAGGATGAAATTGCGAGAACGCGGGCCATTGCCAGGGACTTTCGGGTGCTGGTTAAACGGGGTTTAGCCTCGCACTATATTGGCTTCGCGCCAAGACGGGGCAGACGAGCCTTAAGCCGTTTGGCGGTTTGCGTTTCTGCGTCGCTCGATTAATGTCGCGCCGCAACATTAGCGACCCTCGTACGCCAAGTAGCAAGAATCGAGAAGGAACATCCGTATGCTCGTCCGTCCGCGCCGCAGCGTTCTCTACATGCCCGGCTCAAACGACCGCGCCCTGGAAAAGGCCAAGTCGATCCCTGCCGACGCGCTGATCCTCGACCTCGAGGATGCAGTCGCTCCGGATGCCAAGGTCGAAGCCCGCGAGAAAGTCTGCGCCGCCGTCCGCAACGGCGGCTACGGCAAGCGCGAACTGGTCATCCGCGTCAACGCCTTGGAGACGCCGTGGGGGGCCGACGACCTCAAGGCGGCTTCCCAAGCCGGCCCTGACGCCATCCTGGTTCCGAAAGTTGGCCGACCTGGCGATATCATCTCGGCTGCCAAGGTCGTGACGGCCTACAAGGCTCCTGACAAGACGATGCTGTGGGCGATGATGGAAACGCCGATGTCAATCCTCAACGTCCGCGAGATCGCGATGGCCGGCATCGAGCGCGAGCACCGCCTGACGTGCATGGTGATGGGCACCAACGACCTCATCAAGGAATCGCACGCCCGCGCCTATCAGGATCGCTTCGCCGTCGTTCCCTGGCTGTCGATGACGATCGTCGCGGCCCGCGCATACGGACTCGACGTGCTAGACGGCGTCTACAACGATTTCCGCGACGAAACCGGCCTCCGCCGCGAATCCGAACAGGGCCGCACGCTCGGCATGGACGGCAAGACGCTCATCCACCCCGGACAGGTCGCGGTCGCCAACGAGATTTTCTCGCCATCCGAGGACGAAGTCGCCTGGTCGCGAAAGATCATCGCAGAGTTCGCCAAGCCGGAGAACGCCTCGAAGGGCGTCATTACCCTCGAAGGCAAAATGGTCGAGCGTCTACACGCGGTCATGTCGGAGCGCACCGTCGCCATCGCTGAGGCGATTGCGGACATGACCACCTGACGGGGTCGGTGCGGGGATCACGTCGCTTTATTCCGCCGCGCTTCGCAACGGGTCAGCAGGTAGCGACGGCTTGACGAATGATACTCCAACACGCGCCTGCGCAGTGTTGGACCATCAAAGACACAACACGCGCCTGCGCAGTGTTGGAGTCACTATTTTTAGGAAATGCAGATGGCGGTCACGAAGACGAACCCTGGTAACTTTTTTGAAGACTTCGCGATGGGGCAGATCATTCGCCACGCCACACCGCGAACGGTGACCCGCGGCGACGCCGCGCTCTATATGGGCCTCTACGGACCGCGCTTTGCAGTGCAGTCGTCGAATGCGTTCGCGAGCGCGATCGGATACCCTGAGAACCCTCTCGACGACATGCTGGTCTTCCACACCGTATTCGGCAAGACCGTGCCCGATGTATCGCTGAACGCGATTGCAAACCTTGGCTATGCCGCCGGTCGTTTTATCAAACCGGTCTATCCGGGCGCAACGTTGTCGACGGTTTCCGAGGTCATAGGACTTAAGGAAAATTCGAACGGAAAAACCGGCACTGTTTATGTGCGCTCTACCGGTTCCGACGAGTCCGGCGACAAGGTCCTCGAGTACACCCGTTGGGTCATGGTCCGCAAATGCGACCCCGACTCTGCCCCACCGGAAGCCGTGGTGCCCGAGTTGCCGGACCGCGTCGACCCCGCCCATCTCGGGGCCGCGGTTCCGAAGCTCGACATTTCGAAGTACGATTTCGACCTAGCGGGTAGCCCGCACCGCTGGGGCGACTATGAGGTCGGCGAAAAGATCGATCATGTCGACGGAATGACCATCGAAGAGGCCGAGCATCAGATCGCGACAAGGCTCTACCAGAACACCGCGAAAGTGCATTTCAACCAGCACACCGAGGCCCAGGGCCGGTTCGGCCGGCGGCTGATCTACGGCGGCGTCGTTATTTCGCTGGCCCGCGCCCTGTCGTTCAACGGGCTGGGCAACGCTTTTCACGTCGCGGCAATCAACGGCGGCCGGCATGTTGCTCCGCTGTTTGCAGGCGACACCGTCTATGCTTGGTCGCAGATTTTGGAGCGCGCAGAAATTCCCGGCCGCAGCGACATGGGTGCCCTTCGCATTCGCCAAGTCGCCACCAAGAACCACGATTGTTCGCAATTCCCGCTACACGCCGCCGACGGCAAGTACCACGAAAGTGTTATACTCGATCTGGACCTTTGGGTAGCGATTCCGCGCTAAACGCAGGAAGGTCTCACGTTCCCCGTTTAGCAACGGGAACTTATGCGATAGATCGCTAAATGTTGTTCTATCCATCAGTGGTCAGAACATAAGTTCTGCCATTATTAACTATATCCTTGGACTATGTCCTGAGGCGTATCCCTGTTGACCTGGCTCCCACTTCGGCACCTCCTGTGTATCCGTGCCGGATGCGAGCGAGATCGTCTCCGCTCAATTCTTCTCCAGAAGATTGCGCTGAGTCGGATGGTTGGATGGAACGCAAGAGGCGCGAAAGGTCAGGGAAGTGACAAGCCGTACAGCTGTCATAGGTGCGGGAATCGCGGGGCTGTCGTGCGCCCGCGTGCTGCGCCGCGCCGGCCATTACGTCGAGGTTTTCGAAGCCGACCGCATCATCGGCGGCCGCATGGCGACCATGCGTATCGGCGTCGTGCCCTACGATCACGGCGCCCAATACATCACCAGCCGTTCGACGCGCTTCAACGACTTTATCCAGGAACTGATCGCCTCCGGCTACGTTGCCCAATGGAAACCGAAGCTTAAAAGCAGCGAAGGTGACGAGCAGGCTACTGCGGCCAACTGGTTCGTCGGTGTTCCGGGCATGTCGTCCGTCGTCCGCCCGCTCGCCGAAAGCGTGCGGATCCATACCGCCCGCCCCGTCCACACGTTGTCGCGCGACAAGAAGGGCTGGCACGTCTGGTTCGAGGATCAGTCATCCGTCGGGCCATTTGCTGCCGTCGCGGTTTGCGTTCCTGCCCCTCGAGCGCAGCTGCTGCTGGGGCCGCTTACTGAGATGGCAGACCATATATCGAAGGTTCGCATGTCGCCGTGCTGGGCCCTGATGGTCCGCCTCGAGGAGCGGTTGCTGCCCGATCAGGACGTTTATTCCGATATGTCCGAAGTGGTTCGCTGGATTGCCCGCAACAATACCAAACCGGGCCGCGGGACGCGCGGCGAAACGGTCGTTGTTCACGCTTCGCCGTCATGGACCCGCGAGACCGAGGACGCCGACCCGGAATCTGTTGCCGAGGAGATGTGGGGGGAAGTCAGCCATATTTTCGGATTGCCGCCGGTTCGACCCAGCCAGATGACAGCCCACCTGTGGAAGCATGGCCTTGTGGAGAGCTCACTTGGCGAAAGCTTTATTTTTTCCACGGAAGCGCAGGTCGGTGTTGCCGGCGACTGGTGCCTCGGCCGGCTTGGCGAGCATGCCTTTGAAAGCGGTTTTGGCCTCGGCCGCGCCATCACCCAGGCCATCGATTGACGCGCATGGATTCGGCAATCCGGCTGTTTCTGGCCCCAGGTGCGTGCTGAAGCGGTCGCGAGTTCGAATTCCTATACCGTTAGGTGAATTGCCGCAGCGCAACAGGCGCGCTAAACATCCCTCCGACCATATCCCGCACACCTTTCGATTGTGGAGACGCGAATGTCCGATGCGAGATCATCGAGCGGTGCCGTCAACAGGCCCCTCTCGCCGCACATCCAGATCTACCGGCCACTGATCAACATGGTGATGTCGATCCTGCACCGCATCACTGGAGCCGCCCTCTACTTCGGATCCCTGCTGCTCGCCTTGTGGCTGACGGCCGCCGCTGTCGGTCCGGATCAATTCGCCTTCGTCAATGGCATTTTCAGCAGCCTGCCCGGTAAGATCGTGCTGTTCGGTTTTACCTGGGCGCTGCTGCACCACATGATGGGCGGCATCCGCCACTTCATCTGGGACACCTGCCACGGCCTCGATATCGCAAGTGTCAAGTTCCTGTCGACGATTTCGGGCGTCGTGTCCGTTGCAGCGACGGTTGGAATCTGGGCAGCGGCGTATCTGGCCCAATGACCAACACTTTAGGAAGTGTTGGCACGGGCAATGACCGACACGACTTTAGCCCGTCAACTCAAGCTTGCGCAGTGTTGAGCAAAGGAAGTGTTGGCATGGGTAATGACCAACAGGCCCCCGAATCAGTTCAATTTTCACCAGGGCCGGAGGCCGATCGCCAATGAACATGCGCACCCCGCTCAAGAACGCGCGTCGCTTAGGATCCGCCAGGGAAGGCACCGACCACTTCTGGATGCAGCGCGTTACCGCTGTCGCCAACCTTTTCCTGGGGCTTTATGTGGTGTGGCTCATCGCCTCACTTGCTGGCGCCGATTATGCAGCAGTCAAAGAAGCGCTTGGCAGTCCGGTCAACGCGATCCTTTTGCTGCTCTTAATCGTATCGGCAACAATGCACATGCGGATCGGAATGCAGGTGATCGTCGAGGACTACGTCACCGGCGAAGGAGCCAAAGTCTTCTGCCTGCTCGCCAACACTTTCTTTGCAATCGTGATAGCCGCCGCAAGCGTCTGGGCAATCCTGAAGCTCAGCTTCGCAACGTAGTAACGACACGGAATCTAGGGCGTGGTTGCTGAAGGGCACATGCCCAGGACAACTCTAGTTCTTCAACGCAGGCTTGCGCGGTGTTGACGAACGAAGGCGCGCACTTAAAGAGAGGCACGCGAATGGCTGCAACGAATGGCAAGGCCTACACGATGGTCGACCACACCTACGACGTCGTTGTCGTGGGTGCGGGTGGCGCCGGACTTCGCGCGACGCTCGGCTGCGCCGAAGCCGGCTTGAAAACCGCCTGCGTGACGAAGGTGTTTCCGACTCGCTCGCATACCGTGGCCGCTCAGGGCGGGGTGGCCGCCTCGCTCGGCAACATGGGCCCCGACAACTGGCGCTGGCACATGTACGACACCGTCAAGGGGTCCGACTGGCTCGGCGACCAGGACTCGATCGAATACCTGTGCCGGCATGCCCCCGCCGCCGTCTACGAACTGGAACATTACGGCCTTCCGTTCTCGCGCACCGAGGATGGCAGGATCTACCAGCGCCCGTTCGGCGGCATGACCACCGAGTTCGGCGAAGGTCCGCCCGCCCAACGCACCTGCGCCGCCGCCGACCGCACCGGCCACGCCATGCTGCATACTCTTTACGGCCAGTCGCTCCGCCACTCCGCTGAGTTCTTCGTCGAGTATTTCGCGCTCGATTTGATGATGGATTCGGAAGGCGCCTGCCGCGGCGTCATCGCCATGTCTCTTGAAGACGGCACACTCCATAGGTTCCGCGCCAACAAGACCATCCTCGCCACCGGCGGCTATGGCCGCGCCTACTTCTCCTGCACCTCGGCGCACACCTGCACGGGCGACGGCAACGCCATGGTTTTGCGTGCCGGCCTGCCGCTGCAGGACATGGAGTTCGTGCAGTTCCATCCAACCGGGATCTATGGCGCCGGCGTGCTGATAACGGAAGGCGCGCGCGGCGAGGGCGGCTACCTGACCAACTCCGCGGGCGAGCGCTTCATGGAACGCTATGCACCGTCCGCCAAGGATCTGGCGTCCCGCGACGTCGTTTCCCGCTCAATGACGATGGAGATCCGCGACGGCCGCGGCGTCGGTCCCGAAGGCGACCACATCTACCTTCATCTCGACCACCTCGATCCCAAGATCCTGGCCGAACGCCTGCCGGGTATTACCGAGAGCGCAAAGGTCTTCGCCGGCGTCGACCTTCGCCGCGAGCCGATCCCCGTCATCCCGACTGTCCACTACAACATGGGCGGCATCCCGACGAACTATCACGGCGAAGTCCTGACGCTTAAGAACGGCAACCCCGACCATATCGTGCCCGGCCTGATGGCGATCGGCGAAGCCGCCTGCGTTTCGGTGCACGGCGCCAATCGCCTCGGCTCCAATTCGCTGATCGACCTCGTCGTGTTCGGCCGGGCGGCGGGCCTGCGCTGTGCCGATGTCGTCGAGCGGGGCGGCATCCAGCCCGACCTGCCGCCGCAGTCCTACGAGCCGGCGCTTGCGCGCCTCGACCACTTCCGTTTCGCTTCCGGCGGCACGCCGACCTCGGAACTGCGCTCGCGCATGCAGAAGGTGATGCAGTCCAACTGTGCGGTGTTCCGCGACGGGCCCGTGCTTGAAGAGGGCGTGAAGCTCATCAACGAGATCTGGAAAAGCTCGGGCGACATCCGCGTCACCGACCGTTCGCTTATCTGGAACTCCGACCTGATCGAGACGCTCGAATACGACAATCTCATCGCCCAGGCGGCAGTCACAGTGACGGGGGCGGCTAACCGCACCGAAAGCCGTGGCGCACATGCCCGCGAGGATTTTCCCAACCGCGACGACGCCAATTGGATGAAGCATACGCTGGCCTGGGCGGATTGCGACAAGCGGACCGTGAATCTCGATTTCCGCCCCGTCCACACCTACACCCTGACCAACGAGATGCACTACGTCGAGCCCAAAGCTCGGGTGTATTGAAGTTTCCGGACTAAAGCGAATGCGGCCGCGCAAACGATGAGCGGCCGCATCGGCGTTTTAAGGGTATCGAACTGATTAGTTCTTATACTGATCCCTGGCTTCCTCGCCGGGAGTTTTTTCGGCCTCGCCCGTCTGGTAACCGGACGGAGCAGTCTCGGCGGTTCTTGGAACTTCCTGGCCGAATTTGTCATGCGCGCGCTCTCCAGGCGTTTTCCGGGCTGCGGACGCGTCGGTGCCTGTCGGAACGTTCGTTGTCGTGCTGGGTACTACTGCCCGTCCGGCGCAACTTCAAGAGCCTGTTCGGGAGTCAACTGGCCCTCGGTGCGGTTTTTGCCGACCGGGCTGTTAGCCTGTGCCATGACAGCTGCTGAGCCCAGTAGAAGCGCAAGCGTTGTAGCAGTCGTCAGTTTCACGATCTCCATCCTAGAATCTCCTGTGTTTTCGTCTGTCACCGGTCGGAAAGTCGCCGGCCTTGAAGCGTGTGTCAGGGGCAACACGGAGGGCGGAGGGCTGTTCCCGAAAGCCGGTATAAACCTGCCTCAAGGAATCGTGAGTTGGCGCGTGAGCCGCCAGCTCAGCCTTGCAGCCGACACAGAGTCGGGGCATTGAAGGCATCCGGGTGGCTTTCGCCACGCGGCGCCGACGCGGCGAACCGTTATCCGCAATCCAGGATCCGTCGTGAAGAAGCCCGCTTCCGAACACCCCAGAGCGGCTGCCTCCAATGGCAGCGACGCCGGACCGACGACCCGCAGCGCGCCCGATCCTTTCGCCGCCGTTCTTCCCGCAATCGCGGCCCTCGGGGCGATCTCTTCCATCGCCACCATCAACTGGTCCGCCGAGGAGCGCACGCCCGACCGCCCGAAGACCCGCCGCCGCGCCTCGACCGCGCTGCGCGACCTCGAAACCTGCTGTATGGGACTGATTGAGATCTTTCGCCGGTTCCAGCGCAATCCCAAACTGTTCTGCGGCGAAGGTGCGACCGTGAACACGCCCCTCAAGTTCGGCGTGCACGGCGTCCGCGTCTCAGCCGACACCGCGCGGCTCTACCAGCAGATCGTCAACGATGTCGCCTCCATGCTGGTGCTGGCCTCGCAGAACGCCTTCGACGTCATGTCGGCGGTTGAGGATGGCGAGATCGATGCTCCCGAGGAGATCTTCTTCGGATTCGGCGAATGCCAGGAATCCTTGAACGAACTCATCCAGCAACGTGCAACGCTGAAAGCCAGCGTCGACAAGGGCCTTGAAATCGCCCGCCGCCTCTCCACGCTCGTTGCGGAACTAAAGAAACACGTTGAATGATCTTCGGTTCAACCGCACCTGCGCAACCACCAGAAATCCGCTCAAACCCTGCCGAACGTAGCGTTGACAGCGCGCGCCCGACGCCGCATGTCTGATTGGCTATTATTGCGCTGCACCCAACTTCCGCTGGGGCCTGACACGAGCTTGCGAAGTGTCAGGCTGCAAAGTGTTGCGTGTCTAGATCAACGAAGGACGGCTCCATGGTCCAGCTCACTCTTCCAAAGAATTCCACCGTCACCTCCGGCAAGGCGTGGAACCAGCCGACCGGCAAGGGCAGCTGGAAGGAATTCAGGATTTACCGCTGGAACCCCGACGATGGCGCCAATCCCCGCACGGATACCTATTGGATTAACCGCGACGAGTGTGGTCCGATGGTCCTCGACGCGCTCATCAAGATCAAGAACGAGATCGACCAGACGCTGACGTTCCGTCGGTCGTGCCGGGAAGGCATTTGCGGCTCGTGCTCGATGAACATCGACGGCACGAACACGCTGGCCTGTCTGAAGGCGATCGAGGATGTGCCAGGCACTGTGAAGATCTATCCATTGCCGCATATGGAGGTCGTGAAGGACCTGGTGCCGGACTTGAGCCACTTCTACGCCCAGCACCGCTCGATTGAGCCCTGGCTGAAGACCGACACGCCTTCGCCGCCAACTGAGTGGAAGCAGTCGCGCGACGACCGCGCCGAACTCGACGGGCTGTACGAATGCATCCTGTGCGCCTGCTGCTCGGCCTCCTGCCCGAGCTACTGGTGGAACTCGGACCGCTACCTGGGCCCGGCGATTCTGCTCCAGGCCTACCGCTGGGTGAACGATAGCCGCGACGAATCAACCGGCGACCGCCTCGACAGTCTTGAGGACCCATTCCGGCTCTATCGCTGCCACACGATCCTCAACTGCACGCGCGCCTGTCCAAAGGGCCTCAACCCGGCCAAGGCGATTGCCGAACTCAAGAAACTGATGGTCGAGCGCCGTGTTTAGAGCGTCGGCAGCACCGGCCTTGCGGGCACGACGGGGATGGCGTGACGGGATTGGCCAAGTTGCGGAGGTTCGTGCGGTGCCCGGCGCCTGGACAGCGTCTGATGGCGCAACAAGAAAGTCCCGCGCAGGCTGGTGAAACGATCAAAGGACCCATAAACAAAGGACCGGCCAGGCTTGCAAAAGCCCATCCGGTCCTATTAGGGGATTTGGTCTGCCCGCAAAAAGCTTTCGAAAACCTTTGCAGCGTGGGCGGGTCGTCAAGACCGCGAATTGTTCTGTTCTTGTGTACCTCTGAAGCCCATTGAGGCGGTCAGGGCAGCGATGCGGTCACTAATCCACTGTTGACGTGACTCCGCCGCGAAAAGGCGAAATCTTTATTGTAGCCGCTGTGGCGAATTGCCGTTTACGACTTCTTTGCAACTGCCTTGCGCGGAGCCTTCTTCGCTGCCGGCTTCTTTGCAGCGGGCTTCTTTGCAGCTGCTTTCTTCACTGCGGGCTTCTTTGCAGCTGCTTTCTTCACGGCAGGCTTCTTGGCGGCGGTCTTTGCAGTGCGGCCGGGAGCAGCCTTGCGAGCCGTTGCGGAAGCGGTCGTCTTGGCCGACTTGCGGGCAGCCGGCTTCTTTGCAGCCTTGCGAGCCGGAGCAGCAGTCTTGGCAGCAGGCTTTGCGGCGGCGGCAGCGGCGGTCTTAGCCGGAGCCTTTGCCTTCTTCGTGGTAGCTTTCTTGGTCGTCGCTTTCTTCGGTGCCTTGGTAACCATTGTATTCATCTCCATTGTTTTCCAGGGGGGATTTGCGAATCACATTCGCCCCAAGAAAACTTTGAACAATTTGAATGAGTTTGTTGACATAAAAAGACAATTGCAGGGTGAAAAACTTCCGCGCAGGTCCAATTCTGTTGCATGAAAGACTCAAATTTGAATGTTTTGATGGTGATAGCCGATTCCGACGAGAAGCAAATTGAAGAATACTGTGATGATTCAGCGCGTTTTACGTGACTGGATCGCTGATCCGAAACCGCATCTTCGATTCAATTCGATGCGATGCCATGAGTGGAGAACTCGCTCGACATTAGAGGAGCAAACAAAAGCGTGGCGATGGTATCAACCTTCGATACCTTCGCCACGCCATAACAAGTAGATAGAAAAAGTTTCGTGCGCGGTGCAGTTATCTCAATGCCATTCTCTCGTGGATTGCCTTTTGTATCACGCCGCTTGGCGATTGCGTTCGCGACTGACATCGAGAACGGCAAGGAGATAGCCGACGCGATCCTCCATGGCTTCTGCCAGGATCGAGAAGTAGTCGGAATTGACCGGAAGAATTTCGCCGATCACTTCGCCGTACTCGAAACGCAGCTCCGCTTCATGCTTACGCGCAATGGCTTGCATTTTCCGGTTTTCGGCAAGGCAACTCATATAAACCCGGTGGACGCCCCTGTTTCTCGAAGCGCGGATAACCCGCCCCATAAGTTCGGTCCCGATTCCTTTTTCCTGATAGCCGGGTTCCACAGAGAAGGCCGCCTCGGCTTCTTCGCCCCAGACATCCCCCAGCTTTCTCAATTCCGCCACCGCACGTACTTCGCCGTCTTCGAGATATGCATAGACGATGGCGCCCATGTCGCTCATGCGGCTTGCGTAGTCCTCGATGAAGCTGTCGGAGACGGAGTGCGCGAAGCGCATGCGCCGGCTGTTCTTGTCGAGTCGCAAGAGATGGTCGCGAAACTTGTCCGTTTCCGACGGCCACAACTTTCGAATTGTCCCTCCCGAGAACTGGTGTTCGCTCATTGAATTCACCTTCGCTCTGGAATCGCTAAGTTTTCAACGTCACCCTTGACGCCGCCGCGCGTTTTTTGTCTACGGGGCGCAGCGTTCGTTGTCACAACGCACATGTAGTCGTTATGTTGCGGCGCACAATACGCCTTAAATGGTGTCGGGAGGTTGAACGAATTGACGCTGTGGATGCCGGTGGCGGCCGGCAAGGGACTGCCAGTGCTATTCGCGACGATCGTAACGACTTGATACGTAGCGCCTTTTGAGGCTGCTATGCCTGATGCGCGGTCGCCTGTCACAACAGAGCCGCTCAATGTGGGCATGGCAGCATTGCCGAGAGGTTCGAGCTCAAGCGTAATTGTGCCGGTTGCACCGAGGGTAATGGATGGGTTGGGCCAAGGCCAGCGGTCGATCGGGTTTGATGAGCACCTATCTCTCGCGTGTCGAGAGCGGCGAAATCGAGCCGAACGCTGAGCAGGCTGAGGTTGTCGCACACCTCGATGACACCGCGAACGCTCTGCTCGCCTATCTGCCGTCAGCCACGGGCCTGTTTGGATTCCTGAAAAAGAAATCCGGACCGCCCCCGCGTGGTCTTTATCTCTTCGGCGGGGTCGGGCGCGGCAAGACCATGCTGATGGACCTGTTTTTCGACGAGGTGGCCTTCGAGCCAAAGCTGCGCCAGCATTTCCACGCCTTCATGGCAGGCGTACACGATCGCATCGGCCGTGCCCGTAAAGCCTTGAGCGGCGATCCAATCCCGATAGTCGCAGCTCAGATCGCGCAGGAAGCCAGGCTCTTGTGCTTCGACGAACTCCACGTCACCGACATTGCCGACGCGATGATCCTCGGTCGCCTCTTTGCGGTACTGTTCGAGCGTGGCGTCGTCGTTGTCGCAACATCGAACGCGGCTCCCGAGGATTTGTACCGCAATGGCCTGAACCGCCAGCTGTTCCTGCCGTTCATCGATCTCATCGAAGATCACATGGATGTTCTGAAGCTCGCCGCGGGAAAGGACTTCCGGCTCGAGAAACTCGCCGGCCGCCCGCTCTACTATTCCCCCGCAGACGCCGCGGCGAAGGCCGAACTCGATGGCCACTGGACGAGATTGACCGGCAGGCCGCCCGATCCCGCTCCAGTATTCCTTGAGGTCCTTGGCCGCCAAGTTACCGTACCGATGGCTGCCAATGGGGTGGCCCGTTTCGGTTTCGAGGATCTCTGCGAGCGGCCGCTTGGAGCGCGCGACTACCTGCACGTCGCCCATTCATTCCACACCGTTCTCGTCGATCGCATCCCGGTCATGGGTCCGTCCAAACGCAATGAGGCGCGCCGCTTCATCAATCTGATCGATGCGCTTTACGATAACCGGGTGGGTTTCATTGCTTCCGCCGACAGCGAACCGGACTCATTATATAGAGAAGGCGACGGCGCCGACCTTTTCGCGCGCACAGCCTCCCGTCTGAAGGAAATGCGCTCCGAGAGCTACCTGTTGAGCCGCGACGATCGCGCCAAGTCCACCCTTGGACCGACGTGAGACTTTCCAATGCCACCTCGCCGCCCAATGCCACCTCGCCGCGATGACGATTTTAAACACAACTGCGCCCAAGGCGTTCGGCCCTGGGCGCAAAAGTAGTCGCGGCAAAATCCGCTTCCTTTTACCTTACTTAGCGGTGTCACTCTTCCACTCTGAAGCTGCTTCAAGCGACTGCTTCGTTGCGGAGGTGGAAATCAAATTGTTGCCGTCCGCAGCCTTCGTGAAGGTCAGCTCGTCGAACTTGAGCGCGACGACCTTCTCACCAAGGCCCAGTAATCCGCCGACACCTACGAGGACGTGCTCGACGGAACCGTCGCTGGCCAGAATGAAATCGTTAATGTCACCGATCGTCTCATTGTTGGAATTCCTGATAGGCTGGCCGATGAGCTTGCTTGCGCGCCACTGTCCGCCCATGCCCATTGCAGGCTGGGCGTCGACCGGATTAGCGGCAGTATCCCGGGAAATCGGTTGGTCTGCCGACGGCGTGGCAGCTTCATCCTTGGCTGCTGGATCAGTCTGCGACCGCTCCAATGAATTCGACGGCTGTTCGATTGCCGGCTTGTTGTTTTCGTTGGCCGGCGTTTCCGACGTTTGCGCCAGAACAGGGGCCGCAAACATAAGGGCAAAGAGCGAAGTAGTCGTGATGAGCTTTTTCATATCACTACCTTCCGTTTGAACGTTGAAGGTTGCCTATCGAGGCAACTGTCGGATCAAACGAGCCAGAAAACGACAGGTTCCCCGCCGCGACGGGAATGTCGCGGCTGACACATTTCAAAGCCGGACTCGGTTCTCACGGCGGAACTGATGCACAAGATAAATTTGCCTGCATCCCCGCGAAGCATGTCAAGCGGCTGTGAATCCAGAAACACAATCGATAAACTTGAGTAGAGCATATTCAAAACAGCTCCATCCGAAAGCGGGCGCCCCGACAGCGACGTTGAACGCGCTTTAAGTTTTCGGCTGCGACTTTTCGGACACGAATTATATCGCCTTCGGAATTCTGGAGCGGTTCGGTTTAGGTGAAAGTACTCCTAAAGCCCACGACTGTGGCCCGGCTGCTCAACAACAGATTTCTCAGTGTTGACCACAACGAGCCCCGCGACCGCGGAGGGTGAGGGCCAACCACTTGCCGTGAGCGAACATGAAGATCGTTTCCGCCTAAGACGCAAAAGATCTAGGGGCGAGTCCGCCCGTCTCCAAGGCCCAGTGAGCCGGTGCTAGGTGCATCGGGTGCGTTGGCATCGCCAGCACTCCGCTGCATGGCTTGCCGAGTGGCCTCTTGTTGAGCGAGCAGGCGTATCCCCGCGGCATGTCGGGTTGGCCGGTACAGCTTGAGAATGCCATCGATATCGCCAGCCTGCAGGGTTTTATGCCGCTCGTCGTAGCGATAGGCCATAAGCTGGCCACTCGAGCCGGGATGATCGAGCCCCAACGCGTGCCCGATCTCATGCGCCATGGTGTAACGCAGGTCGTAGACGTCGAGATCCCCGTCGTATCCCACTTTCCACCGGACTTTGGGGTTGAAGCAGATCAGCGATCGCGCGATCGCCTGTGGGCCATCGCGCAGGGTGCGGCGATCGAGTTCGACGTTGGTGAAGGCGCGGCCGAGTGGCTGCGTCTGGGCGCCAATCAGGATTTTGGCTTTGGCCACGTCGCGCGTTTCAACGAACCGGATCTCAGCGACGGCTTCCCAGATCGCGAATGCCCTTTTGGCTTCGCGTCTGAAGGCGTCAGGAGCGATTTCGGAGGGCTCCATGGCAGCGTCGACTGGCTGCATCGCGCCGCAGTTCCGGACCGACCCGAACGACATTCGGCGATCGACGAACGCGTATGTCAGCTCCAACGGAGCGTTGTCGGTACTGCCATACCATTTGGCCGTATTCCGATCGATCTTGAGCAGCCTGTATGCATTAATGCCGCGCTCGCTGATGCCGCGATCCTGCGCCCCAGCGGGAGCGACGAGCGCCATCGTTGCCAGCATGCTGCCGGTCAGCGCAAGAAGCGTTGCTTTGGCCATTCTCCCCCCAGGTGCACGAATTCAAAGCATCCCCCGGCAACGCTCTGCGACGCCGCCCGCTAGTGCATGCAACCTTAGACTGGAACCAAGAGTCAAGTTACACGTTCAACCTTCTTGGCGTTTTTATTGGAAATATTGTGTGCAAGGCAAAATTTGGGCGACGGACGCCTGCCACCACTTTGGTTTTATCACCCGATGGCTTGCTTGAACGCCCCCCTGTTTCGGTCTAGCAAGGCGCTACACCGCGTTGCTTCCCGAGCGCTGCCCTCTTCTGAGCGCGCTGACCGGGACCCGGCGCCAGCTTTACACGCAATCCCTATGGCACGAAGGAGACTTCCCGCATGGCGCGAACCAAGATCGCATTGATAGGTTCAGGAATGATCGGCGGTACGCTGGCGCATTTGGCCGGACTGAAGGAACTGGGCGACGTGGTTATGTTCGACATCGCCGAAGGCATGCCGAACGGCAAGGCCCTTGATATTTCCCAGTCCGGTGCCGTGGAAGGCTTCGATTGCCGCATGGCCGGCACCAATTCGTATGCCGACCTCGAAGGCGCGGACGTCTGCATCGTCACCGCTGGTATCCCGCGCAAACCCGGCATGAGCCGCGACGATCTTCTTGAAATCAACCTGAAAGTCATGGAGCAGGTCGGCGCGGGCATCAAGAAATACGCCCCCGGGGCGCTCGTGATCTGCATCACCAATCCGCTCGATGCGATGGTCTGGGCACTCCAGAAGGCATCCGGCCTGCCGCGCAACATGGTCATTGGCATGGCCGGCGTGCTTGATGCCTCCCGCTTCCGCCACTTCCTGGCAACCGAACTGCAGGTATCGGTCGAAGACGTCTCTGCTTTCGTGCTCGGCGGTCACGGCGACGACATGGTGCCGCTCGTCCGTTATTCGACGGTCGCCGGCATCCCGCTTCCCGATCTGGTGCGCATGGGCTGGATCAAGCAGGACCGCCTCGACGCAATGGTCGAACGCACCCGCAAGGGCGGCGGCGAGATCGTTGCCCTCCTCAAGAACGGCTCCGCCTACTATGCGCCGGCTGCTTCCGCGATCGAGATGGCTGACAGCTTCCTCAAGGACAAGAAGCGTGTTCTGCCTTGCGCTGCCTACCTCAACGGTGAGTATGGCGTGAAGGGTCTTTACGTCGGCGTGCCATGCGTCATCGGGGCCGGCGGAGCAGAGCGCATCGTCGAAATCGACCTCAACGGCTCCGAACGCGCCATGCTGATGAAGTCCGTGGAATCGGTGAAGTCGCTGGTCGATGCCTGCAACCGGATCGCGCCGAACCTCGGCGAGGCTTGAGTTTAAGGAGCGGTGCGCGCTCGCGGACTCGCCTCCCGGTGTAAATCACCGTAGGGATGGCGCGGTTCGGTGTGCCGCACCGTTTCCTCGTCCGGTCAGACCGATCACCCAGTTTCCGGATCATGAAAAGAACTATTGGCATATTGTATGCCAGATAGTAATGAAGTGTAGTGCAGGTTTGGCGGCGACGGTGTCTGGCGCGACGAGATTGCCTTCAGGACAATTCTGACAACGGTGGTGAGACGATGAACATTCACGAATACCAGGCCAAGCAGGTCCTGAAGAGTTTTGGTGCGCCCATTTCCAAAGGTGCTCCCGTCCTCTCGGTTGCAGACATTGAAACGGCTGTGAAGTCGCTTCCCGGACCGGTCTATGTCGTCAAGAGCCAGATCCATGCCGGCGGCCGCGGCAAAGGCAAGTTCAAGGAACTGCCAGGCGACGCAAAGGGCGGCGTCCGCGTCAGCTTCACTGCCGACGAAGCGATTGCCAATGCCAAGGAAATGTTCGGCAAGACGCTTGTAACCAAGCAGACCGGCCCGGCCGGGAAGCAGGTCAACCGTCTCTACATCGAGGACGGCGCCGAAATCGGCCGCGAACTCTACCTCTCGATGCTTATCGACCGCACTGTCGGCCGCCCCGCTTTCGTCGTCTCGACCGAAGGCGGAATGGACATTGAAACGGTTGCCGAAGAGACGCCTGACAAAATTATCACGGTGGCGATCGATCCCGACGCCGGCGTCACCGATGCCAATATCATGACGCTCTGCGACGCCCTCGAACTCGAAGGCGCCACCGCCGAGGATGCCAGGTCGCTCTTTCCCACTCTCTATAAAGCGTTCACCGAGAAGGACATGTCGCTCCTTGAGGTCAACCCGCTCGTCGTGTTGAAGGACGGCCACCTGCGCGTCCTCGATGCCAAGGTGTCCTTCGACAACAACGCCCTCTTCCGCCACCCCGACGTGGTCGAGCTTCGCGACATCACGGAAGAAGACGAAAAGGAAATCGAGGCGTCCAAGCACGACCTCGCTTACGTGGCCCTCGACGGCAACATCGGCTGCATGGTCAACGGCGCCGGCCTTGCCATGTCGACGATGGATATCATCAAGCTTTACGGCGAGGAGCCTGCGAACTTCCTCGACGTCGGCGGCGGCGCCTCGAAGGAAAAGGTGACGGCGGCCTTCAAGATCATCACCGCCGACCCGGCCGTGAAGGGAATTCTGGTCAATATCTTCGGCGGCATCATGAAGTGTGACGTCATCGCCGAAGGTGTTGTCGCAGCCGTCAAGGAAGTCGGCCTCAACGTTCCGCTCGTCGTTCGCCTCGAAGGCACCAACGTCGACCTCGGCAAGAACATCATCAACGAGTCAGGACTCAATGTCATCGCCGCCGACGACCTCGACGACGCCGCCCAGAAAATCGTCGCGGCAATCAAGGGGGCCTAGCAGCCGATGAAATCAATATCGCAATCTCTTCTCCTGGCCGGTCTGATAGTGATTGCTTCCGCGGCCGGTGTGACGAAGCCTCTGAGCGCCGCAGAAGCCACCGGGTGCGCAAATGAGATCGACGGGGGCAAGCAGGTCAGGTGCGAGCGTTTCGCCCTCGCTACGACACTCTTTAAAGGATGCGTCACAGCCGGCCGAAAACTCTCTGAGATACAGGCGGCTGCTTACAAGGGTGTCCTCGATCAGGTGCCAGCCAAGGAGGGCGAACTGCGCTTCGAAAATCGCCAGCTGGGCATCGCCATGCGGATTGAAAAGCAGGGCTGCTCGGTTTTCGCCCTGTCCGAGCGGCCTGCCGACCTGATGAAGCTCTTCGACCCAATCGAGGAAGATATCAGGAGGCAGTATCCCAAGGCATCGGTCCGTCAACGAGACAATGGCTCGAAATGGCTGACATTCGAGGTGGAAAAGAACGACGTCAGATACGTCACCGCTGGCAAGCAGCAGATTTCGGGTCAGGACTTCGCACTGCTTCTCTATCAATTCGAATAGCGCCGGACATCAGTTGAATGACGTCGAAGCCGCGACGGCTTTAAGCCGCCAGGAAAATCAGGCCGACACGACGCAATTCGTTCGCGCGAGGCCCAAAGGAGCCAGTAGGCATGTCGATCCTAATTAACAAAGACACCAAGGTTCTCGTGCAGGGCCTGACCGGAAAGACCGGTACCTTCCACACCGAGCAGGCTCTCGCCTATCACGGCACCAAGATGGTCGGCGGCATCCACCCCAAGAAGGGCGGCGAGACCTGGGAAGGCTCCGGCGGCCACAAGCTGCCGATCTTCGCGAGCGTCAAGGAAGGCAAGGACGCGACCGGCGCCAATGCTTCAGTCGTCTACGTTCCACCGGCCGGGGCGGCCGCTGCGATCATAGAAGCGATCGACGCGCAGATACCGCTCATCGTCTGCATCACCGAGGGTGTACCGGTAATGGACATGGTCAAGGTGAAGGCGCGTCTCGACAAGTCGAACTCGCGTCTCATCGGGCCGAACTGCCCCGGCGTCCTGACACCGAACGAGTGCAAGATCGGCATCATGCCCGGCTCGATCTTCAAGAAGGGCTCGGTCGGCATTCTCTCGCGCTCCGGCACGCTGACCTATGAGGCCGTCTTCCAGACCACCAACGAGGGCCTCGGCCAGACGACAGCGGTCGGCATCGGCGGCGATCCGGTCAAGGGCACCGAGTTTATCGACATGCTCGACCTCTTTCTCGACGACCCCGAAACCGAATCGATCATCATGATCGGCGAGATCGGCGGCTCAGCTGAAGAAGACGCTTCAGCCTGGTTGAAGGAACAGGCCGCCAACGGCCGCAAGAAGCCCATGGCGGGCTTCATCGCCGGCCGCACGGCACCCCCCGGTCGCACCATGGGCCACGCTGGTGCCGTGATCTCCGGCGGCAAGGGCGGCGCCGACTCCAAGATCGCAGCAATGGAAGAAGCCGGCATCCGCGTCTCCCCCTCGCCTGCCCGCCTCGGCAAGACGCTTGTTGAAGTTTTGAAGGGCTAGGGTTCGCAACCCCTATCCCTATTCTTCATAAGGCGTGGGCTGGATGAGGGGCAGATGCAACCGGTGAAGTCGGCTGGTCCGGCAGTGAACTCGCGCCAGCCGAGATCGTAGGCCAACTGCCATCTCCTTTTGCGCTTTTATTGACGAGCGGCTAAGGCAGACGCCATGACCGTCACCACCACCCCCGAGCCATCCCTGAAGCGCCGCATTCGCACCGTTGCGGCGGTCTCCATCGCCATCGCGCTGGTGGTGATGGCGGTGAAATACATTGCTTATCTCGTCACCGGTTCTGTCGCGCTTTATTCCGATGCGCTCGAAAGCATCGTCAACGTCGCTGCCGGCATCGCTGCATGGGCGGCCATCCGGGTCGCCAACAAGCCTGCCGACCAGAATCACCCGTATGGCCACGAGAAGGCCGAGTTGCTGTCTGCGGTGTTCGAAGGGTCGCTCATCATCGTCGCGGCGGTCTTCATCGTCCTCGAAGCCGGCCACGCCCTGATCCACCCCCGCGGTATCGAGCAGCCCGTCATCGGCTTGTTGATCAACGGGTTCGCCACAGCCATCAATTGCGGCTGGTCGCTCTATCTGATCCGCCAGGGAAAAATCTGGCGCTCGCCAGCCCTCACCGCCGATGGCTGGCATCTGATGACCGACGTCTGGACGTCCGTCGGCGTCTTCGTCGGCATCGTGCTCGCCGTTCTCACCGGCTGGACCATCCTCGACCCGATCCTGGCGCTGCTGGTCGCCGCCAACATCCTGTTCATGGGCTATCGCATTGTACTGCAATCCACCAGCGCCCTCATGGACGAAGCCGCTCCGGACGATATGCAGTCGCGCATCCACGAGGCCATCTCCCGCAGCGGTGCCGGCGCAATAGAAGCCCACGACATCCGCACCCGCCATGCCGGCCGCGCCGTCTTCATAGAATTCCATCTTGTCGTGCCCGGCGACATGACGGTCGCCGATGCCCACGACATCTGCGACCGCCTCGAAGCCGAACTGGAAGCCGAGATCGAAGGCTCTGACGTCGTCATTCACCTGGAACCCGATCACAAGGCCAAGAAGCAGGCCGACGGCGTCATCGGCCTCTAGTGAGGCGTCGCGCCTAAATCGAACGAGGTTGCGGCTATGATGCGATTTACGCGCGACGGGCCACTAGTCGGTGCCTGGGCTGCTTTGCCAGAGCAGATTGTCGCGGGGGGCAGTCTGCTTGATGGTGGCGGGACGCACACTCTTGGCATTGCGAGAACAATCCCTATTTCAAAAGTCGGATAACGTTGGAATTTCACGGGGGAAAGCATTGGCAACGAGCTCAGAGACGACGGCAACCGGCTCGGCAAGTAGCGGTCTGTTACATGGCGCACAGGCTTTTTTCCAGCATCAGGCAGCCGGTGGCGTCGTGCTTATGGTCGCGGCCGTTTTTGCGCTCGTCCTGAGTAACTCGCCGCTCTTCTGGCTTTATGATGCATTGTTACAAACCCCGGTCGTGCTTCAGGTCGGAGCATTGGAGCTGAAAAAGCCGCTCCTCTTGTGGATCAACGACGGCCTGATGGCCGTATTCTTCTTCCTTGTGGGTCTTGAACTGAAACGCGAGGTGCTCGATGGGCAGCTTTCCAGCGTACGCAAGGCAGTTCTTCCGCTGGCAGCCGCGATCGGCGGCATGGCCTGCCCGGCAATCATCTACTCGATCATCAATTACGCCGACTCGGCTGCCATGCGCGGCTGGGCCATTCCCGCTGCCACCGACATCGCTTTCGCCCTGGGCGTTCTCGCATTACTTGGCAGCCGCGTCCCCACCGCCTTGAAGATTTTCCTGCTTGCGCTGGCAATTATCGACGACATCGGCGCCATCCTCATCATTGCGATCTTCTACACCGCCGATCTCTCGACCACAGCGCTTGGACTTGCCTCGATCGGTATCGTAGGTTTGGCGGCTCTGAACCGATCCGGCGTGACAAAGCTGGCGCCTTACCTTCTCGTCGGTGCGTTCATCTGGGTCTGCGTACTCAAATCGGGGGTTCATGCGACATTAGCCGGCGTTTTGGTGGCGCTCTTTATTCCGGTCCGGGATGCAAGACGGCCCGATCATTCTCCCTTGCAGGAGGTCGAACACAACCTCGCGCCTTGGGTCGCCTTCGCAATAATGCCGATCTTCGCCTTCGCCAACGCCGGTGTAGCCCTTTACAACCTGTCGCTCGACCAGGTGTTCAGCGGCATTCCAATCGGCATCGCAGCCGGCCTCTTTTTTGGCAATCAGATCGGCATCATGACCATGAGCTGGCTGGCAGTGCGCTCTGGTCTGGCGCAATTGCCCGCGGGGCTGACCTGGCAGCACATTTATGCCGCGAGCCTTTTGGCGGGCATCGGCTTCACCATGAGCCTGTTCATTGGCACCCTCGCGTTCTCGGATCCCCAAAGTGCTGCCGGCGTCCGCATCGGCGTTCTGGCAGGTTCGATTGCGTCGGGTATCGTCGGGTATTTCGTGTTGCGCATGGTGCTGTCGCAGAAAGCCACTGCTAACGTCGGCGCCTGATGTCTGCGGTCAATATCGGTTTTGTATTCTCGTCTATGCCGCCAGGCGCAATTTCGACACCGCGCGGCGTCTTGCTGGCGAAGCAAGCAGCCGCTTCACCCGTTCGTGAGCATATTTCAGGGGACCCGCCACTATCGGCGGACTTAAACACTGCCTCGAAGTGTACTAAGTAAGCCTCAGTGTTCGCACCCGCACAATAGCGGCTGCGGGCCCGGACAGTCTCGCGAACGGTTGTTCGCTTATGACCGTGCGGCCCTCTACCCATGGACAGGATCATTCGATGTCCCGCGAAGCGCTCAATCAGTCCTTCCTTCAGACCTCGTTCCTCGATGGCGCCAACGCCGCCTATATCGAACAGCTGCAGGAACAATATGTCCGCAACCCGGGCTCGGTGCCCGATCAGTGGCGGCATTTTTTTGAGAGCCTGCAGGAGGGCGGGGGCACGGTCGAATCCGAGCCTTCGAACCCGTCCTGGGCGGTACCGTTATCCCACCTCGAGTCGAACGGCGAACTGGTTTCCGCCCTGACGGGCGATTATGAGCAGACCCAGAACGAGCTGCACAGCCGCCTTGCCGAGCGCGCGCAGCACTACGGTTTTGAGATGTCGCCGGCGGCTTCCCTTCGGGCGATCCAGGATTCGATCCGTGCCCTGATGCTGATCCGCGCATATCGCGCCATGGGCCACCTCGCCGCCGACCTCGACCCCCTGGGGCTGACCGACCGGCGAATCCACCGCGAACTGCAGCCGTCAAGCTACGGCTTCACCGATTCCGATCTCGACCGCCCGATCTTCATCGATCGCGTCCTTGGCCTCGAAACCGCGACGATGCGCCAGATCCTCGGGATTCTTCGACGGACCTATTGCCAGCACATCGGCGTCGAGTTCACCCATATCACCAATCCGGCGCAGAAGTCGTGGCTGCAGGAGCGCATCGAGGGCGAGGAAAAAGAAATCAGCTTCACGCCCGAGGGCAAGAAGGCGATCCTCAACAAACTCATTGAGGCGGAATCCTTCGAGAAGTTCGGTGACGTTAAATACACCGGCACCAAGCGCTTCGGGGTCGACGGCGGCGAGGCCATGGTCCCCGCGCTCGAACAGATCATCAAGCGCGGCGGCCAGCTTGGCGTGAAGGAGATCATCATCGGCATGGCCCACCGCGGCCGCCTCAACGTTCTCGCCAACGTCATGTCCAAACCGCACCGCGCGATCTTCAACGAGTTCAAGGGCGGATCGTTCAAGCCGGACGATGTCGAGGGCTCGGGCGATGTGAAGTATCACCTCGGCGCATCTTCCGACAGGTCATTCGACGGCAACAACGTCCATCTGTCATTGACCGCGAACCCTTCGCACCTGGAAATCGTCGATCCGGTGGTGCTCGGAAAAACGCGTGCCAAGCAGGATCAGCACGGTTGCGATCCCAACGACCGGACCTGTGTGCTGCCGCTTCTCATACATGGCGATGCGGCATTTGCCGGCCAGGGTGTCGTCGCCGAGTGCTTCGGCTTGTCCGGCCTCAAGGGTCATCGCACCGGCGGCTCGCTGCATTTCATCATCAACAACCAGATCGGCTTCACGACCAATCCGCGCTACTCGCGCTCTTCGCCGTACTGCACCGACGTCGCCAAAATGGTTGAAGCCCCTATCTTCCACGTCAACGGCGACGATCCGGAGGCAGTCGTCCACGTCGCCAAGATTGCCACCGAATTCCGGCAGAAGTTCCAGAAACCGGTCGTCATCGATATGGTCTGCTATCGGCGCTATGGCCACAACGAGGCCGACGAGCCGATGTTCACGCAGCCGCGCATGTACCGAAAGATCAAGCAGCATACGCCCGTCGCAACGCGCTATGCCGAACGGTTGATCGAGGAAAGGGTACTGAGCGAGCGCGAAGTCGACGAAATGCGCGAAGGATTTCGCGCCCATCTCGAAAGCGAATTCACCGCCGCCGATAACTACAAGCCCAACAAGGCCGACTGGCTCGACGGCCGCTGGTCCTCGATCGGCTTCGCCGAGGACGAAGCCCGCCGCGGCAACACCGGCGTTGAGCTGGCTATACTGCGCGACATCGGAAAACGCATCACCAAGGTGCCGGGCGATTTCAACACGCATAAGACCGTTAAGCGGCTGCTCGACCGCCGTGCCGAAATGATAGAAACCGGCGTCGATCTCGATTGGGCGATGTGCGAGCACCTCGCGTTCGGCAGCCTTCTCGCGGAAGGTTTCCCGGTCCGCTTGTCAGGCCAGGACAGCGAGCGCGGCACCTTCTCCCAGCGTCACTCCGTTCTTACCGATCAGGAGACCGAACGCCGCTTCACGCCGCTGCGTCATATCTCGCCCGATCAGGCGGGCTTCGAAGTCATCAACTCTATGCTCTCCGAAGAAGCGGTGCTGGGATTCGAGTACGGCTATTCGCTGGCCGAGCCGAATGCGCTTGTCCTGTGGGAAGCCCAGTTCGGAGACTTTGCCAACGGCGCACAGGTCATCTTCGACCAGTTCGTGTCGTCGGGCGAGCGCAAGTGGCTTCGCATGTCCGGTCTCGTCTGCCTCCTGCCGCATGGCTACGAAGGCCAGGGTCCCGAACACTCGTCAGCCCGTTTGGAGCGTTATCTGCAGCTTTGCGCCGAGGACAACTGGCAAATTGCCAATTGCACGACACCGGCCAATTACTTCCACATCCTGCGCCGCCAGATTCACCGCAAGTTCCGCAAGCCGCTGGTGCTGATGACACCGAAGTCGCTGCTGCGCCACAAGCGCGTGGTCTCCAGGCTCGAAGAGATCGGGCCCGACACGTCCTTCCACCGCGTTCTCTGGGACGACGCCGACGGGCAGCACAAGAAGCCCACTTCGGACTTCAACTTGAAGCCCGACAGCGAGATCAAGCGGATCGTGATGTGTTCCGGCAAGGTTTATTACGACCTGATGGAGGAGCGCGGTAGCGCCGGCCTCGATGACGTCTATATCTTCCGTATCGAGCAGCTTTATCCGTTCCCTGCGCGCACGCTGATCCAGGAACTCGTCCGCTTCGAGAACGTCGCTGAATACGTCTGGTGTCAGGAAGAACCGAAAAACATGGGCGCCTGGACCTTCATCGAGCCGAACATCGAATGGGTACTCGACCATATCGGAGCCAAGAAGACGCGCGCCGAGTACGCCGGACGGCCAGCTTCCGCTTCGACCGCCACCGGACTCCTGAGCCGACATCTGAGCGAGCAGAAAACGCTTGTTCAGGAAGCATTGACGGCTTGATTGCCGAGCGCTGCCGGGTTAGCGGCCCGGCAGCTACTCGCTCGACGAATACGAAGAACACGATTTTGACGGCGGTGTCCGCACTGTGCGGCAGCCCTGCATAGAACAGAAAAGAAGAGGTTCGACTACAATGGCGATTGAGATCAAAGTTCCGACGCTGGGCGAGTCCGTGACCGAGGCCACCGTCGGGCAGTGGTTCAAGAAGGCCGGCGAAGCCGTCAAGGCCGACGAGCCGCTGGTCGAACTGGAAACCGACAAGGTCACCCAGGAAATTTACGCTCCGGCTGCCGGCGTGCTGGGAGAGATCGTCGTCCAGCAGGGCGAAACGGTTGCCATCGGGGCGATCCTTGCCTCGCTCAATGAAGGCGAAACTGCCGGCGCTCCTGCGGCTGCGGCTCCAGCCGCAGCCCCGGCGACGGC
>LOEV01000179.1 GCA_001516065.1 Alphaproteobacteria bacterium BRH_c36
CAATGACTTAGTGAGGCGTTTATCACGCCTTAATTGACACCGGCCTCACCGCACCACCGGTCAATTAAGGCGTGACGCCTCACTAGTGTGGCGCCTCGCAATTGCCGACCAACAATTTGGCTGGGTTCGTCGTCGGCAATTGCGAGCGGAGGCTCTGCTGGAAGAAAAACGAGGCATTCAGCCTTCCTTCGTTTCGATGTCCCAAATACGCGCAAACTGCGCTATAAGAAACACAAGACATCGTATCGAGTTATAACGTCTGTGAGTGTAAAGCCATGACCGCGACATCATTGGAAGCCTTGAGGGTGGTTGAGCCTTCGCGCAGAATCGCTGACGAAAAAATGGAACAGGTTCGAGAACTGCTTCTCGGCGAAGATCTGCGGCGGACAGATGTTCGGCTGGAAGCCATCGAAAGCCGTTTGCGCGCGCTCGAGACAGACGTTGCGCGCCGGATCGATGCTATGCAGGCACGCCTCGAAGCGATGTCGGGCGAAGTCAGCGGCGAACGCCGCGCCGCTTTCGACGAACTCGCCAAGGGTATCTCGGATCTCGGTCAGCGGATAAAGACGATCTCGCGCATCTGAAGTGAGCTACCGCCCGGCTGACTGCCTCTGCGCAGGCCTTCCGCCAACGCGCCATATCGGGCCGCGTCGCCGGGCGTCAGAACGTCGATCTGGCCTAATTATCTGAGTTCAGAAAGAAACCCAGAACCCATGTCGCAAGGCGTCGCAAAGCTTAAAGAGTTGCTGTTCGAAACCGAAGCCCGCGCGCTCACCGACTTGCAGCGCCGCATCGAAGCGGTAGCCAAGCTAGGCACCGAGCAGCGCGCCGCATTGTCTCGCGACCTTGACCGACTGGCAGCAACTGATGCCGCCTTCCGCAACGAGGTCAAGAGCCAGATCGACGCCGTCTTCTCGCGCGCCGGCACCGACGACCGTTTCCGCGCCAGCGTCGCCGAAGTCCTCGACCGCGCACTGGCCGATGCCGAAATTTCCCGCCATGAGCAGCTCTCCACGGCGATCGCCCCGCTCGTCGTACGCACCATCAAGCGCGAGATCCACGAAAGCCAGGACGAACTCGTCGACGCCCTTTATCCCATCACCGGCCGCCTCGTGCAGGCCTACGTCGCCAGCGCCATCCGCGAATTGAGCGAACGCATCAACGCCCAGATGTCTGCAAACCCGGCGATGCTGCGCTTCAAGAGTCTGTTGACCGGCCGTTCGAGGGCCGAACTGGCGCTCGTGCAATCCCAGCAGTTGCAGGTCGAAGAACTCTATCTGATCCGTCGCGGCTCCGGTGAACTGCTCGCCCGCTGGCCTGATGTCTCAAACAGCCACGACCGCGATCAGGTCCTCAGCGGAATTCTTACCGCCATCAACGAATTCTCCCTCGAAGCCTTCCCCGACGACGGTTCCGCCTTGCGCGAGATCGACCTCAACACCTCGCGAGTCTATTTGCGCGCTTCCCCGCGACTGCTGCTGGCCGCCAAGTGTACCGGCCTATCGAATGCCGCGGTCGAACGCATGATCGACGCCGAATTCATGGAATCTCTCAACCGCCAGCATTACCAGTGGGAGGAACTGGCCGATAATTCCTCCTCACCCACACAGCGCAACGCACTTCTTTCGGAGGTCGCCGAACGCATCGAGAATCGCGTCGCCGATGTGCGCCGTCAGGTTTTGAACGACAACTCCGGCTGGCTTGTCCTCAAATCCATCGGCTGGCTGATAGGTCTCCTGCTGGCCGGCTGGATTGCCTGGGCAGGCTACAAATATGCGACTACCGAGTGGGTGCGCGAACGCGCCAATGCGGTTATCGCGCAGACCGTTTCGATGCGCGGCTATCCTGTGCGCCTGCAGGTCGCCGATTACGGCGCCGAGGTTTCCCTTGCCGGGCTCGCACCTTCGGCGGAGGCAAAGACCGAAATCATCGATTCGCTGAAGAGCGAACTTGCTGGCATCGCCGTCAAGGATGAACTCACCATTGTCCCGACCGCACCCGACGCGACCCCGCAGATCGTCGGTCTTCGCGAAGACCTACAAGCGTTCGAGCGCCGCGTGGCCCGCGAAGCCTTTGAGCGCTCGACCGCCCGCGCGATTATCCGGTTGGCAGCCCTGCCGGCAAGCTTCAGCCAGCTTGGCCAGAAGCTGGAGGAACAGTCCAAGAAGAGCATCGTCGCCGCAGCCGCATCGAACGTCGATACAGTGCGAACCGAGCTTGCTAAGTTGCGCAGCCAGGAAGCTGGGGCAGGCGCTATAAACGACAACGCCAGACTCGACAACAGCGAACTCGCCGCCCGCTTGGCCGCGTTGCGCGCTACGATCGCCGCCAGTGCCGTCAGGATGGCGGGCCTTCTCGATACCGCTTCGGCAAGGCTCGATGCCGGTGCCCCCCTCGATGCCGATGCCCCCTTTGCCGAATCCGCAGGCGGGCTCCTTTTCGAAGCCGAATCGATGGCCATTGAGACCGAGCAGTTGGCTACGCTCGTCGTCGCTCTCGCCCAAGCTGCCGGTATCAAGCCGCCACCGCCGATCGTCATGGCGCCACCACCGCCGCCGGCGCCGTCCGGTCCGACACCTGACGAACAGCTTGCCAGCTGGATCCGCGTACACGCCATTTTCTTTTCCACCGACACCCGTTTCCGCGATCTGCAGGCAGCTTCGAGCCACCTCGACGAACTCGCCGAGCTGATCCAGGCAACGTTGGCAACCATCCGCGTCGTTGGCTTCACCGACGAACAAGGCAGCTCCCGCCAGAACTCGCCGCTTTCCCGGGAGCGCGCCGAGCTCGTGCGCAGCGCACTCATCACCCGCGGCGTGCCTGAACAGCGCTTGATCGCCGTCGGCAGGCTCGATGCGAAGGACATTTCCAGCATAAGCGGCGACTCGAGCCCAAATCGCCGCGTCGAATTCGAGTTCGGTTTCGTTGGAGAGGCTCCGTAGGCGGATTCTGCCAACCGCAGCCCCGCAAGCATGGCGACAAGGCAAGGTCTTGGAGCGCGGCCGCGATTGCTTGAAAACTGAATGCGCTGCAAAAGGACATCGATCGTGGCGTCAAAAAAGATCATGCTCCTGGGGGAAATCGGCGTCGGCAAAACGTCCCTCGTCAACCGCTTTGTCAGCGGCCGCTTCCGCACCGACTACATGCCGACCATCAACGTCGAGATTTACACGCACAATCTGCCCGAGACGGCCACCTGCCCGTCTCTCACGCTGCTGATCTGGGACACCGATGGAAATTTCGGCGAAACGATTTTTTCAAGCGTCTACCTGAAAAATGCCGCGGCCGCACTTATCGTCGCCGATGCGACGCGCCCGGCTTCGCTTCAGGCGATGGCCGGTCTGGCCGCTGGCTGGCGCACTTCCCGTCCCGGCCGCCCCTGTCAGCTGCTGATCAACAAGATCGATTTGCTCGAACCCTCTCGTGAAATCGAACTGCCGTCGGATTTGCTCACCGGCGCTCAGCCTCCGCTACGCACCAGCGCCAAGACCGGCGACAATGTCGAAGCCGCGTTCCAAAACGCCGCCAACGACATCGTTCGGCGCGGCCTGTGACGCGATCAGGAGAGCCCGACATGGACGTCCGCTCTGCTTCTCCAGCTCCCTTGCTCAGCGCAGGGCTTCTGCTTGCGCGAAACCGTATCTACGCCATGGCTTGGCTCGATGCCGATCTGATCGTCACTGCCCGCTTTGGTGATCTAGCGCCCGGCCTCGAAGCCGGCGAACCGCTCCATGTCGGCCTGCCGGTGCTTGCTGATTACGAAGACGATATCCGCGCACTGCCGTGCGATGGCCACTCTTCATTCGAGCTTCCCGGCATCATGCTAGTCGATCCGCTTGGCGAGCCGGCACCGCGCATTGACTTGATTGTCTACCGGCACGTCGACAGGCTGCCGGAAGCGGCAACCAGCGACACCAGCGAATTCCTGCTCCTCATCACCCGCGCAGGCACCCAGACGATGGATCTTGCCGTCGCCCGCATGCAGCGCGACCGCCATATCCTCCTGGAAGACATCGCCCTCAAGAAGCTGGAACTCGACCGCGTCAATGCCGAGCTGGAATTGTGCAACCGCGATCTGGAAGACTTCGCGACCATCATCTCTCACGACCTGAAGGCACCCATGCGCGCATTGCGCTATCACGCCGACGACATTGAAGCCGCTCTCGACAGCGGGCAGCTGCAGGTCGCACGGGAATCCTGCGCCGACCTCAAGACCCAATCGCGGCGAATGTCGACCATGCTGTCCCAGCTTCTCGACTACGCAGCCGTCGGCCGCCAGAAGGAATCGGTTGAAGCATGCGACACCCGCGCTCTGATCGATTCCATTACGGCTTCACTGCCGCGCCCGCCGGGGCTCGCGATCACCATCGAGGGCGAATGGCCGATTATCGAGACCTACCTCGCCCCTCTCGACCTCGTGATCCGCAACCTCATCGACAACGCCATCAAACATCACGACCGGGCCGGCGAGGGCGAAATCCGCATCGCAGCAACGCCGTGCACGGGTTCGCTGAACATCGTGATCCAGGACGACGGTCCCGGCATTCCACGCAGCCGCCATGAAACCATTTTTCAGCCATTCCGCAGCTACCGACCCGACGGTGAAGGCGGTTGCGAAGCGGATGCCGGGCTTTCGCATGGCATGGGCCTGGCCTTCGTAAAGCGCATGATTGAGACGGTCGGAGGCCGCCTCGATCTTTCGTCCGACCCGAGTCGCCGACGCGGCAGCGCTTTCAAGATCGTTTGGCCTGGCGGACGCGAGTTACGTCAGCAAGCACTGAAATCCAAGTCCTGAACGAGTTCTCGTCGTGTCGCCGCACATGTCTCGGTGACATTGCAAGCCCCGTTTTTTTCTGCGACAACATGAACCTGACCGCGGTTCCTGAACCAATTCGCCTCGTCGCACCCGCCGGCGTCAAAACAACACAGTCAGCGCGCCTCCACTGGAGAATACACGGCATGGCAGATTCCTCGTCCACCTCGGGCGGCGATTTCCTCGACAAGAAAAGTAGCCTCAATAAAACACTCGGGCAGATGCCCAAGCTGACCGAGATTCTCGTCGTCGACGACGAGAGGATGGACATCAAGCGCCTGCGCGCCACCCTCCACCTGATGTTCGGCTACGAAATCAACGTACGCGAAGCCACCACCTTGTCGGGCGCAATCGACAAAGTCATGAAGAAGCAGCCGCAGCTCATTCTGCTGGACGATGACCTCAAGCTGTCGGCCGACCGCGCCCACGACTCGATCCCCTATCTACGCCGCATCGGCTATGAAGGCCCTATCGTCGTGGTCAGCGGCGTTGCCACCCGCAACCGGCGCAAGGATCTGTTGGAAGCAGGAGCAGCCGAAGTCCTGCACAAGGATGACGTCGACTCGGTGCGCATCAACGAAGTCCTGCCGAAGATCCTCGCGACGATCGGCTTCGAGACCAAACCGACGGCTTGAGACGGTGTTGTCTCAGATAGTCACCTGGCTTTTTCGGTGCTAATGCAGCCGGACTGTCGATCGATGACCAAACGCTCACGCTGCCGAGTACTCTTTCCAGCCCGCCGCCAGTAGCCAATAACGCCCGAGGATACCATATGGCCCCGACTACACTCACCCATTTCATCGGTGGCGAGAAGATTGCCGGGACGTCCAACCGTTTCGCCGACGTCTTCGAACCGATGACGGGCGATGTCACCGCACGCGTCCCGCTCGCCAACGCGACTGAAGTGAGACACGCCGTCGAAGTGGCGAAAGCCGCACAACCTGGCTGGTCCGACACCAATCCGCAGCGCCGCGCCCGCGTTTTCATGCGCTTCGTGGAACTGCTGAACCGCCACGCCGACGAAATCGCCCATACCATGTCGCGCGAGCACGGCAAGACAATCCCGGATTCTCATGGCGACCTGCAGCGTGGACTCGAGGTTGCCGAATTCTGCATCGGCATCCCGCAATTGTTGAAGGGCGAATTCACCGAAGGCGCCGGCCCCGGCATCGACATGTACTCGATGCGCCAGCCGCTCGGCGTCGTTGCCGGCATCACGCCGTTCAACTTTCCCGCAATGATCCCGCTGTGGAAAGCCGCTCCCGCGATTGCCTGCGGCAACGCCTTTATCCTCAAACCTTCCGAGCGCGACCCTTCCGTCCCCTTGATGCTCGCCGAAATTTTCCTCGAGGCCGGCCTTCCAAAGGGCATCTTCAACGTCGTCAATGGCGACAAGGAAGCCGTAGACGCCATTCTCGACGATCCCGGCATCGCAGCCGTTGGTTTCGTCGGCTCCTCGGATATCGCCCAGTACGTCTACGCGCGCGGCGCAGCCAACGGCAAGCGCGTCCAGGCCTTCGGCGGCGCCAAGAACCACATGATCGTCATGCCCGATGCCGATATGGACATGGCCGCCGACGCCCTGATCGGCGCTGCCTTCGGTTCGGCCGGCGAGCGCTGCATGGCGATCTCGGTTGCCGTACCCGTTGGCGAAGGGGCTGCCGAAGCGCTGCGAGGCAAGCTCGTGCCCAAAATCGAATCACTCAAGGTCGGCCCGTCCACGAGTCCCGATGCCGACTTCGGCCCTCTCGTCACCCGGGCCCACCTCGAACGCGTCAGGAATTACGTCGACATCGGAGTCGGTGAAGGCGCCGAACTCGTCGTCGACGGCCGCGGCTTTAAGATGCAAGGTTACGAGAACGGCTTCTACATGGGCGGCTGCCTGTTCGACCATGTCAAAACGGACATGCGCATCTATCAGGAAGAGATCTTCGGACCCGTCCTGTCCATGGTACGCGCGGCCGATTACTCCGAGGCACTCGCACTCGCCAACAGCCACGAATATGCCAACGGCGTTGCCATCTACACTCGCGACGGCGATGCCGCCCGCGATTTCGCCGCCAAGGTCGAAGTGGGCATGGTCGGGATCAACGTGCCGATCCCCGTGCCGCTCGCCTACTACACGTTCGGCGGCTGGCGTCGTTCCGGTTTCGGTGACCTGAATCAGCACGGCCCCGACGGTATACGGTTCTACACGCGCACCAAAACTGTCACCTCGCGCTGGCCTTCCGGCGTCAAGGAAGGTGCGCAATTCGCTATGCCGACGATGAAATGATCAACGTTACATAATCCGCGGCAAACTTGATCCCGCGGTCCCTTGCCGCAGTGCAACAATTAGCCCAATTGTGCTCGATTAGGGAAGTTATACGCCCACATCATGTTCCGCAAACGGGGGCCAATAATGAGAGCAACAGCATTGCTCGCCGTCATCTCGGCGTCGGCGTTCACCATCGGCACGGCAGCAGCACAAGATCTCCAGCTTCCAAGCGAAGTGACACCACAGTTGCGCGCCGCATGCGAAAACGACGTTCGCCGGCATTGCAGCAATGTCAAAGACCCAACCTATGCCAAGGTCAAAAGCTGCGTGAGGCGTAACTTCATGAAGCTTGGAATGCGTTGTCAGTTGACGCTCGCCAGCGCCGGCTTCAAGCAGTGAATGTCAAAAGCCTCAGGTCTGCGAACGGCGCCTACGGCTATCGCCCATCGTTCTCCGAATTCCCGATCTCTCGAAGTGGCTTCGCAGATGTAGCTTTTGCACCTGACGTTTGGTCTCGGCGCCAGCCGCACGCTGGGTACCAAACGTCAGGTGCGCTACACTAGTGTCCCTTCGTCTCCGAATTGCCGAAGAGCGGGTGCCGCAAAGGCGTCGGCAATTCGGACACGGGACACTAGCGCCCGCCCGCGTGATCGATTCCAGGGTTGCGGCTGCCGCCCGACTGCTGCATCACTCCGCCCCATGATAGATCTCGCAACCTTCCTCGACATTTCGCGCTGGCCCTTTACCGCGGACCAGCTCAAGGTTCTCGCAGTCCTGCTGGCCGTACTCGTACTCCTCGTATGGGGGCGGTGGCGCTACGACGTGGTCGCCTTCGCTGCCCTCGTTGCCGCAGTCATCATCGGCGTCGTCCCCAAGGACCAGGCCTTCGAAGGCTTCGGGCATCCCGCGACGATGATTATCGCGCTCGTCCTCGTCGTCAGTTCCGGACTTTCTTCGTCCGGCGCGGTTGAATTCATCGCCAGGCATCTCACGTCCGCCGGCCGCTCCATCCCCTCCCACATCGCAGTCATGTCGAGCGTCGGCGGCCTGCTCTCAGGGGTCATGAACAACGTCGGCGCGCTCGCTCTGTTGATGCCCGTCGATATCGCGGCTGCCCGCAAGGCCAAGCGCTCACCCGCCTGGACGCTTATGCCGCTATCGTTTGCCACCATTCTCGGCGGGCTTGTCACCCTGATCGGCACGCCCCCCAACATCATCATTTCGACCTACCGCGAACGCGAATTCGGCGCCCCCTTCGCGATGTTCGACTTCACCCCCGTCGGCATCGTCTGCGCTGCAGTCGGTATTGCATTCGTCGCGCTGATCGGCTGGCGCTTTATCCCAAGCTCCGCTGGCCGCATCGACACCAGCGACGAAGCCTTCAAGCTCAACGACTACATCGCCGAGTTGACCATCGAGGAAAATTCGGATTTCGCCGGCATGCAGCTGATCGACGCCGAGGAATTGGCCTCTGGTAGCGACGTCAAGATCCTCAATGTGATCCAGGAGCGTGGCTACATCAACAAGCGCCACGGCTGGTCGAAATTGAACGTCGGGGATATCCTTCTTCTTGAAGCTGCCGCAGAAAACCTCGACGACTTCGTCTCCGAACACAAGCTCGCCTATGTCGATACCGAGCATCACCGCGAAAAGCTGCACGGCGCCGATCTGGAACTGGTCGAAGCCGTCGTCCGCCCCGGAGCCCGCATCGAGCGGCGCTCCAGCAACTCCCTCAACCTTTTCGACAACCACGGCATTTGGCTGGTCGGCATCCAGCGCGAGGGCCGCAGCCTGCAAAAACGCGTCCGTCGAGAAGCCGTCGCGGTCGGCGACGTGCTGTTGCTCCTCGGGCCGAAAGAACGCACAAGCGCCTTCATCGAGAATTGGGGCATGGTTCCGCTGGCCGAGCGTGGACTCGATGTCAAGGATACTTCGAAGGCGCTCCTGGCCGCAGCGCTGTTCGTCGCCGCTATCGCACTGTCGAGTTTCGGACTGCTCTATTTGCCGGTCGCGCTGGCGCTCGTCTGCGTGCTTTACGTCCTGTTCAATATCGTCCCGCTGAAGGAACTTTACGAGACCATCGAATGGCCTGTCGTCGTATTGATCGCGTCGCTCATACCGATCGGAGCCGCCCTTGAGACTTCCGGCGCCTCGAAGGTGCTGGCGCAAAGTATCGTCGAGGTTTCGCAAGGGCTCCCGCCCTGGGCCGTCCTGACGATCATCATGGCGCTGACGATGACCCTGTCGGATGTTTTGAACAACACGGCAACCGCCCTCGTCGCAGCGCCCATTTCAGTCGAGGTGGCCCGCTCGCTCGGGGTCAATCCAGACCCCTTTTTGATGGCTGTGGCGATCGCCGCCAGCTGCGCCTTTCTGACCCCCATCGGCCACAAGAACAACACGCTGATCATGGGGCCTGGCGGCTACCGTTTCGGCGATTACTGGCGCATGGGCCTGCCACTCGAAATCATCGTCGTCGCCGTCGGCGTGCCGATGATCCTGCTCGTCTGGCCTCTGTGATAAGAACCCTGCTGCGCTGCAGATCCGATCTATTGTGCGCAACGTTCCTGAAGAAGTGGCCGTTGTTTCGGCCCTGTCGTCTGTGACGAGTCTCCTCCCGCAGGCGAAGAACCAACTCCGGACCGGTCATCACGACCGGTCTTTTTTTGTGCGCGCAATAGTGGGTGAGGCCGCAAGGATAACGAAGGGAGGGCCCACCGCAGCGTGGCCTTGGACGATATGCCCTCCCCCGTCTCCTCCTGGACTTGGGCTGGTCGTTGCCAGTCCTTATCCTACACAAAATGTTATACAGTTACGCCGCGACGTGCAATACGCCTGACTGTGAAAATCATACGATAGATTGCATCACTATGTTGCATATGGTCCGGTCAGCGCGTCACCAGCACCGGCACGTTGCAGTGGGTGATCACGTCGTAGGTCTCGCTGCCGAAGATGAGTGCGGACAGCCCGCGCCGGCCATGGCTCGCCATGACGATCAGGTCGCACTTGCCACCCTCGGCCGCCTCCACGATCGCCTTCCACGGTTCTCCGCTCTCGACCTGCACGGTTTTCAGATCGACGCCGACCTCCGCGGCCTTCTGGCGAACGAAATCGAGATGGTGGTCGACCTCCTTCTTGAAAGCTTCGCGTTCCTCTTTCGACACCGTCACCACGACGCCTTCGGCGACGAAATCTTCCAGATGCGGGCGCACCGTCAGCGCCGTAACTTTGGCCCCTGCGAGTTTTGCCAGTTCCAGGCCATGCGGAACTGCGGAGTTGGCCAAGTCACTGCCGTCGGTCGCAATCAGGATGTGGCTGTACATGATATCCTCGCGGGGGCTGCGTCGGTTTAAGTCTGTTAATTATCAGGGCTACCGAGTGCTGCCACATTGACCGCCGTCAATTCTCGTTCGGCAAATTTGGCCGCTGCACCCGGACAACAGGGACATGATCGCCGCGAAACCCCGCAAAGATCAAGCAATGAGGCCGCGCAGGTCCTCAAGGACGGTATCTGCCGCAAGATCTGGATATTCGTCCGGGCGTCCGCCCCGGTTGATCCACACCGTGCTGAACCCGTAGGCCTTGGCCCCGGCGATGTCCCAGCGGTTCGACGACTGGAACGAGATGTTGCGCGGCGGCAGGTCGAAACACGACGTCGCCAGTTCATACACCCTCGGTGCCGGCTTGAACATTCCCGCCGGCTCGACCGACAGCACCGCATCGAAAAGATCGCCGACCCCCGCCGAGCGCACGGCATCGGCGAGCATGGCCGGGTCGCCGTTCGACAGGATGGCGACCTTCGCCCCCTGCGCCCGCAACGAGCCAAGAACACCGGGCACCTCCGGGTACGCATCGAGCTCGCGATAGGCCGCCAGCAGCTTGTCGCGCAGCGCAGCGTCAAGACCGCCACTTGCGGCAATCGCGAAATCGAGCGCTTCCTGCGTAACCTGCCAAAACGTTGCGCGCTGCCCGGCCAGCGAGCGTACCCAGGTGTACTCAAGCTGTTTGGTCCGCCAGATATCCGACAGAACCTGCCACCGCTCACCGATCGCGGCTGAATGGCGTGCGGCCGCCGAGTGAACATCGAACAGCGTTCCGTAAGCGTCAAAAACAAAGGCTTGCGTTGACATCGGTCCGGTCTCCAAGCTGGTGGTCTGCTGATGGTGCGCTACACTTTCGATATCGTATTGCCGGTGGCGACAACGTTCGACCCGAAAGAAGCTTTGAAGATCATTGATGAGCTTGCAGCTGGCCGCAACCGGCTCAGTGTTAAGTGGAAGCACGCCACGGCCATGACTGTGGCTGGGCTGCTCAACAACAGCTTGCTGAATGTTGACCAAAGAAGCGCCGTCCCATCGGCCGAACGGCACCCTCGGACGCCTACCGCAATCACCCGCAGGCTTGAAGCTTAGCTTTGATCCCGTACGGCGCTGCGTACCCCCAAACAATTCGGCCGCCAAAGATCATTCTTTGGCGGCCGATTGAACATTCTGACAGTTGGAATCAGGCCGCGGCGGCCGTGTCAACCTTCGCCTTTGCCCAGCGGCCGAACTCGGCCATGGCAGCATCGACGCCACCCTTGCTGTGCGGAACGCCGGCCAGCTCGAGGCCCATCTCCACGCCGCCCAGCGCGCCGAGGATAGTCAGCTCGTTGGTATCGCCAAGATGGCCGATGCGGAACACCTTGTCGGCGACCTTCGACAACCCGGCGCCAAGCGACATGTTGAAATTCTCAAGCACGAGTTTGCGGAACGCGTCGGCGCTGTGGCCTTCCGGCATCCGGATCGAAGTGACGGTGTTGGAGAAGTACTTCGCATCGCGGCACTGGTTTTCGAGGCCCCAGGCATTGACCGCGGCTCGCACGCCGCTGGCAAGCTTGGCGTGACGGGCAAAGACGTTGTCCAGCCCTTCCTCGTTGAGCATCTTCAGAGCCTCTTCCAGGCCGTACATGATACTGATGCCCGGCGTGTAGGGGTAGAAGCCGTTCTTGTTCGGCGCCAGCATGTCGTTCCAGGAGAAGAACGCACGCGGCAGCTTCGCCGTTTTCGTCGCCGCCAGTGCCTTGTCGCTGACTGCGGTGAAGGCAAGGCCTGGCGGCAGCATGAGGCCCTTCTGCGATCCGCAGACGGTGACGTCGACGCCCCAGCCATCATGCTGGTAGTCGACGCATGCGAGTGAAGATACGGTATCGACCATCAGGAGAGCCGGGTGGCCCGCTGCATCGAGCACCTTGCGCACCTCTTCGACGGGTGAGCAGCAACCCGTTGCCGTGTCGTTGTGAACGATGGCGACGGCCTTGATCTGGTGTGCCTTGTCGGCACCGATCCGCTCGGCAATCGCGGTTGCATCCACGCCGACGCGCCAATCCGAAGCAATATAATCGACATCGATCCCGAGCTTCCTGGCCATCGCCTGCCACAGCAACGAAAACTGCCCGGTTTCGAACATCACGATTTTGTCACCAGGCGAAAGCGTGTTCGCCAGTGCTGCTTCCCAGGCACCCGTCCCGGAAGCCGGGAACATGATGACCGGGTTTCTTGTCTTGAAAACGCCCTTGAGTCCATCGAGCACGCCTTTCGAGAATTCGGCGAACTGCTGGCTGCGGTGATCGATGATCGGACGCAACATGGCCCGCTCGATACGGCTGGGAACCGGCGTCGGTCCGGGGATCTGGAGAAAGTGGCGGCCAGCGCGATACGTCGTCTTCGACATGCGTGTTAATCCTGATGTGCAGCGGTTGTAAAAGACCAAAAAGGGGCAAGGCGGCACCGCGCCGATCGGAATGGATCGCGCTACCGCCACCGGTCATGCGGCATAGCGCAGCGTCGTGTTCGCGTCAAAGGGGCATAATCGACCGCTCGATACCGCGCTGCATCATCGCCCTGAATGCCCGGGTGATGGTCTCACCTCTCAAGGCAAATTCCGTAGGTCCGCTTTCCCTGCCGCAAAGCTGAGGAAAGTGGCACTCCTAGGGAAGCTCTGAACAAGCTCCGAACCATGGCACAATCTGAGAATTGATTCGAGGGGTGCCCTGCCATGAGGCAGTTAAGCTTTGCGACACTTGATCACCGGAACAAGAAGAAGCAGACGAAGCGCGAGCGGTTTCTCGCCGAGATGGATACGGTGGTGCCGTGGTCGGCTCTGCTTGCGCTGATCGAACCGCATTATCCCAAGGCCGGCAACGGTCGGCGGCCGTACCCATGCGCGGTGATGCTGCGGATCTACTTCCTGCAACAGTGGTACCAACTCTCCGATCCAGGCGCGGAGGAAGCGCTCTACGACATCCAGTCCATGCGCGCTTTTGCGGGGCTCGAACTTGGCCGCGACGCGATCCCCGACGAGACGACGATCCTCAA
>LOEV01000180.1 GCA_001516065.1 Alphaproteobacteria bacterium BRH_c36
AATGATCAGTTCCTGGCCGGATATGGTGCGGCACAGGCGGTGCCTGGTCCGCTGTTCACCTTTGCGGCCTATCTCGGCGCCGTCATCGGCGGCTGGCAAATCGCCGCTCTTTGCCTCGCCGCCGTGTTCCTGCCGTCGTTCCTGCTGGTGATCGGCGCCCTGCCGTTCTGGGAGGAGCTTCGGCGCCGCGCATGGGCCCAATCGGCACTTGGCGGCGTTAATGCGGCCGTGGTCGGCCTCCTGCTCGCTGCGATTTACAATCCAGTCTGGACAGCCGGAATCAAGAGTCCCCAGGATTTCGCTCTTGGCATGGCGGCGTTTCTTGCGCTTTTCATGTGGAAGGTGACGCCATGGCTTGTCGTTGTACTTTGCGCTCTTGCGGCGGGTGGATTGGCTTACTTGCCTGCACTGCTGCCTTGACCGTCAGACCGCCACAGGCAGCCCAGCCGCCTGCCACTCCGGCCAGCCATCTTCAAGTCGCCGCGCCATGAATCCGCGCGCGCGCAATCGCTCGACCATGCCGAATGAGAGTACGCAGTAAGCTCCGCGGCAGTAGGCGACGATCTCGTCGCTGATGGGAAATGTCCGCAGTTGGCATTGCTGTAAATGGCAGCCGTGGGGTCAAGGGCGGGCTTCAGGGCCTCTGCCAGCACGCCCGCTTCACCCCTGATACCGTACGTTCGCGACCTTGGCCGGGAACAGCAACGCGATACCCCCAACTCCAGAAACTACGCTGCACCGCAACGAAACGTCGGTCAGGGCCATGTGCTGAACAAGTCCCTCGCGGATGATCGGTCAGCATGTGCTTTTCGAGCAGGTCTATGCGGCGATCGTCGCGAAGAAAATCGCTGCAGTGCGTCATGCCGACACCGGATTCCGGTGCTGACGGCTGCTTTCGCAACTACCGCGTCGGTCGAAGTTCGGATGCTGAACCGTGCATCCTGACCCAAGTGAGAGCAGGCAGAGCACTGACCGAGCGCACCGTAAGACTTCAGCTTTCTGTAAAAGCTGCCATTGCCAGACAATTTAAGCGACAACATGGTCGCTTCGACCGAGAAAAATTGGCACTTGCCGACTTCTAGAAACCGGCACGCTTTATTCGTGGCATTTTCAAACGCGTAATCACCGCCAAATATTGGTTTGCAATTTGGAGACTGGCCGCTGATGCAGCCGGTTGGAACCGAAGCCTACCGTTGCGTTCCCTGCGGTTCTTGCAGACGCCCTGCACTTCCCATCTGAGTACTTTCCGAGGCTATCTCTTGCCCCTCAGCAAGGTCATAAGCTCAGGTCATCAGCCTCGATGAATCGACTTTTCGAGCGAGTAGCCGCAGGAATGGCTTTGACCGAACTCGATTCTCGCACTGGTGGTCTTGGCGATGAGCACCACGGTGCGCCGATCTCAATCGATATTGAATTCTCACCGCGCGGGAAGTTGAACGCTCCATCCGAGCCTCGCCAACTGCGCAAATACCGACAAACAAACCGAGGATCAAAGACCATGGACAAGGACCGGATCAAGGGCGCAGCCCAGAAAATCAAGGGCAGCATCGAAAAGGCCGTCGGCAAATTGGTTGGCAACAAGAGCCTCGAAACTGACGGTCATATCGACGTGGCAGCCGGCAATGTCCGCCAGGCCGTCGGCAAGGCCAAAGACGACGTCCGGGACGTCGTCAAGGACGTCACGAAGTAAGTCGACAACCGCGTTTTCTCGGAATTGCAGACACCGGCTCGTATCAGCCGAACAGCCGGACCACGGCCGTCAAACCATAATGGAGACTCATCATGTCAGCTGAAGCCCTTTTGATCCTGTTGCTTATAGGCGGCGTTGCAGGATTTCTGGCAGGAATAATCGTCAAGGGCTACGGGTACGGAATTGCCGGAAACATCGTGGTCGGCATCGTTGGGGCAGTCATCGCGGGAGCTCTGCTGCCGCGTCTCGGCTTGTTTCCAGGTGGCGACATTATCGGGCAGATCATCTCAGCGACCATCGGCGCAGTGGTTCTACTCGTGATCATCGGGGTGGTGCGGCGCATCGCATAACTGCCCATCGAAATGCCCCGCGTTCGACAGCAAGAAAACCCATTCGGAGAATTCTCTATGACGTCACAATCTAAGTCGAAATTGTGCGCAGCGCTTTTGGCGACTGCGTTAATCGGGTCGGCCTGCTTGACCGGCACTGTCCAAGCGGGTGGACCAGCACAAGGCCCAGGGGTGGCAGCTCAATCAGCGAACCTTGTCCACGACGTCAAATATCGGGGACAGCGCCATCGTCGAAGCGGCAATTCGCACATTCGGGGCCACAATCGCGGTCGCAACTCGGCAATTGGCATCGGAGCGCTGATTATTGGCGGTCTGGTGTTGTCGGAAGCTGCCCGATCCGAACATCGCAGGCAGCATTACAGCGACTGGCAACGATGCGCATCGACCTACCGTTCATTCGAAAGGGATACAGGAATGTACACCGGGTATGACGGTGAGCGCCATGCTTGCCCGTACCTGAGGTAAGGTGTCCAAAAACCTCTCGCATATCACACGATAGTTGGCCTGCGAGATGGTTCACTGCCTAATAAGGTTTGAGAAGCCGGCGCATTACCTAATAGTTTGCGTCGGCTCTCTGCTACTGCTGAAGCGCAGCGCGCGTGGTCAATGATCGTCGTGCAAGCGACCTAAGGTACTCTCAAGAGAATTTTTCATCTTATCGGCAGCGCCCTTGACCGCCTGTTCCAAGGTTGCCGCCGTGTGGTTGACGGCTGTGGGTTGACGTCCCTCGAGTCGGGCTTCAATCATGCAGTGTTTGTCATCTGGCCCAGACTTGCCAGCATTCACGTCACTGAGGTGCACTTCCACTCTCGTGACCTGACTATCGAAATGGTTGAGCGCGTGTTGCACCACCTCTTTGAAATAGGTCGTGCGGCCTTCGCTCCCGTCAATGTTTTTGTCCGTGCTGACCTCGATATGCATTTTCGATCCTTCGTTATTCAGCCTTGCATCAAACCCGCGATGGCGTGGCAAAACTAAGCGTTGCACCTCCGGAGTGATGACCGTCCGGTGGTTGGAACCTGATCAAAAAAGTCTAGGGCATCGCATCGCATCGCGGACTGATTTCAATCAATTTTATAACCGATCTTTGATTAGAGACGCACCGCGCGGACAAGTCGGGCAGACGATCTTGGGAGAACCTAACCAACCACTCGAAGGGGTAAACAGGAATGTACACCCGACAAGGCATTCGGCTGCACGCATCGGGTTCGCGTCGCCCCTTCCGCTGAAGCAGGTACTTCGGCTTCTACGGTGCAGGGTTACCTACGGCATTGAAGAATTCGAGCTATCTTCAAGTCACGAAATACGCACTAATAATTTGGTGATGTAGTCGTCAGCTAGTCCGCGATACCCCAGGACCTCGCGATTTCGGCACTCGAAGAGATACCGACGTCTAGAAGAAAAGGACCTGCGGTGCCACATCCATCGGCACCCTCAGTCATCAGCGGCGTTCCATGGGCCAAATCGTTGATTCGGTGTGACTTGACCTTCGGCCGACCGTCGGCCGAGCGCCAAATGCGGTGGCTACGCCCTTCGTCCGCCAACACCTCTACAAAATCTCCTTCAACCCCGTGCACATTGGTCCACTGGCTTATAAGGTCGTCACTAGCGCCGACACGAACGGTCGAATCGTTGTCGCCATGCCAAATCGAAACGCATGGCCAGGGTCCTTTGTTCGACGATGCCCCCCGCACCTTGTCTCCCCATTCACGGCTTGACTGCCCATTGCCGTGAGACATGGCCCGCACCGCGCCCCACATGTTCTCTGCAGCGCCGTACGGCAGACCCGAAATCACGGCCCCGGCCGCAAACATCTCGGGATACGTCGCCAGCATCACCGCCGTCATGGCGCCGCCCGATGAAAGACCTGTCAGAAATACGCGGTTGGCGTCCAGAGCATGTACATCGATCGCCCATCGCACCATCTCTTGGATAGAGAATGCCTCTCCACCTTGCCGGCTATTGTCTGCAGGCTCGAACCAATTGAAGCAGCGAAGCACGTTGTTTTCGAGCGTTTGCTCAGGACTTAGAACGGCAAAACCAAAGCGGTCCGCTAACGTCAGCCAGCCGGCTCCGTGTGCATAGTCGTGGGCAGTCTGGGAGGCGCCGTGAAGGACAATGACGAGCGGCGCATCGGAGGGGAGGCCGATTGGCGCATAAAATAGCAATCGAAGGGCGCCTGGGTTGACGCCAAATTCGTTGATCTCGGTCAACGTCGCAGGCTCGGGCCGTTCGTCAGTCGCTGCGGCGTGAGACGCGTGCGAACGCTCGAGACTGGTCGACTTGTTCATCCGTAAATCTCCACGAATGCAGTCCGCACGATGCGCTTAACATTCGGCACCGCCAAAGTTTCAGGAGGCTACGTTCGCCCACTTGATGAACCGCACGACGAAAATGTTGGGAACAAACTCCAGAGCATCGGCCATGCGGCCGGCACCCTGGAGCCATTCAGTGATTAGTTCTTGACCTTCGGCAGGTTCTTCGCCGCATCCGCGTTCACGTCAAGAACGACGCGATCCTTCTGCAGCTTGAACTGCGCCGGCGTCAGCTTGACACGCGTCTCGCCAATGCCGAGAAAGCCACCGATATCAATGTGCATTTCGGTGACCGTGTTGTCGCTGCTCCGCGCGAACGCGGCAACTTCACCAAGATTCTTGTCATCACTGCTGTAAACGGGCTTGCCGACCCATCCCTTTGCCTCGTCAGCTGTCAATTTGATTGCAGTGGCATCTGGTGCCTTGATGGTAATGGACGGAGTCATGGCCTTCTCGGCAGGAGCGGCGGGCTTGTCTTGCGCAGCTGCCGTCAGCGCGAACGTCGAGGCAAGTGCTGCGGCGAGTGTGAGCGAACGAAACATGTGTTGTACTCCTATAGGTTTGTCTGAAAGCCATTTGCCCAGGTTGTCATTGAGCTGCATAGGATCGGAAAATACCTATGGTCTTGCACCTTGAAGGCCGGGGGATTCGATACATGTCTTTATCTGGGAACCGCGACCAATTCTCAGACGGTTGGCCTTCTAAACAGGCGCACTTCGAGCGACGCAGATGGCGCAAGCCAAACCGAGCGTGCCTTGCCTCAAAGTGCGGCAAGAGCTGTGCGCACCAATTCCGGGAGCGATGACGAACCGGTTCTCCTCGTGATCGCTGCTCTGTGATTTTCGACGGTGCGTTGGCTTATGCCGAGATCAGCCGCTATATTTTTGCTTGGGTGCCCTGCCACGACGAGATCGAGAATTTGATGCTGCCGCGACGTTAGGCCGGCAATGCGGCGTGCGGCGGAGAGATGGCCCTTGGAGCGTGCAGCAATCAAATGGGCCTGCTCAATAGCAGCGTCGACACTGGAGAGCAGGTCGCACTGCCGGAATGGCTTCTCGATAACGTCCTGCGCGCCAGCTTTCATGGCTCGCACCACTTGGGGTACGGAAGCACTTCCAGTCATCACCACGACTGGGATTTGTTGATCATCACGATGCAAATGTTCGAGTAATTCGATACCACCCATATTCGGCATGACGGCGTCGGCCAAAATACATCCATCTCGTTCGGGCACGTATGACGCGAGAAAAGTTTCGCAATCAGCGAACAGCAGAACTGAATAGTCTGCGTCTTCCAGGATCTCCCTGATCAAATTGCGGATGCTCTCATTGCCGTCCAGGACAAAGATCACGGGCCTCCTGCGCGGAATCAAGTTGGGTGAGGTGAGAGCAGGTGGCAGACAGCTTTGTGCCAGAGCGGTGGAAGTCATGGGTAGAGTCGCAAGGTGTTTGCTCGGTTGGATGTGACAAGTTGAAATCGGCATGGAGTTTTCTCCGAAGGTGGACAAGGCGAGCATCAGCAGCGCCTCTCTGGATGAGTGGCTTCGCGGCTTCGCAGTGGAATCGTTGAGCTGCTCTACTTAAGAGCGCCAGTGAGGATTCTCGCTCAGGCTCGACGGACCGAGTTTCCGCCGGCAATGATGCGCTCAAGCAGCACCACAACCGAATTGTTCAAGGCGACATCCTGGTGGTTTTCGCCGACGCCGCGATGGGCGGACGCTGCATCTGCAATGACACCGATCACCTCTGTCTCATCCATGATTTTCAGATCGCCCATGGCGAGGAGCAACGATTCGCAAATCGACAGCGCGGCCACGCCTGCGACTATGCTGTTCATGTCGGTCGGAATTGCCATAGTGTTTTACTCATCCTGTTGCAGCAGGTGGTTTGCCGGGCTGCCTAACAACAATCTAGCCCATCGTGACAAAGCTGTTGCTGATGTGGGCTAGCCTAACCCGCCTTCTGAGGATGAAAATTCTGCTCAGGAAAAGCGCAATCCCACCGCCGAATACTGATCTAGGTTAGGGCGGCAACGATTCCGGGCACCTAAAAACCACGTGTGGGGCCAAATGATCCGGTCCGCGCTTGCTAAAGTGGTTATGGCGGATCGCTCTGAGTTCCACAGGTGCCGTTGAAGGGCATGCGGCACCTGGGGGGCCGCGATGGTCGTGACTGTAAATTGAACAAGCCATGCGTTGTGGTCTCCAGTTCAATCCGAATGACCTCACGCAGGCCCATTCAAAATCGTCCGAAAACCAGGAGGTTGTTTCATGCCGATCGGTACGATCCTAATCATCATTCTCGTCATTGCCTTGCTTGGCGGTTTCAGCGGTCGCGTCGGCGGCTACGGCTTTGGGTACGGTCACGGCGGGGTTGGACTCGTCGGCGTTATTCTCATTATCGTTGTTGCGCTTGTTCTTCTGGGACGCATTTGAATTGTAAGTTCGTTGCAAGCGGTGTCATGACGCGCGTGAACAGGGCCATTTACCGGGTCATCGCGATGTAGCGTCTATGAGTATTTTCCGAGTCTCGACGCGCGCTCTTTTTGACTGTCTTTGTTGCATCGACCCACAGGCTATCCCTTCCTGTCGGTCATAGAGGGTGACAGCTGCAGTTCTCCCCCCGTGTTGCAGACTCCGTAATCTGGCTTACCAGATGCGCGCGCCCTCCTGAGCAGCATCAGGTCCCCCCGACCTGATGCTGCATTTTCCCTGTCGCCTTTCATTGCCTGTGTCTTTGCTATGTCGGCTTAGGATACGGCGACGTTGCTCAGTCAATCTGAGTAGATTCCGAACCTGCCATTATCTTCGCTATTGCGCATCTATGGACGTGGGCAATAAAGCCCGCGAGGAACAATTTCATGCCGGTTGCAACCCACACCAAAGCCGCAGAAGACCATAAAGCGGCCGCGACAGCTCACGAGACGACAGCTCAACTCCACACCAAGGGCGATCATACCGCCGCAGTGGAGAGTTCAGGCAAGGCGAAAGGCTGCTGTGATACGGCTCAGAAGTCGACTGCCGACGCTCACGACAAGAGTACCATCCAGGCCAAGAAATAACTTGGCCGGGCAGCGGGCGAGGCTCGCTGCCCCCTTTGCTAACTTCCAACCAGCATCTCTGACAGCAGGTCGTAGAACGCAGATTGAAGTGCAGCCAGAATTGCAGAAAAGCCGGCTGAGGGACGCTAATTCATGCTCCTGAAAGGCAAGGTCACCAAACTTCAGGAGTCCAGGCTATGCTTGCCATCGTACGGACAACTTCAAAACACGCGAATTCGATCGCGCCCAGGCCACAACCGAGCGGCGTCGGGAAGACATTCTCTGCGTGCGTGATGGAATGTCAGAGCCGTGTTCTGGAGCGTAAAGAGCATGTGTTTTCCGCCGGTGACCGGGCAACCCATGTCTACAAGATTGAGGCCGGACACGTCTGCGTTTATCGCACGCTGGTCGACGGCCGCCGTCATATCGTCGCCTTCGCGCAGCCAGGAGATTATCTCGGACTTGGGACAATTGGTCGGCATCGAAATCATGCACAGGTGACGGAGCGCTCCCGCCTGCGCTGCCTCCCAATCAAAGGGTTAGAAAATCATATCAAGGACACACCCGAACTCGGACTATCGCTTTATGAAGCCCTGTCACAAGAACTGGCGGCTTCCGAAGAGCACATGATCTCGGTTACCCAAAGCTCCGCGAAGGAACGGATCGCAAAGTTCCTGCTCATGCTGGCCAATAGGAACCGAACAATTAGAGGACCTGCCCTCAGTCTCGTTCTTCCAATGACGCGTGCCGACATCGCGGATTATCTCGGCCTGACCATTGAAACTGTCAGCCGGACGCTCAGCAGATTGCGGGTGGAAGGAATCATTCTGTTGGAGCAAGGCGTCCTTGTGACGATTCTTGATCCCAACGCGCTGGAGGCAATCGCCGACTCGATTGAGAGGTAGAGAACTAGGTGACGTCAACACTACAAATTTTTATATCGGCCCATCACACGACGGTTCCAAAAAGTTTCCCGATGCCGGCGGTGAGGGCCATCGCCAGCGCTCCCCAAAATGTGACACGGGCCGTTGCGCGCAGAATATCTGCGCCGCCGACCTTTGCCCCGACAGCGCCGAGGAGAGCGAGAAAGATCAGCGACGCGATCGATACGCTCGGAATCAGCCATTGCGCGGGCGAGATGAAAATCATCATTAGTGGCAGAGCAGCACCGACCCCAAACGTTGCCGCCGACGTGAGCGCAGCCTGCACCGGCCGGGCGGTGGTGAACTCAGATATGCCGAGTTCGTCACGTGCGTGAGCCCCTAACGCGTCCTTTGCCATCAACTGATCGGCGACCTTAAGGGCAAGATCCGGCTCGACACCACGCTTGACATAGGTCTCTGCCAGCTCTTTCCGCTCGAAGGCTGGATTCTCAGCTAATTCCTTCGTTTCGCGTGCCAGATCCGCCCGCTCCGTGTCCGACTGCGAACTCACCGAGACGTACTCGCCGGCTGCCATCGACATGGCACCCGCCACCAGCCCGGCAATGCCGGCAATAAGGATGTCGCTCGGCTTGGCGGCAGCGGCGGCCACTCCAACGATCAAGCTCGCCGTCGAGACGATACCATCGTTGGCACCCAGCACTGCGGCGCGCAGCCAGCCGATGCGCTCGACAAGGTGGATTTCAGGGTGGACATGGAGACGGCTCATGAAGCGATCACTTTCCGTGAAAGTCGAGACGATGTTGGCGTCTGCTCCCCCGGGCAAAGGAGCCGGGGGAGCATCACTTGTTGAGAGATCAAGACTCTCAGGCAAGAGCGCGCGTTGCCGCTTCGCACTCTTTCACGCACTCGGCGTCATTCTTTGCCGTTTGCGCCTTTTCGGCAGCCTGATAATGCTTGAAGGCAATGTCCTTCTTCGGACCCGCCGGTGCTTTATCCCAAGCAGCCTTTACGGTCTTCATCTGTTCGGCGGCAGGCGCTGACTTGTTCTGTTCAGTGGACATGATGCAAATCCTACTATCACGGCCCCAAGCCGTTAGATGTCGCGCCGCTGTTGCGGGCGACTCGTGCACGGCACGAATTCTAGCGAAAATTGGGGCGCGTATCAGGGCCGCCGATTATTCGGCGGCCTGAGGCATGTTTAGCAGTTCGCAATCTTAGTGATGCTGATGCACATTAGTCCCGACGGAAATGTCGTAGCATGAGCCTGTCGCCGGGACATGCGGAGTGCATTGAGTCTCACAAGATGGTGTTTTATTCGATCGCCGTCCGGCCGCCGTCCATTTTGTGGTATCCGGCCAATGCACACAGGCCGCTCAAATCGTGAATGATGACTTTGCCTGATTTCACGGTCATCAAGTCGCGTTCGCGGAGTTGGCGTAGCACCCGGTTGACATGGATGGCGCTGAGCCCAAGCGCGTCCGCGAGTACATACTGATTCAGAGGACACTTGAATTCGGTAGAAGTGGCTAGCCCCACCAACGTCAGGCGTTCCGCAAGTTCCATGAAAAAATGCGCAGTGCGCTCCAATGCGTTCCGTCTGCCGATGCTCACGAGATGTTCGACCACCATTGCTTCGTCGCGCGAAGTCGCCCACATCAGTGCTGCTCCGACACGGGGGTGTTCATTCAGTACCTGAAGCAGGCGAGGCGCTTCCACGGTACTGACAGTCGCGTCGGTCAACGCAGAAAGCGAATGATCCGATGTCCGCAATAGAATACTGCGCACCCCGACACAGTCACCCGCAATCGGGAACGTGATGATCTGGCGAGCACCATCTGGCATGATCTTATAACTGCAAGCCCATCCAGAACCCAGGATGATGGCCCTACCGTTCGCTTGGCCTTCCGCTGTCAGCTCTTTTCCGCGTTTGATCTTGACCGACTTCGACTGAAGATCTGCCACAACGCCAAGCTCATCCGGCGTCAGTTTGATGAAGGAACTGAGCTTCCTCGCCAGTGCGCTTTCGAATTTCGCCTCCTCCATTCAGTGTCTCTCCAAACTTGATTGGCCCTGCACTGCCAGTACTCGATTATGGCGTTCCAAACCGGGTCTTTCGCTAACCGGGATTAGTTCAGGAAGGGAAGCCTGGGTGTAAGGTGGAACTCTTGTGGCAAAAACAGCAGACATTTCCCGATGTTGCGTAAATGAAATTCATCATATCGGAACTTGTAGCCTAACACGGGCGGCCTACTCCAGCCATGGACAAAAAGGCAAGTTGCCTGCTGGGCGTCCGTGCGTCCCAAACGGAAAGATCAAAGACTGCACGACTTTGGTGCACATAAGTGAAAGTTGGATGACATGGCGAAACTGCCAGACACCTCCGTCTCGGGCCACGCGGCGCTCTCCATTTGCGAATCGATGTTGATTGCGATGCGCGATCTCAAGGTGCTGAGTGAGGCGGATGCCCGAGGCGTCTTGGCTGACGCTGCAGCAGCCCATCATGAGCAAAGTTTAAGCTCAAAGGACGGCGAGCTTCATAAGAACGTTGCGGATCTGATCGACAAGATCATTGCGGGAGGCAACTCGCTTCCGCGCGTCTAACCACGACGGCGCTATTTATTCCGACAGCGTCGAAACAGAGAAAAGTTGGGTGGCCGCGTTGAAACGAGAACCGCGATTTATGGCTGATCCCCCACGGGGCAAACGAACGGTGGAACACAGCCCCATCATTTTGATCGATTCCGATGGTCCCGCGACGAGCCTTGAATCCTTACGCTTCGACATGAGAGAAGCGCAGCACCGAATGAAAAACATGGTCGCAATCGTGCAGGCAATCGCGCGTCAGACCATGCGAAATGCAGAGACGATGGCTGAATTTGAAAAAATGTTCACCGGCCGCCTCAACTCATTTTGCTTTTCGATTGACCGGCTGGTCGATACCGACTGGGTCGGAATGGACGTTCGCGAGTTGGTGGTCGGACAACTTGCACCGTTTGTGAGCCTTGAGCGACCGCAACTTGAAGTCAACGGGCCGGACGTTTGGTTGAACCCGACCGCAGCGCATAATATCGGTATGGCCCTGCACGAATTGGCCGCTAACGCCACGAAGTACGGGGCTCTGTCGGTCTCCGAAGGGAAGGTGCGGGTTGCCTGGAAATTCATCGACGATAAGCGGCAAAGCTTGCAATTATCTTGGAATGAATCAGACGGCCCGCCGGTGGTGCAAGCTACTCAAAGTGGGTTTGGGCGGCGAATTCTAGAACAAATCGTACCGGCAGCCGTTTTTGGCCATACAGTCTACGAGTTTGAATCAACCGGAGTCCGCTGGACATTAGATCTGCCACACACCGCGCTGGTTACACCACAGGGGTGATTTCCTGCTGCTATTCTTGCTCGGATACCGTCAAAAAAGCGCGCAACAGCGCGAATGAGCTTCGCTGCGATTTGAATCGCCCTATTGCTCGCCACAAATGAGCTCGTGCGGCGCCGCGATGGTGGTTCAGAGTCGGCATCGACCGATTTGAGTCTGGATCGACCTTCCGTTATTGGATCTCCGAAGCGGACATCCCGCGCATGTCAGCCCCAGGATGGCATGATGTCTCACTTTGACACCTCAGTGAAAACGAGAACCAAACGGGTCTCGGGGTTCAAGCGGACATTCCCGACGCACAGGCCGTCGCGAAGGAAATATTGCAGCGCGTCACGCGCTGAGCCGTTCGTTCGCGCTCGACGCAACACATGTGTTGAGCCCCGGCACTGAGTCTGGAGTGGGTCACGAAGAGCCATTGGCAAACGGTCGAAATCGTCGGGACTACCCCCGGAAGCGGAACACGTCGCATCTTTCCGCAAGTTTTCGTTTCCTGCGGCTTCTTCAAACCCCGAGCCGGGTGGCGCGGCTGGCCTCTCGTGTGATAGACTGCGCTTATGAACACGCGACCTACACCAACGCTGGATGAAGCGATCGAAGCCGCCAAAAAACTGCCGGCCGCCGAGCAGACTGTCATCGCCCAGGAAATCCTCGCGATGGCGAAGGAAGGCGTTTTGCCGCCGGCTCGATCAACTGAAGACCAGGCCATCATCGCCGAGCGGATGAGCCGGCCGCGTACTTACGTGCCGGCTGAGCAAATCACCGCGCTCTTACAACGCTACAACCCAGCCGTATGATTATCCGGTGGACGGACGAAGCCTTTGCTGAGCTGTCTGCCATGCTCGATTATCTTGAGCAAAATGCGCCCGAAGTAGCGCGCGGGTTGGCCGCTCGGGTGCAGTTAGCGCAGCAACACATTCTCACGCTGCCAAGGGCTGCCACCTTCGACCCACAAACGAATACCTACGATCGCTACATCCCAAAGACGCGCGTGATACTCACCTACGCGATCAACGACGACTTTATTGAAATCATCCGCGTCTGGCACACATCCCGCGATCCTGAGACGCGATAGTTGACACGTGGTGCATAACTTTCAGCGCGAACTTCGCTTGCGCTGATACAATGCGAACAGGAACTCGTTTGTTCTTTTGAGCCGGCATCACCGCGCGGCAGTTTGACCAACCAGTCGGCTGACGCCTCATCGTGTTTGTCCTCGTACCCACATGGACTTGCTCGACGAAAGACCCGTTTTACCGAGGCGCGTGGATGTCCGCTCACAAGTATGAGTGCAGCGCATTTTTACCTGGGCCAAGCGATCTATGGCTCTGTCCATTTGTCCCTTGAAGCACGTCGCCGACACGTCGCGGTTTTCGGGAAGTCCGGCGCGGGCAAGACGACCTTTCTTGCTAACCTGGCGATGCGCGACATGGAAGCCGGCGCTGGTCTCTGTGTCCTCGATCCCCACGGGGATCTCGCGACTTCCCTCTTAGACTTCGTGCCAAAGGCACGGACGAACCAGACGATCTATTTCAATCCTGCCGACCAAAATCACTGCGCTGGTCTCAATCTGTTGGCCGACCTGGCGCCGACCGCTCGCCCGACCGCGGCCGCCGCGGTCATCGCCGCTTTTTCACACATCTTCGATTTGTCGCCGGAGGCTACGCCCCGGCTCTTGCATTATCTGCGCTTCTCCATCTTGGCGCTCTTGGATGCGCCCGGCATGACGCTTGTGCATCTGCCGTTGATGCTCACCGACGAGCGCTTCCGCGCTCGGGTGATGACCCACGTCACCAACCCCGTCGTGTTGCGGTTTTGGAAAGTCGAATTTGCCAACAACTCGAGGCGGTACAACGCCGAAGCCAGCGCGCCGGTCTTGTCCCGCATCCAGGCGTTCTTGGTCTACCCTGTTATCAGGAACGTGATTGGCCAAACCAAGAGCACCTTTGATCTCCGCCAGGCGATGGACGACCGGATGATCATCATTGCCAATCTTGCCAAAGGCGTGATTGGTGAGGAAGCCTCGAACCTGTTGGGCTCACTCCTCATCACCAAGATTCAACTGGCCGCCATGAGCCGGATCGATACCCCCGAACCCGAGCGGGCGGATTTTGGTGTGATCGTTGACGAGTTCGCCAACTTCACGACTTCGAGCTTTGCGAGCCTCTTATCAGAGGCTCGGAAGATGCACGTCAACTTGACGCTGGCCGGCCAGTACCGATCGCAAGCGCCGGAGGAGATCTTCGATGCGGTGGCCGGCAACGCCGGCGCGATGGTCATCTTCCGCGTCGGTGCGCCGGATGCGGAATATTTCGCCCGCGAATTCGAACCCTTGAGCACTGAAGCGCTCACGGATCTGCCGGCCTTTACGGCGTACACGAAGACTTTTGATCGCGCCGGCAGCTTGCGGGTGGAGTGTGCGCCCTACCCCAAGGCAAGCCGGCCACGGGCGCACAAAGTCATCAATGCTGCACGTGAAAACTTCACCCGTCCACGTCGTAAAGTGGCGCGGGCGATAGATGACATCCTGCTGCGGGTGGCCTGATCGGTGGTGTGAGCCGGAGGTGGAATTGCAGTCCACCCCCGGCACTGCGTCACGGATGTAAAGGAGTAGAACCATGACACAGGAAGAGTGCAACGCCCGCATCGCTACACTCAATGATGAGTTTCGGCGGCGCGGCATCGGCGGGCATGTCGCGATTTCAGCCCGCATTCAAGCACGCGGATCAGTCTTTGTCAGCACCGTTAAGAGTGCCGTCGAGGCCGATGAGCCCGGCGATCCTGAGACCGACCCTTCCGGCCGGCACGACTTCGGGATCGTCTCGATCGATGGTGTGCGCGTCTGCTGGAAGATCGACTACCAGGCGGCCGAAGATCCCCGCTTGCCGGTTGACCCGGCACAGTGGCACGGCACGCATCGTGTTCTGTCGATCTTCACGCCGCCGGAATATTGAGCGGCCGAGCCCCTATCCGCTTGCGGTGGGGGCTTTTTCTTGGTTACCTGACGCCGGTTATTTTACATCAAATACTATTCGGTACCACCATGCACCCGCTCTTCAAATTCGCCGTGTTCTGTGTCCTCGTTTACTTGTTCATTATCTACATTTCTGGGCCGGCGACGGTGCCGGGCTCGTCTGGTGTGACGGGCTTCATTTTCTTCGCGTTAACTGGCCAAGTGATTGGCGCGGTCGCCGCCTACCTCGTCGCCCTCGGTGTGAGCTCGGAAGTTGAAGGCGACGACGACGGCAAATTCGTCGCAATGCTACTTGGCAGCATCATCGGCGCCATATTGTTTGTGACGCTCGTCTATTACGTTGCTAACGACGGCCACGCCATACACGCCGTGCAACAGGCACTTGGCGACACAACCGGAGTGAAGTTCTTCGGATTTCTGGCAATGATCTTCACCTTGCTTTTGCTGATCGTCATGGCCCTGGCGTCGCCATTTCTACTCTTTTACGGCGTCGTCGGCCTGATCAAATATTTTCTCTACTTTGCCATGCGGCCTCCCGCCCTGATGGAGGTTGAGCGATCGCCCGCCGGCAAACCCTTTGACCTCAAAGCCGTGATGGATGACCTCGAGGTAAGCGCGAAGGACGCGCCAAATCCGTTTTTCGCCATGGTGTTTCCAGGGATAGCGAAGTGGCAATTAAAACAGAAAGAATTTTGGGCGCAGAAGACTCGCGAGCGGTATGAGCAAGCGGCCGCCACCGCCAAGGCGGCCCGCCAGACGCAAGAAGAACGGATGATCGCTGAAGCGCTCGGGAAGTCGCCACCACCATTGCCACCGAGGTCGTAACATGAGCAGGAACAAGGACGATGATCGGTCATTACCGCAACCCATAGACATCGCCCAACAGCCGGTGGTGGTGCGGCGATCTGGATCCGTTACTGATCACTTTCGCACCCGCATTCACGCAGCGAGCGCCAAGTACCTGGTTTCGCTCGCCGAGAGCAGGCAGCGCATCGCAGAAGCCGATGCCGGCACGATGAAAGCGCGAAACGATTTCGATTTTGAACGCGGTATGAGTGGTTCTATTCCCGCACGGGTCGAGGAGGCCGTCAGGCTTCGGGGGGCCGAGGTGGAAGCAGCGGTTCAGATCCAAAACGCAATTATTGATAACGCGAAGGCCGACCAGGCGGAAGCCAAGCGACGTGCAATCAACGCCTCAGCCGATTTAGACGGCCGGCTCGACGAAAAAAGCGATCTTGGCCGAACCCGAGCAAACGTGCAGAAAGCGCTACTCAAACAATCCGAATACCTGCTCGCTGCCATCACCGAGGCCGAAACAGAGCTGAAGGCAGCCAAATCCGAAGAGGCTGTAACCAAGGCCGACAAAAAAGCGAAGAATGCCCTATACGATCTTCAGTTGCTTATGGACAAGCTGGCAGTCGTGGATACACCAGGCAACGCGGCAGCTAAGAGCAGCGCCAGCCCGATTGACTACTTAGAATATCTCACCAATTGGATCGGCGACGACGACTGGAACGAAGACCAACGGATCTTTCGTGACGTGCACACCCGCCTGGTGACTGAACATGTCAAGCGAATGTCGCGCGCACCAAAATCCGTTCGAGGGTGGATAGAGCTCGCACAATCCTTGACCACCGATAACGGTGGGTGGATTACGGCTGATGCTTTCAAGAGCTACGAGCGCATCATGCACCTCATAGAGAAAAGCCAAGACTGATGTCTCCCTCTGGCGAGTTGCCCGGCGAACGGATGAAGCGCTTGCGTCAGGAGCACGATGAGCGACGCCAAGCTACATCACTCGCTGTCTCTAGTCCGCTCTCGCATTTCGATCTTTCGTTCCCGATTGGCTTTGATGGTTTTGACGTCCCCTACCGCGTCGATCACAAAGCACGCATCGCCCACGAGCTCATCATAGGTGCGAGCAACCTCGGCAAAAGCCGGTTTATGGAACACCACGTTCGCCATGACATCCGCAAGGGTCACGGCGTCTGCGTGATTGACCCCCACGGCCGTAACCCCGATAGCGTTTTCAACAACCTGCTGCGCTGGATCAAAGCCGAGGGCTTCGACGAACTTCGTACCGTACGCATCATCGATCTCTCTGATCCGGCTCACGTCACTTCGCTCAATCCGTTCTACGTGCCACCTGACACTCCAGACCCCGATCCGTACGTTCTGGCTGACACACTTATGCAGATCTTTGAGCGAGTGTGGAACGAACCATTTATTGAAAAGCCGCTCATTTATCGACTGCTTCGGGCTATCTTCGTCGGCCTCTTCCAGCACGACTTAACCCTTGCTGACGTTGGACAGATTTTTGGGCGCGCGGGAGATCCTGATTTTCTCCGCCGTGATTTCATTGCCAACTTATCGAACTCCGACGCACAAATCGCCCTCGAGGGTCTCGCTGACTTGACCGAAACCCCCGCCGGTCGGCGCGACTACCTGCAGCAAGTCATGGGGCCTCTCAACCGACTTGCCCGCTTCACGGACAAGCGCGCTATCAAACGTATGTTCTCCGGCGGTGGTGAACCGCTTGACCTCCGGCGCGTCATGGATGACCGCGAGATTCTCCTCGTCAACATCGCCCCGGATGGGAACAACGTCGACCGTGATGTCTCGCTCCTAATGGGTACCTGGTTGATGCGGGAATTTACCCGTCTCTGTTCCTTGCGCCAGCATCACGACCGCCGCTTCTTCCTCTACATCGATGAAGCCGCCGACTATTTGTCTGGTGACGTGGCCACCATTCTCGATACGTCTCGCAAAGAAGGTTTGTCGCTCGTCCTCGCGCTACAGCGCCTCGGCCAACTACGGAAAGCTGGTGACGACATCTACAACGCCGTCCTGACCAACCCGAACATCTACTCGGTCTTTGGTGGTCTCGAAATCGAGGAAGCCAAGATCATGGTCGATAACATGGTGGCCCTCGAACTCGAACGACCGGTGCAAGCCACCATCCGGCCAACCCACACTGGCAAATTTGAAACCGTTTCCCTGAAATCTGCTTCACACAGCGACGGCGAAGCCGCCGCGCTCATGTTGGCCAAATCTACTGGCGAGCAGGTATCTTCCGGTTCGGCCACCGTCCACTCAACCAGTGCCGGTGGTTCTACGGGTTCGACGGGTTCGCTCGGGCAAACCGTAACGGGGGTTGATGCCAACGGCATGCCCATCGTTATCGAACACGCAAGTCAGGCGACCTCCGCTGGCTATTCCGACATGGAGGGTTGGGGTACGGTTGAGAGCTCCTCTCACGGCTACTCAACCGCTGAAACATCGTCGCAAACCGCATCCACGAACAGCTCCAACACGACGGGTACGAGCGAGACGCTTAAACCCGAATTCGAAAACATGGTGTCGGGCGTGCATCCGCTTGAGACGGTACGCTACGCCGCCGCGTTGGCCTTCCGCCAACTACCGGCGCGTCACTTTTTTGTATCGGTTAATCGCGGTGACGCCATCCGCCTCGCTGTCCCGACCATCGAAGCCCCGCCCGTGGGCGACCAGGTGATTGCCGACTTCAAAGCAGCGCTCTTTGACGCCGACCCGGCCGTCATCTCCACCATCGCCGTCGATCGCGAACTCAAGCGACGTAGGCACGTCATTCGTGAACGTCTGGACTTCATGCCCATGCCCGGCGATCCAACAGTCGGCCGTGATGTCTCTGACGATGAACCCGAAGAATTTATTGACCCGGAGCAACAGGTCACTCCCGAGGGCGACAACATCGTTCCGTTTCCCAAGAACGACGACAATCCCGACGACGACACATAAAAAAACCGCACCCCGAAGGATGCGGCCTTCCGTCTTGGTGATGTCACTTCCGATGACCGTACAGGTCGGTGTCATCTTTGATGCCGTAATTGTTAGGATCAATCCCAACCGATTTCAGCGCTTGCGCCGTCATCTTGTCGCGGATCGCCTTTTCCAACACCTTCTGATGCGCATCGGGATACATTTTTTTCACTTCCTTCAGCGCTTCTTCTAACCGCCAGCGTTCGCGCCTCTCACCAGGTGTTTCCACTGTACAATCCCTTCCGTGAGCTTTGCAGCCACCCGAACCATTCAGGTAACTGCTGACGCACAGAAGGTTTTGAAGAACCCAAAGGATGTTTATTTGTATACAGACTAAAACAGTTTCGTTATTTGTCAACCCGTCTACTTCTTCCCCAGGATCGCGACCGGTTTCCCTGCCCCGTTCAACCACTCATGTCTAAAGATGTCGTCGCACTGTCGGATTTCGTTGAAAGTTGAAAACAAAAACAAGTCAGGCGCTTGCCCGCCGGTGACGTACTGCAACGCTTCAATCATACGATCGCGGTGACTGACGTTGCGCGTGGTGACCAACACCCGCAGAGCGGGCCAGCCGAAATGCTCTTTATGCCAGCCGTGTTTGTATGCCCAGAAGTACGTCGTGAATTTGTGGAGGAACGATCGCTGGTTGGCGGTTGCGTTATGCAAGAGGAGTTTATACCGCGCCTCATCAACCCGGGCTTTGGCGGTAAGTTGTTGTGACTTCCCTGCCGCGTCGCGCTCATCTAACAGCGCGGCTTTTAACTTCCGTTCGAGTTGTTCGCCCCGCACCACCGGCATGCTGGCTGTATCGACCTCCGCTACGAAATATTTGCTGATCTGTTTGCCGACAGTGTCTTGTCTTACACTAAGGACTGCATCGGGACGCACCCGACCTTTGCCTTTCGTTGGGAACCCGTGTGGCGTTGCTTCAAAAAACCACGGCCGCTCGATTGTTTGCGTGCGCTCCGGCAGATCGACGAGCAGCTCATCGGCTTCATGAACCGAAAAGCCTTGGTAGTTTCGCGCCGTGGTTTCAAACGTCACCATGAGTTCGCTCGTCTCAACGGTGTGTTCGACGAAATCGCGCTTCGCCCCCTTGTTTCGTTGCGTCCAATCAAGACGCCCGGCCGGCGCTAGGTCACGCCGTTGTAGCTTCGCTCCCATCCGCGAACTGTTGCCGTAAACATGATCCCGGCGGCCACACTCATCCCAATACTCTTTTTGCCCGTTGGGCTTCACCAGCAATTGGTTGCGGAACATCTTCGTCAATCGCGTCCGCGTGTGTGCGTGTGATCCACCCTCGAGCGGTTCGACCAATCGGCAGATCTGATCAGCATCGAGGAAGCGCCGCTTCGCGAGCCACAGCCCAATGGCGAGATCCCGTTCTTGTTCACGATACGGGGTCTCAGCACTGCCAAGTTTGAAATGTCGATGCTTGGTCGTACTCGTCATGCTTTCATTATACCGATTTTGATCACGATCAGCCTGCCACGGCTGCTTGACCGTCAAGGGTTCGCTTGCGCCTGACGCCCTTGACGGCACTGCGCCGACGCCGCGCCAATTGGCTATCATCAAAATGATATGGTGCGTGCAATGAAGCGAACAACAACCATGACAGTCCTCGACAACATCAAGGCGAGCGTGCCGATCGACATCGCCCTCGCCCACTACGGCATCACCCTAAAGGTCTCCGGCAACCGCCTGACTGGCGTCTGCCCGATCCATCACGGATCGAACAAGCGAGCCTTCGTCGTCTCTGCTGATCGTCGCGCCTGGTACTGCTTCGGCGACTGCCGGCGCGGCGGCAGCGTTCTTGATCTTGTCATGACCCTGGAAAATTGTTCATTATCGGAAGCTGGCGACCGCCTGGCCGACCGGTACGGGGTGAAACCATGAAGCTGACGCCAGAGCAGCAACGCGCTGTTCACGAGCTCGAAATCATCGATCACGAACGGGCGTGGATCGCTTGGGCGAAGCGAGAACCTCGGTTTTGCCGCATGCTTTTTGTCTCGAGCCGTCTCTACGTGGGCAATCTCTGGCGACGGGTAAGAGGCGCTCCGTGGTGATCTTCACGTTGGCAGACCGTGACGATACGCTTACCCTAGGAAGTTGACCGTGCCTGTTGTGCTCGCCTTACTCGTCCTCTTTGGCTTACTCGGCGGTTCATACTTCTTGATGACTGCCGAGCAGTCGGCATTTCGTAAGCAAGATGGGACTGATACGCCAGCCGTTCCGCCCGCACCAAAAGTACTGGTCAAGCTACCTGATCGCATCTACGTGAAACGATGTGGTGGGGCTGACGGTTGGGCTTACCTCACCAAAGAAGATCCCAGTAAGGTCTTCTCGCACCGGGCCAACGGCCGCCAAGTGCAACTGCAATACCGAAGTGCTTCAGGCAGATGGCAGGACTATGAAGACGCTGGCTTCTTCGCTACCCAGTTTAGGTTGTGCGCTCGTGAGAAAGATCCGGCACACCGTGACGAAGATGTGGCCGGCAAATGGCTCTCACTTAAGTGGCACACGATGGACGAGAAACGAGCGCAGCGCATAAGACACAAGGTCGAGTTCGAGGCGTCTGTGCGGCCATCACTTCGAGTGCAGCGGTGTGGTCAGGCTTGGGAGTTTTTAGATGTACCGCGCCATGCCAGCTTTGAGGGTTACAATTCCAGAGGCCCTATCCTCGTCGAATACCGTGATGAGCATGGTGTTTGGATTCAGTACAACGAACGATTACCCAATCGGCCAACGAGCGGCAAGCTACGGTTTTGCGCGCTGTTCCCCATGAAGAGCCCCATCTTTAAATTTACTGACGCGATCCATCACCCAGTCCAACTCAAGTGGAAGCGTCGCTAGCGTCCGTCGTCACTCCCAGGTCAGGGGAATTTTGCCGCCGCCACAGAACCGAATTGCCTCAGGCCCGCTGACAAATGTCCGTGCTGTCTTGCTGACCTTGAGATTTTCCCAGAAGTCGCCATAGCGTACTTGAACATCACCGCGCGCATCGAAAGATATCGGTCTTCCCACTAGCTTTAGTGGATACGACCAGCCACCATACATGGCGTTGCCACAATTGGGCGCATGCACGGATTTCACCGTTCCTGGCGTATTGTATGCTTTTTTCATTTCTGCTTCCCGCCTCGCTCGTTCGGCGGAATCATCGCAACCCAGCACGCCGACACCTAAGAGCAGGCCAGCGAATACGACCGGTGCTGTTCGCATCCTACTGTCAGCCTCCACACGAACCACGACACGCGATCGCAAACCTCACGCGGTCGATCTCCCTTCACCTAGCTTGGTTGTAAAACGGTGTATCAAAAATGTGGACACTCGACCCCCATTTTCTGGGGTTTTTTTGATGTGTGCTAGACTGGTTCGAAAACGACCCTTAAAGAGCCAATCGTCTACTATGCTTTTGACCCTGACGGTTTGTTATCGGCTCGCGCGTCGATCAGGACGATATCGGGATCACCTTCAAGATCTAACTCCTTCAGTATGCCAGCCACACGACGCCACTCATCGTATGTGAAAAACAAGATCGCTTTGATGGCCATGGTTGCGTCACTCGCCTTTTGGTAGATCGGAACTTGCTTTTGCAGATTGCGTTTGAGCTGCGTGTTCTTCGCGAGCTTCATTTCGACCAGTGTCTTGTCTTGTGCACCGCGCGAGATCTTGAAGTCGACCGGCCCACGACCGTCATTCACCTCAGCACTTGGATCGGATGGCGAACCGAACCAAACAAGTCGATATAGAATGTGAAGGTCTTTTTCTCTCTGAATAGGCTGATCTTGGTCATAGAAAATTTTGTGGCCGCCCTTATTCTCGATGACATCCTTTAGGTAGGCCAAGCGAGCGTGTGCCTCATGGTACGTGTTCCCGCTGTGTTGGTAGAATTCGGTCTCGCTGAGGAGAGACTGCTGCAGCGTCTTAAGCTGCCGGATGAAGAGCCGCTCGGTTAGCTGTACTTTTTGCGAGCTAATGTTCTGAGCGTCTTCTCCCTGCTCCTCTTTCAGACGAATGTAATAATCAATCAACTGAGGGTACTGCAAGATTGTACGCACTGCTGCGTCGTCACGTTCCTTCTTGTTGGGATCTCGGCCTTTCGGTCGCACAAGAACAGAATGAAAGTAATTTTCAACCTGCGCTCGCAACGCGGCGTCAGGTATGGCAACCGGGATGCTCGCAAACTTGTCGACCAGATCGCGGCGGTTTATCCAGTTTTCATCCCGCGTAAGCATGTCCTTTGGTGTCAGAATCACGAAGTCTCCGTTGACCCAGGGTAGTTGATACCGCCCACGTTCCCATGACTGCGTAACGTAGTTGAACCGGGCGTTGTTGACTGTTTGCCGTCAGCAACCCTGAGACAAGTTGATGCGAATCTGAGAGGAGGATTTTGAGGTCATCGTAGCCATTATGGAGCGAAGATGAGATCGAAATCCGGGCCGCAATCGTCGGCAGAAGAACATGTCCGCGAGATCCGCCGGGCAACACGCAAGCAATACAGTTCCGAAGAAAAGGTCCGCATTGTCCTGGAGGGGCTGCGCGGCGAGTATTCCATCGCCGAGCTGTGCCGGCGCGAAGGGATCGTGCAGAGCCTCTACTACAAATGGTCGAAGGAGTTCCTCGAAGCCGGCAAGAAGCGGCTCTCGGGCGATACCGAGCGCCAGGCGACATCCGGTGAAGTCAAGGATCTGCGCCGTGAGATGGGTGACCTTAAAGAGGCGCTGGCTGATGTCCTGCTCGAAAACCGGCTGCTTAAAAAAAGCATGATCGGGGATGGGGACAGCGATATATGAGGTATCCCGCAACTGAAAAGCTTGAGATCATTCGCATCGTCGAGCGATCGCATTTGCCGGTCAAACAGACGCTGGCCAAGATCGGCGTCTCACGACCGACATTTTACAGGTGGTACGATCTCTATCGCCGGTTCGGCGAGGCTGGTCTCGAAGACCGACGGGCAGGACCGAAACGCCCGGCCTGGAACCGCATCCCTGACAACGTGCGCGGCGAGATCATCGATATGGCGCTGGACAAGCCTGAACTATCGCCTCGCGAAGTGGCTGTTACGTTCACCGACGAGCGCTCGTACTTCGTCTCGGAAGCCAGTGCTTATAGGCTTCTGAAGGCGCATGGCCTGATCACGTCGCCAGCTCACATCGTTATGAAAGCGGCGAATGAGTTCAAGGACAAGACGACGGCGCCGAACCAGTTGTGGCAGACCGACTTTACGTATCTCAAGGTCAACGTCTGGGGTTGGTATTATCTGTCAACCATCCTCGATGACTTCTCGCGCTACATCGTGGCTTGGAAGCTGTGCTCGACGATGAAAGCCGGCGACGTCACGGACACGTTGGAGATGGCACTGGCGGCATCAGGGCTCGACCAAGCTGACGTCCGGCATCGTCCGCGCCTGCTTTCGGATAACGGCTCAAGCTATGTCGCCGGAGATCTTGCCGACTGGATGACAGAGCATGACATGAAGCATATTCGCGGTGCGCCGTACCATCCGATGACCCAAGGCAAAATCGAACGTTGGCACCAGACGCTCAAGAACCGCATCCTGCTTGAGCACTACTATCTGCCCGGTGATCTGGAAGCCCAGATCGATGACTTCGTCGGGCACTACAATCACCGCCGCTATCACGAGAGCCTCGGCAATCTTACACCCGCCGACGTCTACTTCGGGCGCGGCCAAACCATCTTATTGAACAGAGAAAGGATCAAACGACAGACATTCGAACAACGCCGCTTGCAACACGAAAGGCAAGCCGCTTAAATCAACCCACCAGATGATCCTGATCCTCCACTAGATCGAGCCAAGCGGGTCTCAAAGATTGTGATGACGGACAGTTGTTGACTGCAACCTCGCGCCTTTGGTCTTCCGCAAGATGCTTCAGGGCAAAGTCCTGTGTGTATTGGCAGAGGAAGTCTTTGATCAGGTTTGTAGTGAAGTCACTGACGCTGTCTCTTCCTACGCCGTTTGCAATCAAGCATACCTTTTCGAGGTGGCTGCCGGTCGTTATCTGTTCTTCGCCGAAGTCATGGAAAATTCGATGAAGGTTCGCGTGCAGCGCTCGAGCAAAATCAAGTCCCAAGCCGCTGCCACTATTTCCGCTGATCGAGAAGCCCAACCAGTTCTGTTTCACTTCGGGGAAGCAGTACCAGAGCTGTAGTTCAGCATCGCTGGCGACACCACTCTCCGCCTTGTCCCGCAAGTAGACGAGGTACGAAATTATTCCGTCATGCAAGTCTTGGTATTCCTGCTTGTCGCTGTTGAAAAGCAGGAACGGATCAATAAAGAGTGGCAAGTCGTTGATGATCGACACATCGAAGGCCTTGTGGGCTTCAATGATAGCGGGATCAAGACCGAAATAATCTGAAAAGAATGTCGACATGGTAGCTACGATACCACACAGACGCCCACTGTCTTAGTTGCCGCTGGCTCTTAATCCCCCCAAAAATCCTTGAACCGCCCGGCACTCAACTGGGTGTACCCGACTGTGTTCTGGATGTTCTTATGTCCTAGCCCCAATTATTCACGGCGGACAGGACGATTGGATGATGGGTGGCGACCAACGTGTTGATCTGGCGTAAGGTTTGGGTGTCGAGTCCGTCCCGAACACCAACCACCCATCGCCATGCAAGCTACTCCTTTTCTTCCCGGCCTGTCACCCGTTGCAGGCAAACAGCTCACAGCCGCGCGAGACGCCGGCAACTTGAGCTCAAACGGCGGTGTGGTCATCCTCCGCGAAGCCGCCGGCCAGTTCGGGCTCGCTGAAGTGATCGCCGGCCCATTGCCCGACGCACGTAGCCCGCAGCTCGTCACCCACACCTACGCCGACATGGTCACAGCGCGCATGATGGCCATCGCCTGCGGTTACGAGGACGCCGACGATCTCGACACGCTGCGCCACGATCCGGCGCTGAAGATTGCCATTGACCGCGCGCCTGAGAGCGGCTCCGGGCTGCCGAGCCAGCCCACCATCTCGCGGCTCGAAAACCTCGCCGACACGCGCGCCCTCTACCGTATCGGCATGGGGTTGATCGATCTGTTCTGCCGGACCTATACGACCGCGCCGTCCTCCATCGTGCTCGACATCGACGACACCGATGATCTGGTCCACGGCGGCCAGCAGCTCGCCTTGTTTAACACCCACGCTGGAGGCCACTGCTTCCAGCCGATCCACATCTTCGAAGCGAACTCGGGCAAGCCTATCCTGTCGCTCATCCGGCCGGGCAAGCGGCCGTCGGGCGCGGAGATCGCGCGCGTGCTCAAACACGTCATTCGCCGCATCCGCCACCACTGGCCGAAAGTCGCCATTCTCATCCGTGGCGACGGCCACTACTGCGCGCCGGAAGTTATTGACCTCATGCGCAAAACGGGCTGCGATTACATCCTCGGCCTGCCGACAAACCGGACGCTGGAAGCCAAGGCGGCGCCCTGGGCCGAGCAGTGCCGCTGGCGCTGGAAGCCGGGGCTTCAACGCGTGCGCCGCTTCCATCAGTTCGACTATGCAGCGGGCTCGTGGTCGACAGAGGAGAAGGTGATCGCCCGCGTTGAAGCAACGGCGTTCGGCACCGATGTGCGCTTCATCGTTACGAACTTGGCTGGGCGCGGCAAGGTGCTCTACGAGAAGGTCTACTGCGCGCGCGCGCGCATGGAAAACCTGATCAAGGACCTGAAGCTCTATACGCGTTCCGACAAGACCGCCTGCCACCGCTGGCAGGCCAACCAGTTCCGGCTGTTCCTGCACCAGGGCGCCTACTGGCTGCTACACTCGGTGCGGCTGGCGGCGCCGAAACGCTCGCGCTGGCGCGGGGCAACGTTCGCCACGATCCGCTCAATGCTGGTGAAGATCGCCTGCCGCGTCGAAGAGCTGCGAACCAGGATCAAGCTGTCATTCCCAGTTCACCTGCCGCACGCCGATGCCTTCGCCCTGATCGCCTGTCGGCTCTGCCCGCAGGCGCCGTGAGCGACGCGGCAAGCGCCGCACGAACCCTTCACCGACAACCACCAACGCGTGCCCCAGCGTCACCAAACTCGCCAGCCGTCAACCCGGCCGATGCCGCGCGCGCTGCCACCAAAACGTGGCCGTCACGCGGCGCGGTGAATAGAAGGGGCTAGGTAGAGTTGTATGGCGCGGGTGTCATGCCCATCATTGGCGAGCTTGTACCCGCAGGCATGCCGCAACATGTGCGGGTGCACCGAGAAAGGTAACTTGGCGGCAACACCAGCGCGCTTCACCATCTTCAAAAACCCTTCGTGCGACAGCGGCGCACCGCGCTCACTCACGAACACGTAGCGGTTCTCAACTTCTTCACGGTGTAACTTGCGTAATGCGCGCAGCTCTTCCCCACCCACCGGGTGTACGCTCTCGATGCCATTCTTGATCCGGTTGACGTGCAGTGTCCCGCGCTTCAAGTCGTACTGATCCCAGCGAAGCTGACAGACTTCGGTCGCGCGCAGTCCATGACGAAACGTCACGAGGATCATCGTGGCGTCGCGGTGACCATTCCGGTTGCCACTCGCCGCCTTCATCAGCTTCTTCACTTCACCCGGCGTCAGATATTCCCGTGTTCTGACAGCGCGATTGGTCGTTCTGATCGGAACTGTCCGATTTTCAGTGTTTGGGGCTTTGCGTGGCATGGTGAGAAAACCGTTGTGTTGCTTAGAGGGTCACAACGCTACTGTCCGATTTATGGTCATAATACGGACAGTCTACCATGCTTCGACCGAACACGCGATACGACCTGCGAGCTCCCATCCAGACGCCAAACGTGTCCGCAAGCCTCCGGCACCGGAAATGTCAGGGCTGACGCGAATGACCCGTTGCGACCATCGCTGGATTGCAACCCATGTCGGTGATTAGGGAATAAGCGTGTAGGCCGTGTTGAAGCGCGGTGTCTACAGCGAGTAGTACTCGTTGCAGCGGTATGTGGCCGAGTTCGCTTGCCGGCTGAATGAAGGGAATGTTAAGGACAAGACAAAGGACCGGATCGACGGGCTACTACGGAAAATACGCCTCGCTTACGCGAGATTGTTCCGCAAAAATGCAAACTCACGTTCGAAGAGTGACACCAAAATGCCAAGCAAGCAGCAAACAGCGAACCACAATTCGTCGTCGGGAAACCGGTCGCTGTCAAATGCAAAGAGCGCCAAGCAGGACGAGTTCTACACACAGCTTGGCGACATCAGCAACGAGCTAAAACATTACAGGGCGCACCTGCGCGGGAAGACAATCCTCTGTAATTGCGACGACCCTTACGAGAGCAATTTCTTCAAGTATTTCGCGCTCAATTTCAACACGCTCGGAATCAAGAAGCTCATCGTCACGAGCTACGTGAAGTCGCCCATTGTCGGCGGACAGTTGCCGCTAATCGACATCGAGGGGCTGAAGCCCGATGGCAAAGGGCCATACGCGATAGAGATTAAAAAGGTGCCAGACCAAAAGCGTCGAGGCACGACGGACATCACCGACGTTGAATATCTGCTCAAGCATGACGCCAACACGACTTGGACGCTCAAGGGTGATGAATACTACAACGGCGGCGATTTCCGTAGCCGCGAGTGCGTGAAACTATTGAAAACGGCAGACATCGTTATCACCAATCCACCGTTCTCCTTGTTCCGCGAATATATAACATTGCTGGTCGCGCATCGGAAGAAGTTCGTGATCCTTGGAAATCAAAATGCCCTGACAACAAAAGAGATATTTGAACTCATCCACCAGCAAAAATTATGGCTGGGAAATAACAATGGCGACATGGCTTTCAAGGTTCCTGACAGCTATCCAACTAGGGAAACGCGATTCTGGATTGATGAAAATGGGCAGAAATGGCGAAGCTTCGGCACCATGTGCTGGTTAACGAACCTCGATATTGCCAAGCGGCACGAGCAGCTCCCGCTCTATAAGAGATATACGCCAGATGAGTACCCTGGCTACGATAACTTCGACGCGATTGATGTGTCCTCCTACAAAGACATTCCTGCGGAATACTATGGTGTCATGGGGGTGCCGCTTGGCTTCTTAGCGAAGCACAACCCTGACCAGTTTGAAATCGTGGGTATCACCAAGACATGGTTCGGTATGGCGACCAAGAAGTATCCGACCCAGACACAGATCACTAACGGTAAGAAAAGTGAAGTATCAAAACTCAACGATGGCGCGTCGATTAATGTGAAAAATCCGCCGAGCGGAAAGACTTACTACAAGGTAGGTGACGACTGTTTTATTCAGACATATCCCCGCATCCTAATACGCCGCAAGGGAGCAGCTTCATGAAAATAGCCCTGCAAAACGTCAAAGTTTCCGAGTTGGTCGATGGCTACGAAGACAAAGCCGAAGAGGGTGTGCGCGGATACAATGGTCGCCTGAACATTCGTCCGGCCTTTCAGCGCGAGTTTATCTACAAGGAAAAGCAGCGCAACGAGGTCATCAACACCGTGCGCAAAAATTTTCCGCTCAACACGATGTATTGGGCGGTGGCCGGTGAAGGCTTCGAGCTTATGGACGGCCAGCAGCGCACTGTCAGCATTTGCCAGTACGTTCAAGGCGACTTCGCGGTGGAGATGGCCGGGTCTCCGATGTTCTTCAACAACCTGACGGCTGAAAAGCGAAAACAGATTCTGGATTATGAGCTTTCGGTATATGTGTGCGAAGGGACCGAAGGCGAGAAACTCGACTGGTTCAAAATCATCAACATTGCAGGAGAAAAGCTGACCGATCAGGAACTGCGCAACGCAATCTATGCAGGGCCGTGGCTCGCCGACGCTAAGCGGTGGTTTTCGAAAACCGGCACTCCAGCAGTTCAGGATGGACGGGATAAGCTGGTGAGCGGTTCGCCGATTCGGCAAGAGATTCTAGAAACGGCGCTCGATTGGTTTTCCGGCGGAAAGATCGAGAACTATATGAGCGCGCACCAGCACGACAAAGACGCGCAAGAGCTATGGCAGTATTGGCAAGCGGTTTTCGATTGGGTCAAGCGTGTGTTTCCGAATCAAGACAGTGCACGAGCCAAGCTGATGAAGGGCTTGCCGTGGGGAGAGCTCTACAACAAACACAAGGATGACAAGCTGAATGCGGCGAAACTGGAGCGGTGCATCGTCGAGCTTATCGACGATGACGAGGTGGACAGCAAGAAAGGCATCTACGAATATCTTTTGACGGGCAACGAAAAGACCTTAAGCCTGCGAGCGTTCGACGAAAAGACGAAGCAAAAAATCTACGCGAACCAGAATGGCATTTGCCCAATTTGCAAAAAACACTACGACATGGGCGAAATGGAAGCAGATCACATTATACCGTGGAGACAGGGCGGCAAGACAACGCCTGACAACTGCCGCATGCTTTGTAAGATGGATAACAGGACGAAAAGCGGAAAGTAGGTGGCTCATGCCGAGATCAATGCTTCCATCGCACTCCAAGGATTTAGGCGGGATATAGCGTCTGCTTTCGGGGGTAAAGCGCCCATCGGGAGGCAGTTCACGATGTCGGCTTTTGTGGAGGGTTTCGGATGCCGGCCTTCACGACATCGGCCAGGCCGACATCGTCAGCTTCAGTCTGAAAGCCGACGGGCGTCGCAGATGCTGTCCGTAAATTGATTATAATACGGACAGTCTATCATGCCCATCACCCATCAAAAAAGTCTTCGTCCAGCTTCTTGATGACGACGGTTCGGTCTTCGCGGACGCCGACATTGTAGCGCAGCATAAGCCTTGCCAGTTCGTCGCCGTCGATCAACACGATCTGCTTCTGAATGCCCCGGATGTATTCCTTCGCCTTCTCCGTGAACTTGGCGGTCGTGATAAAGACGCCGCGCATCGTTTTCTTGTCGTCGAGGCTGCCGGAGAAGTCCCGCACCTGGGCAGGCTGAATAGTCGCCGTCCGATCGTAGCACTTGGCTTGGACATAAACGCTATCAATGCCGAGAGCATCGAGTCGCACCACACCGTCGACGCCACCGTCGCCGCCGCGTCCCAGCACCGAGCCGGCCCCGTCCACACCGTCGCCGTATCCCATCGCCGTCAGCAGCTGAACCACGAGCTCCTCGAAGAAGGCTGCACGTCTCGCCTGGTTCTCAATGGCAAAGATGCGATCGAGAAGCTCGTCCTGGATCTCGGCGTCAATCTCCCGGATTGCCGAGTCGATGCGTTCGGCAGGTGTGCTTGTCTCGTCTACGATTTCGACTGCAGTTGGCGACTGATCGTCGACAGACGGTGTCCGCTTGCCGACGAAGGCGCGAAACTCGGCGTACTTGGCAAGTGTGCGGTTATCGATCCGCGCAGGGTTTGTCGCGAGAAGCTCGCGTCCACGATTCGTCGCCTTGAACACGCCGCGTCGTACCTGCTCGACGAGACCGGCCTTGACCATGTAGGTCTTCGCCCAGTGGGCGCGGTTGTTGATGAGCTGGATACGTCCACTCGGAATCCGCTCAGCCAGTTGCTCAGGTGTAAGCTGGAATTCGACTGCCAACCGCTCGACCGCGTTCGGGATCGTCGTCTCGCCTTCGGCGGCGAGGCGGAGGACGGGAAGCATCAGTGTTTGGTAGTCAGGGATCGCAGCCATTCAGCCTCTCAAGCTGGTTTACAAGCAGGCGGGCTCTGTTATCAAAATGAGATCAGATGCCGATGTAGCCGCCGAGCTAGGACTGTTTCGATTTCTATCCTTTGGGCGAAGCCTGAGTCACGACGACAGCAATTCCGTTATCTGTGCGCGGACATCACGCCCCTGGGTTTATTGTTCCTTAGCCAGCCGGCTTCCTGGCGCAACACGTTGTCCAGCTGATTGAAGATCGACTGGAACCGCGCACCGGCTTTTGGCGCTACTGTGTCCTGCATTTTTCCCTCTGCCCCGTGGCGTCGCTTCCCCTTCGCCACTGTCTTTCTTGTCATATCGGAATGCTAGCACGAGCCGCCCGGTCGCGCACGTTGCGCAAAAGCCAAATACTCATTGTAATTGCAGGCTTTTAGTCTTTACCGACAGCCCTGTGTCACCTCATTGCGACTGTAACACACATGTGTTACATTAGTTGCATATGTGGAGACAAGAAACAATGACCAAAGATGCCTACATCAACGCCCGTGTTGATAAGCGCGTGAAGGCCCAGGCCCAGAAGGTGCTCGCCAAAGTCGGCCTCAGCACGACCGAAGCGGTCAACCTGCTGCTGCACCAGATCGTGCTGCAGAAGGGGCTGCCGTTTGACGTGCGTGTTCCGAATGCGGAAACCCGCCAAGCGATCGCCGAAGCCCGTGACGGAAAAGGCACAAGGCACACCGGGTCAACCAAGGCGGCCTTGCAGGAGATCGTTAAATCAGACGACTAAGGAGGTATGAAAGACCTCCGCCTGACGACAGTCTTCAAGCGAGACCTCAAGCGCATCAACAAGCGTGGCTACAAGCTGTCGCTCCTCGAGACCATCATCGATATCCTGCGCGCCGACGAGGCGCTGCCACCAGCACGCCGCGACCATGCGCTCAAAGGCGACTATGCCGATTGCCGGGAGTGCCACATCCAACCGGATTGGCTATTGATCTACCAGACCAACGATGAGGAAGTGGTGCTGGTGCGTACCGGCACGCACGCCGATCTGTTTGAATAGGAAAAGCCGGCGAGGGATCGCCGGCTTTGGCCGTCTTCCCTACCGCTTCGGTAAGGCTTTTTGAAACATGTCTTCGACCGCCTCACGTTCACTGACGCGGGCAATCTCTTCGCCATCGACGTACAAGATCCAGTCGGTGGCGTGTGGTTCGTAGTTGGGCAACCGCATCTGTCCCGACCACTGTGAGACTGGCGGCAGCACGTTGATGTTGAAGTGTTGCTCGCCGCGCCAGGCTTGCCCGTAGATGAAGCCATAGCCATCGGGCATCGAGCTCAGTTCGATCCTCGTGTTGATCTCCGCCATCAATATTCCTCCGCCAACATGATCGTCAGGACGCGGGTGGTTTGCGCCGGGTCGCTGGGGTCTTCCGACCCAAACTTCAGATCTCGATCGTAGTAGTCGATCTTCCAGAAGACCTTCTCGCCGTCGTGCTCGAACGATCCAAAGTCGTGTTCGCCGTGGGGATCGTTGTCGGCTGTAAAAGCGTCAAACGCTTTTACCTTTTGCTGGATGGCGACCGTCGTCATGAGGTCGAGAGCCACGACTCCTGCCGTCAACATGACACGGCCGCCTTCGAACGTCCGTCGAAACTTGTCGTTGAGCTCGCGGATCTTACTCGTCTTGTCTTCCGACATGAGAACCTCCGTCTCGCTGTTCGACCCAAGCACCATTGCCGGGGTCGATGACGAGCGGGAGATTGTTCGATCGCTACGTGTCGTTTTCGATGTCGATGAGTTCTTGCAGTGTGACGTGGCCGGCAATGCATTGCCGGCCACGTCACACTGTCACTCGTAGTCTGCGTCGCGTGGCCATTCGGTTTCGGTGATGACCTTCATTGCCTCAGCGATCCTGGCTTGGGCTGTCTCCAGGGCCAGCAGCGAGGCTCCGGGATCGATCAAGATACCGAGGGCATTGGCGTGCACTGCCTCGGCTAGCACGGCCTCGGCCTGGGCAATCCGGTCTCGGGCGAGAATAGTTGCTTGTCCGGCGCGTTCAACTTTTTCTTTCATGACACCCTCTCAATGAAGAACGGCCAGCACCAGTGCCAGGATCGATGACGGGGCTGAGGTTCTGGCGTGTCTGTCTATTTGGTTTTCCAATCGACAGGCTTCGTCGTCGTCGCCGACTTCGCCGTGCCCTTCGTCGTCGTGACCGTCGTTCCGTCCGGTTTGGTTTCCGTGACGCTTTCGCTTTCACCGATCGTATTCGATTCTGTATGTGACGTTTTCTTCGCTGCCATTTCTGTCCTACCTTTCGTTGCCGTTTTCAAAATCAATGAGCTCTTGCAGCTGGGAGCGTACGAACATAACCATGACATGATCACCGCGTCGGTCGTAATGAGCAATGCGTCGCTCGAACCGCGCGATCGTTCTTTGCATGTGAGTGAGGTGACTGTCGGCCACCGCCTGCTCGGCGCTGTCAACGAGCTGCAGGAGGTTGTCGAGCGCACGTTTCTGGTACCACTCATCGTGGTCGGCCAAGAGATCCACCAGGTCGTGCAGCGCTTTGATCTTTGACATGTCGTCGTCCTTTCACGCGATACAAACAGTGGCCGGCAATTGCATCGCCGGCCACGTCGTTGTCGTCATTCTACTTTGATTAAGAACTGTTGCGCGTTCTGGATCAGCGCCAGCGCTTCGCCGAGATCGCTTTCCCGCAGTTGGCTGGTCTTCTGCCACGCGTCGTTCTTGTCCTTGTAGTTGCGTTCCAAGGTGACGGTGTGGAAGGTGCGCAGCTCGCCGTCTTCGGTCTGGTGTTCGTTCGCCCAGACCGCCAGTTGTAGTGCGCCAAGACGAGCCTTGTGCACCGGGTGGGACTTGTCTTCTTTCGGCATTGGCTTTGCCATCAGAGTTACTCCTTTACGCTTTCAATCAACATGATCAGCGATGCTTTGCAGTATACATTTCTCCTTTGCTTTCAGTACTTTACAGCCCCAATTCTTGTTGCTTATTTGCGGCGCGTCCCCTTCCTCATTCGGTCGGGGTCGGGCTCTACTCGCTGTCGCTTCCGAAGCCCCAGCCGGTGGGTCGAGCTTCGCTCGCGGCTCGGGTCTTCGCCCATCACGGGTGACGATCCCTCGCGCTTAGGCGGCCAGGCGTTCGCGCAGGCGCATGTTCAACAGCACCTTCTTGCGGGCGCGGGTGGTGAGATCGATCTCATCAATCTCACCGACAACGCGTTCGAGCGTCTTGGTGATTTCACGTAGACTCATCGCTTCGCGACCGGCGCGATCACACCAGGCGCAGTAGTCGGCGTGAAGATCCCGCAGTGATATCGTCGCGCCATCGGCGCACTCGAGCCGCTCCAGGCCGTATTGTGAGAACTCCTCAAGACGGTTCGGTTCTGGTTTGGTCAACAGCCGGGCGGTGATTTCTTTCTTTGGTTTGACGTCAATTAAGGTCTGCGTCGCCGGCGACGCTGCTTGGGCAGCCTGTAATTGCGACGCTGGCGGCGCTGGTTTCGGGCCGTGGTTGAGCGCCAGGTAGATGCCGAAAGATGAGACAAATTCAATCATCACGGCCACCGCCACCAGCATGGCAAATTCGATCTTGCCGGCCGGCATCCCACTGACTTCCGCCAGACTATCAAGTTGCGGATCGACGGCTTTGACGCCACCTTCAGTGCGGATCAGATCGAGCCGCGCGGCCAGTGCCTCTAGTATCTCGCGTTCTCTCTTTAATGCTTCGGCTTGAGCGAGTTCGGCCTTGAGCTGGTGATAGGCCGTACAGAACTCCCGGCTTTCGTTAGCGGTGGCGTCGGTGCATCCCTTGGTCCTGTCCCAACGCCGTTGTTGCTGCTGCGCTTCCAGTTCGGCTTCGATTGCATCCGCTGGTCGCACGAATCCAAAGTCACTGATCCGTTTCCGGCTGTCGGCTGCTTGCGTTGACAGCGACGCAAAGGTTTCTTGTTGCGCCACCCGTTCGGACTTCACACCTGAGCGCTGCTCCATGATGAAGCCGTAAGCTGACAACATCGACAGGCACATGCCGCCCGCCAGGAGAAAACTGCTCAGCGCCACATAACCAAAATTCTTGTGTGACCAAGCGCGTGTGGCGAACACGGCTGCAAATGCTTTCAAGATATCAATGCCGGCGAAGGCGGCCGAACCGGCGAGCGCCACGATGCTGATCGAGCGAAGATCCACCTGGTTGGCGTCGCCGCCCAACCGCTGGAAGGCGAAGTAGCCGTTCATGAAAACTGACAGGGCGATGACGCCAACTGAGACGACTAGAAAAATCAAAGATCCAATGCCCAACCCAAGACTCGACAAAAAGCGAGGCATCACTTCTTCTCCGTCTCGGATTTCTTGTAGAAGGTGAGGGCTTCCTCGAGCACTTCCGTCATGGTCAGGCCCTTGGCCTGCGCAAGATCGTAGAGGTCTTGTTTGAACTGAGGCGTCACCCGGTAGTTGACGACAACGCTCTTGCCTTTGCTGCGTAGCACGCGCCCGTCCGTTCGTGACAACGGCGGTTTTTCCCGCCCCAACCGGTCGGTGATTTCACCTGGTGACGCCGCATCCTTCTTGGTTTGGGTGAATCGATCTTGAAACTTGCCGAAGTACGAACCCGATACATTTGGCATCCTCGTTACTCCTCTAAGCTACCTTCCGCGCTTGCGCCCGCAGGCGGCGCTTCACGGCCGACCACAGCGACGCAATCTCGGCCTTGGACTTTTCAGCATCGACTTCCGGGCCGGCTTTGCCTTGCCCGATCGCGGCTCTGAAGGCTCTGCGATTGCCCACAGTCACCGTGATCACCGGGCCAAACTCTTTGAGGAGCTTCATGGCCTCGGCCACCATCGGATCGCGCGCTTCGGCGCGGTTGATCACAATGGCGAAGTCCTTGTTGTGCTTTTCCATCATCTTTATGACTTCCTGGTTTCCCATGAGATCAACCGATGAGGCTTGTGTGGGAATCAGGACAAAGTCACTTACTTCGACGCCGGCCTCCACGATCCCTAGGATCGCCGGCGGTGTGTCGATGATAACAAGATCAAAACCCAGTTGGGCGGTGCGCTCGATGGCCGTTGGCAGAAAACGAATGCCGAGACTGCTTTTCCAGGTGATGAGTTCCGGATTGTCGGGCTTGCCGCGATCTTCCCACCACATAGCCAGCGACTGCTGGGGGTCAATGTCGATCAGTGCCACGCGCAACTGATCTTGCGACGATGCCACCGCTAATGCGGTTGCCAGCGTCGTCTTCCCTGATCCGCCCTTGGTTGAGCACACGCTCAGGACTTGCATTGGCTATATCCTTCACAACACGACATAGCTTTACCAGGATTTGTACGTACGCTCAATACTGTAATGTGAAAAGATAATGTATATACGTAACATTGCAGACTTCATACGCTTTCGCTTTCGTCCTTAAACTTTCTGATTGCCAACCCCTTACCGACCGACGGTGTGGTCAAGGGTGGCCCCTTGGCCGCTGCGGAGCAGCTTGCCCTTGAGGACGCCGGCGGGCTGTCAGATGATCCTGAAGAAAGGAATGGGCTCTTCCGGCGTGGGGATAGCGCCCTGCCGCCGGCTTCAATCTGCTGATACAATGCGAGGATATGAACGACCAACACCGGCCAGGGACACCAAACCAACCGCCGCAACCAGCGACGCATGCGACGCAAGAACCACCGCATGCGGCGCAGGAAGAAACAACGTCGCTCAATGAAGCGACCGCCAATCATCAAGTCAGCGACGCTGGCGTCGCAAGAATGTCCCAATCAGCGGCGCATGCGACGCAAGAACCAGCGCCAGCGACGCCAAGCCCGGCGGCACCGCTCAGTGAAGCGACCGCCACCACCGCAAGAGGCGACGCAAGCGCCGCACCTGCGGAAGGTCTTGCGGAAGCTCCGGCCGCCGTCGCTGATGCTCTCATCTACAACCTGACCGTGCCGCAAGCGCAGCAATTGTTCGAAGATCACAACCGGCGCGTGCCGGCCGAACGGACAGTTCAGAATTATTGCGCCGAAGGCTTGATCGCTGGTGAGAAGGTCTCGACCTCGAGCGGGGCGGAATGGCTGATCAACGATCGTTCGTTGTTGCGCTTCATCCAATCGAAACCGGAATTGACGGCCGCCGCACCAGCGCCGCAAGCGTCGCCGGCGGCACCAACACCGGCCGAACCGACTTCCGCGACCGCCCCGGAAGCCGACGAAGAAGTCGTGGCCATGGTCGGCGAACGCCGCACCATCGCCGAGATGCTGATTGAAAACGCCAAGCTGCTCGGACAGCTCGAAACCAAGGACGCCGTGATCGCCGGCAAGAACGACGAACTCAGTCGCATCGAACAGACGAACCAGGAACTCCGATCCGATCGTGAATTCTTACGCGAAGAGATCACCGACAAGCGCCGGCTCAACCAGGACTTGAAGGACATCACGTCCCAAGTCCTCGAGCTCCTCGAGATGGGGTTTGTAAATCGCGGCGCACAGATCCCGGCCGCTCCGGCCGAGCCACCGATCCCCGCAGTCCCAGATCGGCAGGAAACGCCGACGCCGAGCTGGCGAACGGACGAACCTAGACCTCAGAACTGAGACTGATTCAGAACCTGCTCTCATTCACGCAGAAATGCCCCAGGACTGGCAAATAGGGCAGGGGACGCACTTTTCCTTATTGAAAAACAAACGGCGCCCTACGCGCAATTTTGAGGCTTTCGGAGCGTCTTGAACGTGTGCGCCTTAGAGCACCGTGGATGGAAGTTGTTGTTATCATTGTCAAATTACGTTTTTGCGGTATGATTTTGGTATATGGCAACACTTGTCCGCGACACCCACAAATTGATCGGCTTCCTGCAAACCAAGGGCTACTCGAAAGAGCAGGCCGAGGGTTTTGTTGATGCAATCCAGGAGTTTGATGTGTCCGACCTGGCTACCAAGTCCGACCTGCGCGTTGAGATCGCGCAGCTGCGCTCGACGCTGATCACCTGGATGGTCGGCTTGCACCTCACGACGATCGGCTTGGTGGTGGCGCTCATGAGCTTTGTGGCTCAGTAACACTCGGGTTCAGGTAACTAAAAAACGGCCACTCAGAGCCGTTTTTTTGATGTCAGGTCGTAAAACTAATGTTGTGCGACACTTGCTCGACAACTGCCCTTCTGTAGATGTCCACCACGCCAGCACCAAGTCCCGTTCGGGCTGGTGCTATACTTAACACTGATGAGGAAGATTAGTGAGCCCTTAGCTGATCGCTACCGCAACATCATCCTGGACGGTTTCGACCCCATTGCTGCTGGTGGCTTCACGCAAGTGCCCAACGTCATTTTGAAGTCCGCTGACCTCAGTGTCGGCGCTAAGCTCGCCTATGCGATGCTCTTGTCCTATGCGTGGCAGAACGACTCCTGCTTCCCCGGTCAGGAAACTTTGGCTGGGGATATGGGAGTCTCGAAACGAAGCGTCGTCTCCTTCATTAAGGAGCTGACGCGAACGGGTTATGTGAGCGTTAAGCGGCAGGGGTTGGGACAGGTCAACGTGTACACCCTGCATGCGACAGTGAAGCCAAAGCGATAGTGTTTCACTTTCAGAAGTGCAAATTTTGCACTTCTGGAGATGTGGAAATTGCACTTCTAGAAGTGCCAAATCTGCACTTCTCTCTATATAATTATATATAAGAAAGAATACTCATATTAATGATACTCATTCATTCAAGTTTTCAAAAAAGGTTGGGTTCAAATTGCGCCATTCAAATAAATCTTGTCAAGACGCAACTTTTTATTGGGTTCTTAAAGCAACACTCCTATCACTCGGTCAAGACTGCCCGGCTCAACGCAACTTCCGCCGGTTGATGGCCGCCGTATCGAGATGGTTTTTGAGATGCACGGCGTAGTGCTTCTCGATCATCTCAACGGACGTGCGGCAGTTCTTGGCAATCTGGTAGATATCTGCGCCCTCGAGCAAGCGGAAGCTGATGTAGCTATGCCGGAGACTGTATAGTGTGCGGCGGTTCCCTTCCCTATCGAACTTCAGATTGAGTTCCTCAAGAATTCGATTGAACTGGCGCTTGTGATCCGTCGGGAAGAGCCGATCAGTCGGCGCGGGCTGGCTGCGCTCCTTCATGCGCAAGAAGGGTCGCACAGCGCCGGCCATACTCTTGCAATAACCCACACCACGCTTGCCGCGCACTTCGATCTCCAAGATCTCCTCGCCCGTCGCCTCGTCTTTGACGACTGTGACGTCGCGATACTGCAAATGTTTGGCCTCATCCGGCCGAATTCCGGTGTTGGCTAAGAACAGCACCTTGTCGTGCAACTGTTCGGCCGCCAACGCGTGGCGAGTCCCTGCGGCCTGGCGCGCATTCTCCCGGGTGGCGGTGTACAGCGCCCGGTACTCATCAGGAGAGAACCAGGCCCGGTGCGCCACCTTGCCCGAGGTTCTGTATGGAGCGGACAAGTCAGGGAGATGGGCGAGCCAGTCGTGACGCACGGCGGCCTTCAAGACTAAGCGCAACGTCACGATCTCGTCGTGCAACGTAGAGTACGACGGTGGCTTGCCGCTGGGAGGATTATTGAGGCGCTCAACCCGATACTCTTGAACCATGCCGGCGGTGATCTGTGACAACCCGGCACCGCCAAAAAAGGGCAGTAAATGCAATCGTAGCCGGGCCTTGTGGCCTTCCACCCACTTCGGGCTTCGCTCCCCACGCGTGATCACTTCATATTCGCGCATAAACAGGTCGGCGGCCTGTCTGAAGGACTTCTCGGCGAGGAGTTCGCCGCGTCGCTGCTTGCCGCGCAGGGTTAGGTACCAGTCCTCAGCGACCTCCTTGGCACGGCCAAGGCTTTCTTCCTTGGTGGTCGCACGGCGCTTCATACCTTCGAGATAGGTATAACACTGCCAGTGTGGACTACCGTCTCGTTTATACACCGAGACTTTGCCACCCAAAATCTTATGAATTTCGGCCACAGGTCGAACACCAGCTGGAGTGTGCCAAATTGTGGAAGTTTTGTGCCAGTGTATTCCAGCCCGATCGAGCGAGCAAATCTGAACTTTAACTCAATGATAATAAAGAGAAATTTGGTTGCGGGGGCCAGATTTGAACTGACGACCTTCAGGTTATGAG
>LOEV01000181.1 GCA_001516065.1 Alphaproteobacteria bacterium BRH_c36
CCTGCCGCCAGCGTTCGTTCTGAGCCAGGATCAAACTCTCATGTTGAAGTAGTTTGAACTGACTTTTGGCTTGGAGGTTAATCCAAGGATCATCTGTGTAACGGGCACCTTCACATATGTAGTTTCCCGGTCAGGTTGCCCGAACCGAAATCCTACATGGTGATGGCTGAAACGCAGAGATCGTCAGAGTTCTGTCGTGACCCGATTCAGCCGAAGCTTCATCAGATCCGCCAGGACCCGCCGCCTGCGTTTCTCTTCCTTCATATTCAATTGTCAAAGAGCACAGGCAACAATCTCTCGCCCAGGTCGCAAAACCCGGATTTGAAGACTACGAAATCCGTCCTGCCGAAGCAGCCCGGTATTCGAAGCTGTTTGAGAGAGCGTTGGCCGCGAAGGCCGCGAAGCAGTTAGCGCCCCGCAACGAGGGTTGAATTAATACTAGGTTGACCCGGAAGTCAACTCGCTACGCCAAAAAAAACGACCGGTTGAGCGTTTTTCTTGCAACCCGCTGACATGGCATGGGAATTTTGGCCGATTACTTGAAGAAGTGGGGCCTCGAACTGTCTGATGGCCCCCAATAACTGCACCATTCTGCAGGATTATGTGGGTATTACGGCAGTCTTGGCCGCCAGGGCTGGTCCTGCCGCTCTACCTGACTACAACCGCTTCTTGTCTGATTGAAGCTGCGCAAGCTCGGTCGAGGGGTCTGTTTACTGCGGAAAAGGCCCGCAGACTCCCAAAAATGACAAACTTCGGGCATTGAAGTGCCGCACAACGACATATTCGCCAGGACCGAGAATAAACCGGGGGGTTGAGCTTGGTCGACCGACGCCGATTTCCACCCAGCGCCATCAAAGGCGCACTCGCATTCGAACAGCGATCGCGCGGGCTGACACAGGTCTCGCGCGGGCGCGGGCGGAATGCCGGGCTGAACATGTTCGACGACGACCATGCCGTCGGCAGCCATGGTGGACGCTTTCGCTGGCTGATCAGCACCTTTGTCGCCGGCGCGATCGGGGCCATCGCGATCTTCGTCGTCATCGCCGGATCGACCGACCATAAGCGCGGTGACGGCTTCATGCCGGCTTTGCAACGGTTGCGTGACGGGGCAATGACACCGGAACTCATTCCGCAGACGCAGAAAACGACCGGACTGAACTGGGCCGTTCCAAAAACGGAAAAACTCGAGATTTCCGCAGGCCTGACATCAACCCGATATGTCATTCACGAGACGCTGCGGCAGCGCCGGGAAGATCGATATTATATCCACGCACAACCCTATATGCGGATTGTCGCGCGGTTATCGCCAGTACCGCAAGACTATCAAGACGTCATTCCACCCTTCAATCCCCTCCAGCTTTATGCCGACAACGATCCAGTCGGCGCTGGAAATGGGGCTGCTGGCGCCAGCCGGCAGGACGTGAAGATCGCCATCGTCGAATTGATCGGCGGGGCATTGCCCGATGAAGACGGACAAACGCTGGACGACCGGGAAGTAACAGACCTCATCGCCAGATTCCGCCTCGAAGAATCTTTGGCGGCTGCCGAAGCGGGAAGCGACAATTCGCAAAACGGTGAGAATCCTTTCCCCAAACCAGACGACGAATCGGCTTTCACGTCGGTGCTTGCGAAAAACGACTTCGAGGACCAGCTGAAGGCGCGCGACCTTGTCAACACCCAGCAGGCAGAAGTTACAGTTGCCGCCGGCGACACGTTGAGCAGCTTGATCGAAAGGCAGGGGGCGCCGGCCTGGCAGGCAAGCGAGCTGATCGGGGCGATGCGCAAGTACTTCACGCCAGAAGCCCTGAAGGTGGGGCAGCGGCTGAAATTCACGCTGACACCGTCGCCGACCGATGTCGATAGATTGGAGCCGTCCACCCTCAGCATCCATTCGAGCGATGGCGAACATATCGTGTCTGTCGTGCGAACTGATGCGGGCGACTTCAGATCCATGAGTACACCGCCACGCGACTACGCCGCTCTGCGCGGGTTGATCGAAGAAAAGGTCAGCGGCCCAAAATCATCAAGCCTATATGCCAGCGTTTATCATGCAACGTTATTGCAGAACGTTCCGGCGGAGACGATTCTGCAGATCTTGAAGATCAATGCTTATCAAACCGATTTTGGCCGGCGAATCCGGGCCGGTGATACGGTCGAGCTGTTCTTTGGATTCGACAACAAGGACTTTGCAGAAGGACCTCCTGGACAGCTGCTTTATACCAAGATTACCTCCGGTGGGGAAACGGCACGATTCTTTCGCTTTCGCACGGCGGACGGCGAAGTCGATTTTTTTGACGAACAGGGCAATAATTCGAAACGATTCCTGACGCGAAAGCCTGTCCGAGGTTCCAACGTCCGCCTCTCGTCGGGTTATGGGATGCGCTACCATCCCTTGCTCAACCGCCGGCGGATGCATGCTGGCGTCGACTGGGCGGGACCCGTCGGCACCCCGATCCTGGCAGCCGGGCGCGGGGTTATCGAGATGGCAGGACGCAACGGTCAGTACGGCAACTATGTGCGCATTCGTCATGCCAACGGTTACCAGACCGCCTATGCACACATGGTTCGGTTCGCGCGCGGCGTTTCCGAAGGCGCAAAGGTGCGGCAGGGCCAGATTATCGGCTACATCGGCTCAACCGGCCTTTCTTCCGGGGCCCACCTGCACTTCGAGGTTCTCGTCAACAACCGGCACGTCGATCCGATGACGATCAAGGTCCCCCAGGAGCGCCAGCTGAAGGGCCGGGAACTGGTAGAATTCCATCGCGAGCGGGCGCGCATCGACGAGATCATGCGCCGTGCCCCGGTGATGACGATCAACAAATGAGCCGCGCCTGCTTGCTGACGCCATCCGCAGCCCCAGGGCTGCTCGGTTGCGTGTTTCAAAAATGACGGCCGCATGCCCAAAGCGCCTGGAGAGGCCGGAACCGGGCGACAACTGACGCATTTTTCGGTTAAGTGCGGAGGAAGCCTCAAGCGTATTGCATCATTCAGGGGGGGCGTAGTGGCCGAAACATCCAGCTCAACGAGCGAGACGACCTTAAAGGACCGGATCGCTGCCGCCATAGACTACACGTTCGGGCGCAACGCGTTGATCGGCTGGGCATCGCTCATGCTATTGGCGATTTCCGGTTACGCGACCTGGAGTGGCATGAACGACTTCATCGTCGGGGTTTCGCAGTCGCCCGCAGCACAGGGCCGCGAGATCCCAGGAGGGCTTTCGGTCACCAATGAAGCGCTCGTAATCGCCATCGTGGTGGCGCTGACTTTCCTGATGTGGCTCGCGTTGCGCGAGACTTTCGGTGAGAAGCGCACCTTCGGTCAGCGCCTGATAACCTTTCCGCTCTACTTCTTCCTGGCCCTGTGGTCGATCGGATTTGGCTATGGCTTCTGGTGGAGCCTTATTGCCGGCGAGGAAGCAACCCGCACCAGCCTTTCGAACCTGCAGGAGGATGCCCGGGATGCCGGGGCTGCGGTGTCAGCGCGGCTAGAAGCGGTGAAGGCGCAGCTTGACGGAGTTGTAAGCTGGTCGGAAACGCAAATGACCCGCGAAGAGGCGAGCGGGGGAAGCTGCGGCGTTCCCTCGGGTGCGGGACAGGGTCCACTCTACAACGCGCGCAAGTCCGTACGCGATGCCGTCGCCACGCTGCGCGACGGAATTCAAGTCTCCTGGATCGCTCCGGTTGAAAAAGAAGTTGCCGACCTGAGGGCTGCCGCACAAGGCCTGGAAGGAGCCACGTTCGAAGCCCGGCAGAAAGCCTTCGAGGAGAAAGCATCTGCGGTGCGGTCGGGTGCACGCAGGATCGCCCAGCGTTCCAACGAACTGGGCACTTCGACAGCTTCCGAGATGCGGGCGCTTGCCCAGGTTGTATCGGTGCAACCGGGTAAGGTCGGTTTTTCTTGCTACGATCCGACCCTGGCGCAGAGGCTCACACAGGCCGCCGATCAGGCCAATCAACCCGTCGTGCTCGAGCTTCGCGCGGCCGAGTTTACGGAAGGACCGGCTGGCGTTGCAAACGCCGTCAAACGGCTCTGGGAGAACATGGGAGCCTACGCCGGCGGCCTCGTGGCCTATGTCGCCAACGGGTTCCAGGCGACCGGGGTGGCTGGCCAGAGCGAGGCTATCAGCGGTCGCGACCTGATCGCGCTCCTCGCAACGCTCGGCATCGATCTAGGCCTGTTCGTCCTTGCCGCTCTCAACCCTCCACCGGCAGCGCCTCAGCGCAGACGTCTCAGCCCTGCTGTAAAGGCGCAGACCCGCGAGGCAATCAATACAGCCGTCGCCCGGGCGCCGAACGCGAACATGGAGTGGGTCCGCCGCCACTTCATCTATCACAACAACGCTTCGTATTTCGTCATCCCGAACCTCTTCAGTTGCGACCCGGCGAATGACGAGGAGTCATCGAGAGCGCTGGCGATGAACCAGCTGGCAGGTGTGCTCGACGATCTCGACCTCGTGCGCTGGCCGGATCCCAAGGAACTCGACAGGCTCAAGGAAGAAGAGAAGGGCGACAGCAAGACCGACCTGACCGAAATCAGACGGGAGCGTCTTCAGGAGCTTGAGAAACGTGGCGGGATCAATCTCGACCAAGCCAAGGCCGAAAGCATACGCAGCGCAGAGCCTGTGCGAAATCACGGCCTATTCTCCAAGGCCGAACGCGTCCTCACCATATCCGGCTGGAGCGAACAAGCCCGTCGAGACCTCGAGATCTACAAGCTCGTCGATATAGAGGGCCTGACCCCGATTCTTGATGTCCTCAACGAAGCGAATTCGCGGCGTGCGGGCGACGTGCAACCAACCGCGTTCGGTGGGGAAATGAAGGACGTCACGCCTTCAAAACAGATTCAACACGAAAAGAACTCATGACGTCAAAACGGGAGGCGAAGCGTTCGCCGCCTCCCGTAGTCCGGCTCGGCCGGCTCACTCGTCGCGGTCGCGGACCAGTTCGCCGTTAACGGTGAGATGACCGCCTTCGACGCCGACGACGACTTTTTCTCCGTCATGGACACGGCCGGCCAGAATCTGCTCGGCGAGCGGGTCCTGCACGTTGCGCTGGATGACGCGTTTCAACGGCCGCGCACCGTAGGCCGGGTCGTATCCGCGGTTGGCGAGCCAGCTGCGGGCATCGCCTTCGAGGACGACCTCAATCTTGCGGTCGGTCAAGAGCCGCTTGAGGCGCTCCAGCTGGATGTCGACAATGGCACCCATGTCCTCCCGGCGCAGCCTGTGGAACAGGATGATGTCGTCGAGGCGGTTGAGGAACTCGGGACGGAAGTGAGCGCGCACCGAGCCCATGACTTCGACACGAACCGAAGAGACGTCAGCGCCTTCGGGCATGTTGACCAGATACTCCGAACCGATGTTCGAGGTCATGATGATCAGCGTGTTCTTGAAGTCGACGGTGCGGCCCTGGCCATCGGTCAGGCGGCCGTCGTCGAGGACCTGCAAAAGCACGTTGAACACGTCCGGATGCGCCTTCTCGATCTCGTCGAACAGGATCACCTGATAGGGCCTGCGGCGCACCGCTTCGGTAATGGCGCCGCCCTCCTCGTAACCGACGTAGCCGGGAGGCGCACCGATCAAGCGGGCGACCGAGTGCTTCTCCATGTATTCGGACATGTCGATGCGCACCATGGCGTGCTCATCGTCGAACAGGAACGATGCGAGCGCCTTGGTCAACTCGGTCTTACCGACTCCGGTCGGCCCGAGGAACATGAATGAACCGATCGGGCGATTTGGATCCTGGAGCCCGGCGCGGGCGCGGCGGACGGCGGTCGAAACGGCGCGCACGGCTTCACCCTGGCCGACGACGCGCTTGGCCAGTTCGTCCTCCATGCGCAGGAGCTTGTCCTTTTCGCCTTCCAGCATCTTGTCGACGGGCACACCGGTCCAGCGCGATACGACGCCGGCGATATGATCGGGCGAGACGGCTTCCTCGACCATGACGCCGCCGGCAGCGTTATCGTCGCCTTCGGCTTCCAAGGTAGCGATCTGCTGCTCGAGCTGGGGGATGACCCCATACTGCAGCTCACCGGCGCGGTTGTAGTCGCCGCGGCGCTGCGCCTGTTCCAGCTCATTACGGCGCTGGTCCAGCTCTTCCTTGATCTTTTGGGCAGAGCCGAGCTTTTCACGCTCGCCTTCCCAACGCTGCGTCAGCGACTGACTTTCCTCCTCGAGGTCGGCAATGTCCTTGTCGAGCTTTTCCAGGCGATCCTTGGAGGCCTCATCGGTTTCCTTGCGCAGCGCCTCGCGCTCGATCTTCATCTGCATGATGTCGCGATCGATGCGGTCGAGTTCCTCGGGCTTGGAGTCGATCTCCATCTTGAGGCGGGACGCAGCCTCATCGACAAGGTCGATGGCCTTGTCGGGGAGGAAACGGTCGGTGATGTAGCGGTTCGAAAGCGTTGCGGCCGCAACCAGCGCGCTATCGGTGATGCGTACGCCGTGGTGGACCTCGTAGCGCTCCTTGAGGCCACGCAGGATCGAGATGGTATCGGCGACCGTCGGTTCGTTGATGAAGACAGGCTGGAAGCGGCGGGCGAGGGCGGCGTCTTTTTCGATGTGCTTGCGGTATTCGTCCAACGTCGTCGCGCCGATGCAGTGCAGTTCGCCACGGGCGAGAGCCGGCTTCAGGAGGTTGGACGCATCCATGGCGCCATCGGCCTTGCCGGCGCCGACGATAGTGTGCAGTTCGTCGATGAACAGGATGATGCGGCCGGCTTCGGAGGTAACTTCCTGGAGAACGGCTTTGAGGCGCTCTTCGAATTCGCCGCGATACTTTGCACCGGCGATGAGCGAACCCATGTCGAGCGACAAAAGCAACTTGTCGCGTAGCGAGTCGGGAACATCACCCTTGATGATGCGCAGCGCCAATCCCTCGGCGATCGCGGTCTTGCCGACGCCGGGTTCACCGATGAGGACGGGGTTGTTCTTGGTGCGCCGGGAGAGCACCTGGATGGCGCGGCGGATCTCCTCGTCACGGCCTATCACAGGGTCGAGCTTGCCGCTGGCAGCGTCCGCCGTCAGGTCGCGGGCGTAGCGTTTCAGTGCGTCGTAGCCCTGTTCGGCGGACGCAGTGTCAGCCGTGCGGCCCTTGCGGACCTCGTTGATGGCTTCGTTGAGACCCTGCGGCGTGACCGCGGCCTCTTTCAACACCTTGGAAGCCTCCGAACTCGTTTCCATGGCGAGGGCGAGCAGCAGGCGCTCTGCAGTTACAAACTTGTCGCCCGCCTTGTCGGCGATTTTTTCTGCCTGATCGAAAACACGGGCGGTTTCAGCAGCCATGTAGAGCTGGCCGGAGCCGCCGCCGGAGACTTTCGGACGACGGGCGAGCGCGGTCTCGACCGCCTGAAGTGCCTGTGAATGGTGACCACCGGAGCGGGTGATCAGATTTGCGGCGAGCCCTTCGGGGTCGTCGAGCAAAACTTTCAGGAGGTGCTCGGGGCTGAAATGCTGGTGGCCTTCGCGCAGTGCGAGGTTCTGTGCGGCCTGGACAAAGCCTTTGGCGCGGTCGGTATAGCGTTCGATATTCATCGGTATTCCCTTCTCAGCGCGACAATCCTACCCTTAAGGCGCAGGGATGCCGCCAGTATTGAGCGGTGTCAAAGAGGACCATTGGCGACCCCTGAAGGCATCGCGACACGGAGCACAGCTGAGATATAGTAGCGGCACGTTTGCGGAAAAGGGGCGTTGGTCCTAACAGTCGGTTTGGACGATTATCTCGGGGGAGACGATGACGAGTGATGCGGCAGCACGCGTGACAGCGCTTTACCGTTATCCGGTCAAGGGGCTTTCGGCTCAGCCGCTGGAACAGGTCAGGCTGACTGCGGGGGAGACGATTGCGTTCGATCGTGCCTGGGCGATCGAAAACGGGCCGGGGCGATTTGACCCGGCGGCACCTAAGCATCTGCCGAAAGTCGCCTTCGTGATGCTGATGCGGGACGAGCGGCTGGCGGCCCTCGGAGCCGAATTCGACGAAGCGACTTCAACCCTGACGATAAAGCGGGACGACCGGCAGGTCGCGCGCGGCAACCTTGGGACGCGACTCGGCTGCCAGATGATCGAGCAGTTCATCGCAGCCTACCTGAAGGGGTCACTGCGCGGCCCGCCAAAGATCGTGTCGGCGCCCGGTCACAGCTTTTCGGACGTCGCCGCCAAGTGCCTGCACATCGTCAATCTGGCATCGGTCAGGGAACTCGAGCGTGTGGCGGGGCGGGCCGTCGATCCGCTGAGGTTCAGACCCAACGTCATTATCGACGGGGTGCCGCCGTGGGCGGAATTCAGCTGGATCGGCAAACCGCTCAGGTGCGGAGATTTAATCCTCGACGTGTTCGACCGCACGCAAAGGTGTGCGGCAACAAATGTCGCGCCGGGAACCGGCCAGCGCGACATGGCGCTGCCGGCAATCCTGGAGCGGACCTGGAAACACACGGAATTCGGCGTCTATGCAAAGGTAGCCAGCGGCGGTGAAATGGCTATCGGGGATGAACTGACGCCGCCGGCTTAGAGCGCGTTCACTTTTCATGGACTCGCAGGCGAGCTTCTCAAGCCTTCGTTTTGTCGCATGTTCGAGCCGCATCCTTGCCGCTCGCCTTCGGCAAGACGCCGCATACACCCCCGCCTTCGCGGGGGCAGGCTTTTGCTGAACATGCTCTCATAAGTAAAAGCCGGCGAGGATCGACTCCTCGCGGCGGAACTCATCGGACAACCAGACCGCCTTGAGATTCCCGTTAATCAATCCTGGTCGGAGGCAACATCTATCGCCGGTGCCGGAGCGTCACCGGATTCGGCGGCGGACTCGCTTTCCTCGCTGCGCGGGCGCCGTACCGGGCGTCGCAGGAAATCCGGCTGTTGGTCGGATTCTCCGAAACGTTGACGTTCGCGGCGGCGGGGCTCGCGCTGCGGCGCACCACCTTCGCGACCTTCACGCGGTTCTCGTGGCTCGCGCTGCTCACGTGGCTCTCGCGGCTCTCTCTGCTCGC
>LOEV01000182.1 GCA_001516065.1 Alphaproteobacteria bacterium BRH_c36
GCCCGCGTCGGCGCGGTGCAGGCGCTCTATCAGATGGATGTCGGCGGCGCTGACGTCACCGATGTGATCGAAGAATTCACGACCCTGCGCTTTCCCAACTCGGAAGCCGGCGAGACGATTGCCGGTGCAGATCCCGCCTTCTTTGCCGAACTTCTACGCGGCGTCGTCCGCCGACAGCGCGATCTTGACCCGTTAATCGACCAGCAGCTGGCGATCGGCTGGCGCCTCGTGCGCATCGATTCGATCCTCCGGGCAATCCTGCGGTCCGGAGCATTCGAGATGATCGAGCGCCTCGATGTTCCAGCCCGCGTCGTCATCAACGAATACATCGACGTTGCCCACGCCTTCTTCGACGAGGAAGAACCCAAGGTCGTCAATGGTGTGCTGGACCGCCTGGCTCACCGCCTGCGTCCCGCCGAATTCGAGGGCAAGGGCGAACACGGCAAGGGCGAGCGCCGGGAAAAGACCTGAACACGCCACCGGTTCACGACGCCGCTGAACACACCCGGGACACTCGATGGCCGAATCCGAACACGAAATGATCGCCCGGCTTCTCGCGCCCTTGTCTCGTTGGTTGCCAGGCGCGTTCGCACTGACCGACGATGCCGCCGCCCTGAGGCCGCCTGAAGGCTGCGAGTTCGTCGTCACGATGGATACCTTGATCGACGGCGTCCACTTCCGGTTCGATGGCACGCCGCCTTCAGCGGCAATGGCCGCCCGCAAGGCGCTGGCCGTCAACGTCTCCGATCTTGCCGCCAAGGGCGCCGAGCCGTTCGCCTACTTGCTGTCGCTCGCCTTGCCCGCTGGCCATGGCGACTGGCTCGACGGATTTGTGTCGGGATTGGCGGCTGCCCAGGACGATTTCGGGCTGAAACTCGCCGGCGGCGATACCGTCCGAACGAACGGCGCATTCGCAATCACGATCACGGCTTTCGGAATCGTGCCGAACGGACGCATGATTAGGCGCTCAAGCGCTCGTCCCGGCGATATCCTGATTGTCTCGGGCACCATCGGCGATGCATTCGCCGGTCTTGCGCTGGATCGCGGCGATTCCCAAACGAGTGACTGGAGCGGCCAACTCGACGACAGCGGCAGGAAAAGCCTCCTCGCGCGGAATCGGACGCCGACGCCGCGGGTTCAGCTGATACCAGCATTGCGGCAGTTCGCAACGGCTTCGCTGGATGTTTCCGACGGCCTCGCAATAGACGCTTCGCGGCTTGCCGCAGCCAGTGGCGTCGGCATTGAAATCGACGCGTCCAGCGTTCCGCTTTCGGCCGCCTGCGACACATTGCGGACTGCTGGAAAACTCCGCCTTGAGCAACTGATGACCGGCGGCGACGACTATGAGGTGCTCGCAACCCTTGCCCCCGAATCCGAGGCCGGCTTCAGGCAGGCTGCTGCACAGGCCGGAGTTCGCGTGACACGGATTGGGCGGACTGTCATGGGTGCCGGACTTGCCGTGCGCGATTCAGCAGATAAGTTGATGGAGCTAGACCGGTTAGGCTGGGATCACCTTTCCTGAAAGATTCATGCCGAATGCGTGCCAGGAGAAGCGCCGGTATCGGCACCGGGCAAGGGCTGCTGCCTGCGGCTGAAGGCAGGGATCATGTCCCGGTAGCGGCGCGCTCGATCAAACGAGGGAAATGTGACCACGCAATTGTGAGCGCGGGAAGTGAGCCGAGGGTTGAATGCCCGTCTTTGTTTGGCCACATGGCTTGTGGTTAACCTATGCTTCGCAGAGTCGCGTTCGGCGCGGTAGGGGCAGGCGGTTGAGCCGCAACGATTTCAATAGGTAGGGGCGATGACCAGCGAGCACACCAGGAAGGTGTCCTTGGAGACGCGGCGAAGCATCTTGCGCAAGTCGCTCGGCATAGCGGCAGCAACGGGAATGCTTCCTTTCGCCCGCGCTGCGCATGCCCAGGATGAGTGGTGGCAATCGATCATCGGCCGCGGCACCGAACCCGACGATAGGCGCAGGCCGGATTCCGTACAGCGCAAAAAATACGAGATGGGCGATCTTCGCACCGGCGTAACGCCATGGCTGAGCGATGTCACGCTCGCTGCGACCCGTGATGGGATCGAGCGCTACCGCAGAATTGTCAGCACAGGCGGCTGGCCGCAGGTTCCCGGTCCCAAGTCGATACGCCCCGGCGATTATGACGACCGCGTTCCGATTCTGCGCCAGCGCCTGCGAGCGACCGGCGACATGGCGCCGGGCGGCGGCTACTATGAAAACTACGAATATGACGAGGCCTGCGAGCGCGGCGTTGCTGCTTTTCAGGGCCGTCACGGCCTGCGCATCACGCGACGGGTCGATCGCGCCACTTTCGCGGCGCTGAACGTCACCGCCGAGATGCGCCTGCAGCAGCTCGAACTCAATCTGCGCCGCATCCAGCAGCTTTTGAACGAACGCGTCGAAAACCGTTATGTCATCGTGAACGCGCCCGCCTTCCAGCTTGAAGCAGTCGAGAATTTCGAGGTCCAACAGCGCCACCGCGTGATTGCCGGCCGCACCGAGCGCCAGACCCCGGAGATCCGCGCCACCATCCTTGGCCTGAACTTCTTCCCCTACTGGCGCGTGCCGATCAGCATCGCGCGCGGCGATCTCGTGCCACACATGCGGAAAGATCCCGGCTACCTGGAGCGCGAGCACATTCGCGCTTTCCGCGGCAGCTACGATGGCGAGGAGGTTCCAATCCACGCGATCGACTGGAACAACGTCGACCACGAACAGTTGCGCTTCCGCCAGGATCCCGGAGAATGGAACGCCTTGGGTCTGGTGCGCATCGACATGCCGAACTCCGAAACGGTCTATATGCACGACACGCCGATGAAGCAGCTTTTCGGTCAGGCGAGCCGCGCCTATTCGGCAGGCTGCGTTCGCGTCGAGAATGTCATGAATTTTACCGATTGGATCGCCAAGTACGAGCTCGGCTGGGAACAGCCTGGTCGCTCCGAAGCCGTGATCGCCGCTGGCCAGCCGCTCGATCTGACACTGACCAGGCCTGTGCCGGTCATCTTCGCCTACATCACGGCCTGGGGAGAACCCAATGGCACCGTCGAATTCCGGCGTGATATCTACGACCGCGACGGCTCGCGCGCCTTTGCCGGCGATCTCGACGACGAAGAGATGAAGCCGCAGGTGGGGGCCAACGCCCTCAGTCCTTGAACGGGATAATCCCTCAACGGGATAGAAGCTGAGCCCATTCATGCCCGATGCGCTAACTTCACCCATGGCAGCGGCGCTCGAAGAGGCCGAAGCCGCAGCCGCCCGCGGCGAGGTTCCGGTCGGTGCCGTTATCGTCGATCCTGCCGGCAACATCATTGCCCGCGCTGGCAATCGCACCCGCGAACTCTGCGATCCGACCGCGCACGCCGAGATCGTCGCCGTGCGCGCCGCTTGCGGGCACTTCGGTTCGGAGCGCATCGGCGATTGCGATCTCTATGTGACGCTGGAGCCGTGTGCGATGTGCGCAACGGCGATCTCGTTTGCCCGTATACGCCGGCTCTATTACGGCGCCATTGACCCAAAGGGTGGCGGCGTCGAACATGGCGCCCGCATCTTCGCACAACCCACCTGCCACCACGCCCCGGAAGTCTATTCCGGCATCGACGACCAGCGTGCGGCGCTGTTGTTGAAGGAATTCTTCGCTACCCGCCGGGAGTGAGCGGCGGCAGGCGAGGCAAGCCCGCAAGCCAGTCTTCGGCTATCTTGTTGCCGCTGAAGATCCCGCCTGCCGTGAAGCTGCGATTTGTGCGGCAATCGCCGCCTTGTCGTTTACGTCCGCGTCAGCCAGCGTCTCGTCGTCGACATGAGCTGCATTCCCATGCGGCGTGAAGCGCGGTCCCAGGACATCGACGATGCCAGGAGATCCGTGGGCATGCGAGCTTCGCCAACCTTCTACCACGAGGGCCTGCTCGGCGTAGTTCGCATCGTTCTCCAACAGGTACTCGTGCAGGTCCTTGAGGCGGTAGTGCGGGACGGACGCGTTGATGTGGTGCGACAGGTGGTAGTCCATGCCGAACGGGAAGATCGCGTAGCGCAGCAACGGATTGACGACGAAGATGCGTGAATTCGTGTAGCGTCCGCGGTCGGCGTTGCCATGCTGGATCCACTCGCGCAGCACCATGAACAGCGGGAACGTCGTGAACAGCGGCACGATCCACAACAGGCCGAAGTAGCCCCAGGCCGGTAGGCCCGAGAAGTATTCGGCGACCGTCAGAGATCCGTAGACGAGAGCCATGTAGCTGACACGGCCGATCGTCGTCGCCCGGTGCGAGATGACCGGATCAATGCGGCTTTGCGCAAACGCCTCTTCGGGGACGCTGAGATAGTAGGCGACAAGAGCGCCCCATGAAACAGTCAGCACAGCGAGCGCGACGCCCGACGTCAGCCAGCGTTCGGCGAAGCCTAGGGCGCCAAGCGAGATCAGCGTCACGTGCACGGCCGGGATCGCCACCATGAACAGGACGCCGAGCCGGATCGCCCACGGCCAGCCCGGCTTTTCTGGATTGGCATAGGGGTTGGTACTGACGCCAAGGGCGGAATATTTCGCGCGGGCAAGGATATAGCTGACGAGCCGAATCGGGTTGAGTTGTTTCAGGATCGCCATCAGGAAGTCGACGTGGGCTATGGGGAAGTCGAGCCAGTGGCCGGATTCTTGAGCCTGGTCGAAATTCGGATCGCGCTTGGGATCGTTGACGAACTGGTGATGCGGGAGGTGATGCAGCCGAAAGGCGTAGGTCGAGGTGTAGATCGGGAAGGCAGCCAGCCAGTCGGAGGCAAGCTCGTTGAGCCTGCGGTCGGCAAACAGAATGTAGTGCGTGCCTTCGTGGACGATCCCGCCAAGCTGGTGCTGCGAGGCGCCGATCACCACGATGGCGAGAGTCGTCATCGGCGCGTTCCACCACCACGCAAGACCTGCGCCGGCCACCGCCGAATAACTCCACAGCGTGGCGACGAGCGCAACGACCATGACAAGGTAGATAAAGGCGATGTAGCCAAGGTTGGTCCAGTTATCGCGCGCCTTCAGCGAGCGGATGTCCTGCTGCCTGGTCGGCCTGGAAATATATCCGAAGCTGTCTGTACTCATGGAACGTGCCTTCAGTCTCGTCTCTCCGCCGGCGGCCGGCCATCCCACACCGAACCGCGAACACCAGCACAACCTTTGCAAAACAGGCCACAGGTCCAGGATACTGCAACACGAAAAATGTGTTTATCGTTAAAAGCGTAACCCGTTGCGATCAGAGGCAGTGTGAGCGCGCGACACGACCCGGGCGGATGTGTGGGTACCATTGACGAACATTCGGCGGCTTGTTGTGTTCCACGCATTGCGGCGACTTGCCGTCGCAGGCCAGGTTAGCATCAGTGCGGTCAGTCGCGCCGCCTTTCGGTCGGGTCGATGACACCACACGGCGATTGTCTGCTAATAAAAAAGCCTTGCGCAGTTCCCGGGGGAACAGCGCCGGCGGACATCTGGAGGGGGTGCATGTCTTCGAAAGCGTTGATCGCCGAAGCAATCGGCACGTTTGCCTACGTCGCAGTTCTGTGCGGCACGCTGCTGATCGGCTCGGCTGCGGCGGCGGGAGGTCTGGCCCCGGCTCTTGCGGCGGGCCTGACCTTTACCGCGATGTGCTTTGCGCTTGGCGGAGTCTCGGGCTGCCACTTCAACCCGGCCGTGACGCTGGGGCTGGTCGCGGCTGGGCGCTTCGAAACGCGGCTTGCGGTGCCCTACGTAATCGCCCAAGTCATTGGAGCCAGCATAGCGGCCGCCGGTTTCTGGCTTATCATCAGCAACGCGCCTTCCGGTTCAGCAGCCAGCATCGCGGATGCTGCAAATCGCTTCGATGCCCCGGGCACCTTCCCCTTTGCAATCGTGATGGTCGCCGAGACGGTAGCCGCCGCGCTGCTTCTCCTTCTGTTCGTCGGCGCGACGTCATCGGGCGTCCCGGCCGGATTCGCCCCGATCGGGCTCGGTTTTCTGATCGCGGTGCTGCATCTGGTGTTGTGGCCGATCTCGCATGCAGCGCTGAACCCGGCGCGAGCAACGGCGGTAGCAATGTTTGCCGACACGCAGGCGCTCGCACAACTTTGGGTGTTCTGGGTCGCCCCGATTGTCGGCGCGGTCGCTGGTGGTCTTTTCGCGCGCTGGATCAACGAAGAGTAGATTTGCAGTACCACAGAAGTGAAGCACTGTTTGGCCACAATTGCTGGAGAATTAGGCGGATAACTACGAAAAAATGACTGTTTTGCTACAATCATGTATGACAAAAGGTCCACAGCTTGTGGAATTACTTGCTAGATTTCCAGTTATGTGTAATGCGACTGGTACTCGACCGCAGGGGCAAGTGATTCATTTGTTTTCTCGCCCGGTCGACAAATGCCGTCGATGGCTATTGAGAAGTTCCCCTGCGAATCCGAGCCTTACCGCGCCGCAAGCGAGCGCGGACCTGACCGACCGTTCCGCGCACTGAAATCCCGCGCGGGCATTATCCTGTGACGGGAGTTGACAGATATTGACCACGAAGACCTTTGCTGAGCTGGAGCTCAGCCCGAAAGTCGTGGCTGCCGTTGAAGCAGCCGGATACACTGAACCCACGCCGATCCAGGCCCAAGCCATTCCCGTCGCCATGACGGGCCGTGACGTTCTCGGCATCGCCCAGACCGGCACAGGCAAGACGGCCTCATTCACCCTTCCGATGATTTCGCGGCTAGAAACCGGACGCGCCCGGGCCCGCATGCCGCGCAGCCTCATCCTGGCGCCGACTCGCGAACTCGCTGCCCAGGTGGCGCAGAGCTTCGAGAAATACGGCGTCAATCACAAGCTGTCCGTCGCCCTCCTGATTGGCGGCGTGTCGATGGACGAACAGACCAAGAAGCTCGATCGTGGCGTCGATGTGCTGATCGCTACGCCCGGACGTCTCATCGACCATTTTCAGCGTGGCCGCATCATGCTGATGGGTGTCGAGATCCTGGTGATCGACGAAGCCGACAGAATGCTCGACATGGGCTTCATCCCGGACATCGAGAAGATCTGCAAGCTGCTGCCGCCAAAGCGTCAGACGCTGTTCTTCTCCGCGACGATGCCACCGGAAATAACCCGCCTCGTCAACCAGTTCCTGCGCGATCCGGTCCGCATCGAAGTGGCCAAGCCCGCCTCGACGGCGCAAACCATCAAGCAGCGCTTCCGCTACTGCGAGGACGGCGAGGATTGGGCCAAGCGCGAAGCTCTCCGCGACCTGATGCGCGCCGAGGATGTGCGAAACGCAATCGTGTTCTGCAACCGCAAGCGCGATGTCGCGATCCTTCTCAAATCGCTCCTGAAGCACGGCTTTAATGCCGGCGCTCTGCACGGCGACATGGACCAGTCGGCACGCACCGAAACCCTAGACAAGTTCCGCTCCGGCGAGATCACGTTCCTGGCGGCCAGCGATGTTGCCGCCCGTGGCCTCGATATCCCGGATGTGAGTCACATCTTCAATTTCGACCTGCCGTGGCAATCGGATGACTACGTGCACCGGATCGGCCGCACTGGCCGCGCCGGTCGCCAGGGATCGGCGACGTCTCTGGTCACCTATGAAGATCTGAAGCTGCTAAAGCAGATCGAGGCGATTACTGGCGACAGCACGGTTTGGATTGGTGATCCGCCGAGCGAACAGGACATGGAAGATTCCAAATCGAAGAAGCGGCGCCGTTCGCGCGCGGCTGCACCCAGCCGGGGCGGCGACGACAAGCGCGCCCCACGC
>LOEV01000183.1 GCA_001516065.1 Alphaproteobacteria bacterium BRH_c36
GATCATCTCCTGCGAGGTTCAAGTCTTTGTCGCAGAAGCACTTTCACTGAGTCGGAGCCCCGATGCTCCTGACAGCTGGGAGAAATTCAGGCTCTTATGTCTGCTTTGTCAACGTCGAGGCGCGCGTCTTCGATCCGCTTTCGCGGCACAAGCAGTTGATCGATGCCCAAGGCAGGCGACAGGGCGAAGGAACGACGGTTGATCCGGCTCTTATCCGCGGGTTGGCTACCGCATGACCAGGGTTCGTCGCGGGGCTTCCTCTGTCTAGAAAACGAGCGTGGGCAATCCGTGTCGGCCGCAGGTGCAAACGCGTTGCCTGCTCAAACCCGTGTATGCGAGGGCTCCCCACCCTCTCTTGCCCTGCCGCCCGCTTTGGGCACCGATATCTCGGCTGCTGGCTGGCCTCCTTTTCTCGTGTTGATCCACTTCGGTCTCATGCCGCCTTGGGCTCGACGATGGTCGCGGCCTTCGGCGCACTCATGTTAGCGGCCTTCGGCTCGACGAGCCGTGCGATCGCCCAGATGAAACCGACCAACTCGCGGGCGACCGCGACGATCGCCTTCGGCGCCGGCTTGCCGGCAGCAACCAGCTTGCGATAGCGCGCCGACAATCGAACCTGCGCCTTCCACGCGATGGCCCGGATCGGCTCCGGCAGCCCTTCAAGCCTGTCGCGTATGATCTTCGTGACGCGCGCGGGAGGCCGATAGGTCCAGGCGGCCTCGACCAGGCACGTGCGCGCCAGGCTGTTGCCGGTCTTGGTGATGGCCCCGCGCTTGATGGTTGCTCCGCTCGAATGCTCCGAGGGGTTGAGACCGAGGTAGGCCATCAGTTGGCGCGGGCTCGTGAACCGGCTGAAGTTGCCGACCTCGGCCACCACCGTCGCGGCGACCAGGATCGAGACGCCGCGCAGCGCCTGCACGGCTGCGACCACCGGCGCCAGCGTCCATTGCGGTACCAGATCGACGATGGACTTCTTCAACCGGTCGCAAAGCTCCTCGGCGCGCTCGATCCGGGCCAGCAACTCCTCGAGAACGAGATGCTGCGCGGGATGGGCGAACTTCAACTCGCCGAGCCAGCGCCGGTGCGCTTTGGTCCAGTGCTTGCCAGGGAACACGCGGGCGTGCCGCAAGAGGAAACTGTGCAACTGCTGGCGCGATTTACGCAGATCCTTCATCGCTTGAGCCCGCATGCGTACGAGATCGCGCATCGCCTCATGCGCTTCGTCGGGAACCCACACCTCAGTCAACTGTCCGGCTCTCAGCAGCTGGGCGAGCATCATCGCGTCGCGCCGGTCGGTCTTGACCTTGTCGCCGGCCTTGCGCGGGATCAGCGACGGCGCCACCACGTCGCAGCGATGGCCGAGCCCCGTCGACAGCCGATAGAGGTTGTAGCCCAGGGGCCCCGCCTCGTAGGTGAGATGCAGCTTCTGCCCGCCCTTGGCGAGCTTCCTCAGCATCGACCGGATCGCCTCGGGCGTGTTCGGGATCGTGCCGTAAAAATGAACCGACGCCGAAGCCTCCGCTGCAGCCGTCGCCACCGCGATCGTCTTTTTGTGGACGTCGAGGCCCACGAAAATGGTAGTCTCCATCCTGATCCGCTCCTCGTGTCTGGGGATAGGCCTCGCTCAAGCGAAGCAACCCCCGTTGCGCTCCATGCGCCTTAGTCGACACGTCGGGGCGGGTCACCATCCAGGTCACCCGTGTCCCCAGCGGACATGATGGTCTAGTGTTCCGGTTCTGACATTTGCTTCCCCCTGGCTGCTAGGTTCGCAAATGTTAGAACCATAAGGAACACTCGCATTTGCACCGGATGTTTGGTTTGGAATCCAGGCGCAAGCGGGTACCAAACGTCAGGTGCGCTACACTAGTGCCCTGATCAAGTCGCCGATGGCTCCCCGGCGAGAATGTACGCGCCTGAATAGCGGTTTGCCGGGAAGAGCCGTGCGTGTCTGTCGCCGCCACACCATCGGTGACGCCCGCCATATAGAAGAGTCCTCCGAGACAGCCGCCTCGATGAGTTTCCCACGAGGCGGGTTGCCAGCCTACTTCTGTCCTGACTTCGGGGACTTGCGGTTCGAGTGACCCATTTTGTCGGCCATCTGCTCTTTCAATTCGCGCTCTGACATATCCTTGATGTTCTCGTCGAACGCGGGCTTGCCTTGCGGATTTCCTGCGGGCTGATCGGACGCCTCCGACATTTTGCGGGCAACGCGCGGCTTACTCTGGTCCTTGGTCATTAATTGTTCCTCCAAATGACTGCAACTACCCGTTAGAACGCAGCGGCCCCCAGTCAGGTTGCAATCGCGCCATTGGAAGTAGCGATGCAGGGTGCGGTTTTGGACATGAGCGACTTAGAGCGCGTTGACTTTTCATGGACTCGCGGCCGCTGCTCAAGGCTTTGGATCGCCTCATGTTCCAACTTCCAACCGCATCGTTGATTGCTCGCGTCGGGCGAGACACCACCGGATGTTTTTCCTGAACATCCTCTTGTCCGACCATCTGAAATAATGAGTCGCAATCGTTCTAGTTCGAGGTGGAACCGAAGAGCGCTCGGCCGGTTCTATGTTGATTCCGCTCCATCAAATGTCGAGTTAGTGCGATGACAGAGCAGCCCCGCGATCCACCCACAGACGAAGAACCCAAGCTTCCGGGACTCGAAGCCGAGCTTGATCCGAAGCCAGAATGGCAGCCGCGATTCGCGGGTTCCGATCGCCTTCGCGACAAGGTCGCGGTCGTCACCGGAGGTGACAGCGGCATCGGCCGGGCAGTGGCCGTCCTGTTTGCGCGCGAGGGTGCCTCTGTGGCCATCGCCTACTTGAACGAAGACGAAGACGCCGAGCGGACTAAAACCGAAGTGGAGAAGGAGGGGGGCTCAGCGATGCTGTTTCGAGGCGACCTCGGCAGCGCGGAGCAGTGCAAGGATTTGATCGACAAGACGAACGAACGCTTCGGGAGAATTGATATTCTCGTCAACAATGCGGGCGAGCAGCATCCTGACGATGATCTGGACGACATCACTGAAACCCAGTTGCGCCGAACGTTTCAAACGAACGTCTTCTCGATGTTCTTCCTGACGCAGGCTGCACTTGCGCACCTCTCGCGCGGCGCTGCGATCATCAACACGACGAGCGTAACGATGTACAAGGGATCGGCGGGGCTGCTTGATTACAGCGCCACGAAAGGTGCGATCACGGCATTTACGCGGTCGCTGTCACAGAATCTTGCGGATCGAGGTATTCGCGTCAATGCGGTTGCTCCCGGGCCTATATGGACTCCGCTCAATCCTTGCGGCGGCAAGCCTGCTGACGAGATCCCCGATTTCGGCAAGAGCACGCCCATGGGGCGTCCAGGCCAGCCAAATGAGGTTGCACCGTGCTTTCTCTTCCTCGCGTCGGATGATTCCAGCTACATGTCGGGCCAGGTTCTCCACCCGAACGGTGGCGTTATTGTCGCATCGTGAGGGGTCTGGCGTCCGCATCATCGAGATGGGAAGCCGCCCCCGGTTATTGCGATGCCGATTGCTCAAAGGGTTCAGTTTTCAAGCGCGGCCTGCGGCTTTCCGATTGCGCGCGGCCAATGACATGAACTCGCTTTCCCGCTCGGCAAGTCCTCCTTGTGACCACTGCACGCCAAACTGGGCAGCGACCTCCGGCAGGATCGTTGCTTCTGTTCGGCCCGCGCGTGTGCTTTGGAAGTGTCGGCCGCGAGGTGTTCTGGAGAAGCGGGGGAAGCCCATTTCACAAGGCCCGCTCCGAAAACGAAGATGAAGGTGATTAGAAAGAACGGGATGCCGAATATCTTGGATTTTTCGGCGATGACAAAAAGCAGTCAGGCCGTCGCCATCAATACAAGGCCAAGAGTGGCGAGCGGGCCGAGCCAGCGGTATGGAAACCAGGATCGAGCCCTGCATGCGCTGGAGAAACCGAAAGCGTGGTGAGAACCAGTTCGCGAAACAACGGTAAGTGGCGATGACGTGCTTCACGCGCCCGCTCCTAGTTCGAGCCGGAGGTCGTGCCGGCGGTTGGAGAACTGGTGGGCGGCGAGGCGGTGGGAGTGGCCGGATCCGCTGCTATCGAAATGGTTTCGGGACCTTCATTCCTGATGCGCTTGAGGTCGTTAATGCGTGCGAGCACGCTGTTGCAGGTTTCGATTTCTTCTTCCTTGAAGGCGAGGAAGTAGACCCGCTCGATCTCTGAGCGGGGGTTTTCCTGAAGGTATTTTACCGCGGCGGGGATGAGAGCATCGCAAATCTTCTTCGTCTTGAGACTACTCGGGTCGCGGTCGACACCGGCACCGAACAAGGGCAACAGGATCGACTTATATGGGCCGAGCATGCGGCTGAAGTTGAACATGCGGGCATTCAGTTCGTCGCACTTGGCCAGAACGCCTACTACGCAGCGTTCAAGGTCGGGAATGCTGGTGATCGGGCTGGCGAAACCGTTGGGCTGGATGCGGGCCTTGACGCTCGCCACATGGAGAAGGCAGCGAACATTATGATCGTGGCGCAACTCGCCGGGGGCGGTTTCGAGCACATTGCCGATGTCGAGGCCCTTGCCGATGCCCATGCGGCGGGTCAGGAGTTCCTGAATCGTGTCTTCGACCATCACGTCGCCCGAGCGCTTGCCGCCAAGCGTGCGGATGCGGGCCGATAGCGTCTTGTGGTACACCGTGTCCATCAAGGAACTCGGCGTTCGACGAGTTGACCCAGACGTCAACGTCGTTCACGTCGCCGATATCGGTCGTGTAGTAGCCGACGATGCGCGGAGGTTTTCCGGGCCGCACTTGGCTATCGGTCTCAAGGGCGAATTCCTGCTTGGTGTGGGTGCTCGCCCTGCGGTTGCCCCATCGCTTTTCAAGCCACTGGCCCGCGATCATGATCTTGGCGTCGTGAAAATCGCCCCTGCCGACCTGCTCGAAAAATTCATCGACCGGCAGGACAACGAGTTCGATGTCTTCGCCCTCCTCTTTGATGCCGCCGCCGGCCGTCTTCTGCGTCGTCCCGTTGATGGCAACGTAGTAGAGGTGGATGCGTTCGGAGGAGCATCCTGGCGAGGTGTAGTAATCGCAGATGTGCTCGGTGCCGCCGAGATATCCGGTGACCGGATCGAATGCCAGCTGATAGCCGGTTTCCTCCTCTATCTCCCTTTGTAGGCAGCGCAGCGGCACTTCGTTCTGGTGGATCATGCCGGCGACGGTTTCGACGATGCCGTCCATCGAGCCTTCCATCTCTACGACCGAAGGGCGCAATTGGCGGACCAGGGTGACATGGTTGGTGTCGGTGTGGACGATGAGTGCTGCTACCGAATCCCCACGCTCGAATGAGACTCATTGCAGGGTGCCGGAGCCTTCCTGCTCGACGGTGATCTCATCGACGCGGAATTTCCGGGAGGCATGTTCCCAGACCGTTTTGCGTCCGGCGATCCGCGGTCTAGCCGGCATGGCGTTCCCCCTGCTTTGAGCCATCGGTTACCTCGAACGCTGGAAAAATTGCCCGCCTGGGCTAATCCACCGCGGCGGCGACCATTCTGGCACAATCCGTTTATCAGTATGATGGCATACTCGCGACCCGCGAGGGCGTTTCGTCAAGCCACCGTGGCTTTCGCGCTGCATTTGCGACGACGTCGGAACTGGCGGCTGCTCATGCCGACCGATGGTGGAACGAAGCGTGGCGGTGTAGCGTTTGAGGCCGGTGGCGCACAGGTTGCGTCTTGCGCGCGATCCAATAGTCGCCGGGGGCTGCGCCAACAGGAGCTTTGGTCGATTGTTTCCTATCGGAGATACCGTCGCGACTCGCTCAAGGCCATTGGCGGTCTGGTCGATCATCGCCGCGAATCTCGCCGCTTTCGCCTATCAACTCACTCTCGGTGCGACGCAGCAGAAGTTGTTCTTACTGGAGCATGCCCTCGTTCCCCGGCGCTACTTCGATCCGGCCTGGGCCAATGCGAACGGGCTTTCAAGCCTCGATTTTTCGCCGTTTGTGACGAACATGTTCCTGCAGGGAGGTTTCTTGCATATCGGCTTCAACCTGTGGACGTTATGGGTTTTCGGCCGGGCGTTGGAAGACCGGCTGGGGCCGGCTCGGTTCCTGGTGCTCTATCTTGGCGCCGGCCTCGTCGCGAGCGCAACGCACGCGCTATTCAACCTGACGTCGCCAATTCCCGCGCTCGGAGCATCTGGCGCGATCGCCGGGACGATTGCCGCTTATGCCGTCCGGTTTCCCCATGGCTGGGTCAAGGTGGTGGTACCGGTGTTGATCTTTCCCTTCTTCTTTGCAATTCCGGCGATGATGTTCGCAATGATCTGGTTTGGGATGCAGATCCTGCAGGGTCTCAGCGAACTGCTGGCGCCCTGGTATGGCCAGGGCATCGCGTGGTGGGCGCATATCGGCGGATTTATTGGCGGTTGGCTGCTGGTCGGGCGACTGGGAAACCCGGCTCGGCCGCGTTAATTTTTCGTCGGCAATTGATTCCAGACAAAGACTGCGCGAAGGACGATTGCAGCAACTACAATGACCCCGTTTCGCAGAACGTGCAGGAAGACACAGACCATGGCCCGCGTCCTCATCGCCTTTGCCTCACGCGAGGGGCACACCGAACTCATCGCCCATCATGTCGCGCGCAAGCTTGAGGATCGCGGGCATGTCGTCCGGCTCATCAACCTTACGGAACATGAGGGAGAAGCCGGCGCGGACGAATACGATGCCTCAATCATAGCGGGCTCGATCCACAGAGGCAGCTTTGCGGGCGCGCTGACGAGCTTTCTCATGCGCCATGGACCGGCGGTGAGGTCGCACACCTCGGCATTCCTGCCGGTCAGCCTAACGGCGGCTTCGCACGATCCTCATGAGGTCGCAGCACTCAACGAAATCGCCCAACGATTCCTTTTCGAGGCGGGCTGGCAGCCGGATTGGGTCGAGCATGTGGCGGGGGCCGTCTATGACCGACAGCTCAACCTTATCGAGCGGACGGTTCTGCATTCGATCATGCGTCAGCACGATGAAGAGCCCGATCAATCGGGATCGACAGTGCTGACGGACTGGGCGAGGCTCGATGATTTCATCGGGGAATTTGCGGCCAAGCTGTGAGTTCCAGGCCGTCATCGCCGCCGGTTATTTCGATGTTTGGCTGCGTGATTGAGCGTTCTGGCCGTAGCCCTTGAAGCGTTCGAGAACATCGGTCATGGCTTTGGCACCCAAAAGCTTCGGTTTTCCCAACGTCAGGACCTTGTAATACTGCTCGGCGAGGACCTCGACTTCCCGGGCCAATTCGAGGGCGGCTGCGAGATCCTTGCCGACGGCGATCTGGCCGTGGTTGGCCATCAGCAGTGCGTTTCGATCGGCGAGGCCGACACGGACGAGTTGGGCGAGTTCCTGCGTGCCGAAGGGTGCGTAGGCGATGAGAGGGATGTCGGTGCCGCCAGCTACGGCGATCATGTAATGGAAGGCAGGGATCGGTCTGTGGGCGCATGCAAGCACGGTTGCGTGCATGGAATGGGTGTGGACGACGGCGCCAATTTCCGGCCTGGTGTGATAGGCTGAAAGATGGAACCGCCACTCGCTGGAGGGCTTGCGGCCTTCGGGGACGTAAGTGCCATTGCCGAAGACGTAGGCGATGTCGGACGGTTGCAGCTCTTCATACGCGATACCGGTCGGCGTAATGAGCATGCCTTCGCGCCAGCGGCACGAAACGTTACCGGAGCGTCCAGGCGACAGACCGGTGCGGCTCATCTGAAGCGCGGTCGCGATGACGGCTTTCCGGGCGGCGGTCTCTTGGGCCTTCGAAGGGACGCGCGCCGATTTTCCAGATTTGGTTCGGCGTTTTGCCGCCGGCTTGGAGGGGCTCGTATTTGGCGCAGCAGCACGCCGGCCAGCCGGTTTGGCGCCGGATCGGTCTTTCGTTGCGGGGGAATTCGGTTTCTTTACTGCCATCGCCTTGGAGTCTACGGGCTGCCGGGTTCAACGCACATGAGGTTAGCTCACTATGGTTTGCGGAGCCCTAAAAACACAAAAGAGCAGGAAATCCTGCTCTTTTGAACGCCGGCCGAAACCGATACTGTTCTGCATCTTCTTCCAGGTTTTGGGGAAGTGCAGACTTTGTGAGCCAATTTCAGCTCATTAGCGTCCTTCCCTAGACCTGGGCTTTATGCCGATACGTCATGCGGCTTTTACCCCTTCGTTGACGATGGCGTTATAGCCGAGGTGTGGCCGTCTGTCACTGACAATTAGTCGTAATTTGCCTGCTAAGTTTCCGGACGGTGTGCGATTGTTAGGCATTGGTTCGGATCGGGGCGTGACGAGGCGGCTGGTGATGGCGGTCGCGTCAGGATTGCGCCGCCGCGCGGTTCTCGTTAAGAGCGGCGGTGGATTGATTTTGCTCGCTTCTGGCCCTGCAATGCCGCGATCAGTTGCCTGCTTGTCGCTGGCAGTACCCGTCTCATAGGACACCGATGCACCTTTCCCGCTACTTCCTGCCCGTTCTTCGCGATACGCCCAAGGAAGCGGAGATCGTCTCGCACCAGTTGATGCTGCGGGCTGCGATGGTCAAACAAGCGGCAGCCGGTATTTATTCGTGGCTGCCGCTGGGCTTGCGCGTCCTCAAGAAGATCGAAGGCATCGTGCGCGAGGAGCAGAACCGCGCCGGGGCCATCGAGATCCTCATGCCGACGATCCAATCGGCCGATCTGTGGCGCGAATCCGGCCGCTATGAAGCCTACGGCAAGGAAATGCTGCGCATTGTCGACCGGCACGAGCGCGACATGCTTTTCGGGCCGACGGCCGAAGAGGTGGTGACGGCGATCTTCCGCGACAGTGTGAGAAGCTACAGGGACCTGCCAAAAAACCTCTACAACATTCAGTGGAAGTTCCGCGATGAGATCCGGCCCCGGTTCGGCGTCATGCGCGGGCGGGAATTCCTGATGAAGGATGCTTATTCCTTCGACCTGACGAAAGACGACGCGCGGGCAACCTACCAGCGGATGTTCGCGGCCTACCTCAGGACGTTTGCGCGAATGGGACTGAAATCCGTGCCGATGAAGGCCGATACCGGACCGATCGGCGGCGACCTGAGCCATGAGTTCATCATCCTGGCCGAGACCGGCGAGAGCGAAGTGTTCCTGCACAAGGATCTTGTCAACGAAGAAGTGCCGCCGGCCGATACCGATTTCTTCGGCGACCTTTCGGGCATCGTCGAGCGTTGGACATCGCGTTATGCGGCAACAGACGAAATACACGACGCCGCGCGTTTCGAGAAAGAAGTGCCGGAAGCCGACCGCGTGACGGCCCGCGGCATCGAAGTCGGCCACATCTTTTATTTCGGGACCAAGTACTCGTCTGCGATGGGCGCCAAGGTGCAGGGCCCCGACGGGCAGCTCGTCACGCCTGAAATGGGCTCTTACGGGGTTGGGGTTTCGCGGCTGGCCGGCGCGATCATCGAGGCCAGCCACGACGAGAACGGTATCATCTGGCCGGTTCCGGTAGCGCCCTTCGAGGTGGGGCTCGTCAATCTGCGCGCAGGAGATGGGGCAACGGATGCAGCTTGCGCGGACCTCTACCAGAAGCTGCAGGCAGCCGGCATCGAGGTTCTCTATGACGATACCGATGAGCGGGCGGGCGCAAAGTTCTCCACCATGGACCTTATTGGCCTGCCGTTCCAGTTGATCGTCGGTCCAAAGGGCGTCAAGAGCGGTGAGGTCGAGATCAAGGCCCGCGCCGGCGGCGAGCGAGAGACACTGGCAACGGAAGCCGGACTTAATCACGTCATCGAGGCGGTGCAGGCTCAGCGCATCCTCGTTTAGGCAGGCGCGCTCGGAGCCGTTGCGGGCATCGGCATCGCCCGCATACGGGGCTGCAGACGGGGCAAACGGGTTTTTCGCCCCCGGGGGTAACGCTAAGGGGAAGACATGGCAGCCGGTCATAGCGCGGACGCACTGGACAAGCCGAGCAAGGAAACGGGGCCGTTTGCTCCGTTCGAATGGATGCTGGCATTGCGCTATCTGCGCGCGCGGCGCAAGGAAGGCTTCATCTCCGTCATCGCCGGCTTTTCGTTCATCGGCATCATGCTCGGTGTGGCGACGCTCATCATCGTCATGGCGGTGATGAACGGCTTCCGCGCCGACCTCTTTTCAAAGATCCTCGGTCTCAACGGCCATGTCGTCGTCCTGAAGATCGGCGAGCCGTTCAAGGATTTCGACGCAGTCGCCAAAAGCATAGAAAAGGTCAACGGCGTGCAACATGCGTTGCCGCTGATCGAAGGCCAGGTGATGGTGTCGTCACGGGTGCAGGCGACGGGCGGGCTTGTGCGCGGCATGTCCGAAGAGGGCGTGAAATCACTGTCGCTGGTTTCGGACAACGTCAGGTCCGGGACGCTCGATGGTTTCGATACGTCCCCTGGAATAGCAATCGGTACCCGGCTCGCCAACGCGCTGGGCGTTGGTCTCGACGATACCATCACGCTGGTGTCGCCGCGCGGGGCGACGACCCCGTTCGGTACCGCACCGCGTACCAAGGCCTATCAGGTCAAAGCGATCTTCGAGATGGGCATGAGTGAGTATGACCGCACGGTGATTTTCATGCCGCTCGGCGAAGCGCAGAAATTCTTCTCGAAGCGCGATGCCGTCGACTACATCGAAGTCATGGTCGACAATCCCGAGCGCGTGGCGGCTTATCAGGCGGAAATCAAAGGCGAAATCGGGCGCACGTTTCAGACAACCGACTGGAAGCAGCGCAACGAGACGTTTTTCAAGGTGCTCGAGATCGAGCGCCTGGTGATGTTCATCATCCTGTCACTCATCATTCTGGTGGCGGCGCTCAACATCATTTCAGGCATGATGATGCTGGTGAAGGACAAGAGCCGCGACATCGCCATCCTGCGGACCATGGGCGCCTCGCGCGCGGCCGTGATGCGGGTGTTCCTGATCACGGGGGCGGCGATCGGCGTGGTCGGGACGCTGGCTGGCTTCGTGCTGGGTGTCGTGTTCTGCTGGAACATCGATGCCATCAAGGGCTTCGTGGCGTGGCTGACCAGCACGGAGTTGTTCGACCCGTCGATATATTATCTGACGAAGCTGCCGGCGCAGATCGATCCGCACGAGACCGCGATGATCGTCGCGATGGGCCTCGGGCTGTCGATCCTGGCGACCATCTATCCCTCGTGGCGGGCTTCCACGCTCGATCCTGTCGAAGCGCTGAGGTATGAGTAAAACCATGATGGATGCTTCGAACAGGCCAACTCCGATCCTTCGGCTTTCCGGTTTGCGCCGCTCGTTCCATCAGGGGCTGCGCGAAATCAAGGTGCTCGATGGGGCGTCGATTGAAATCTTTCCGGGCCAGGCAGTGGCGCTGGTCGGGCCTTCGGGGGCAGGCAAGTCGACGTTGTTGCATATCGCAGGGCTTCTGGAGAGCGCGGACGGGGGCAGTGTCGCCATCGACGGACGTGAGTGCATGGGGCTTTCGGATGGCGAGCGCACCCGGGTCCGTCGCAGCGAAATGGGCTTCGTCTACCAGTTCCACCAGTTGCTGCCGGAATTCTCCGCCCTCGAGAACGTTGTTATCCCGCAGATGATCCTGGGCCGCAGCAAGCGTCTGGCTGGAGAGCGGGCGACATCACTCTTGTCGTCGGTGGGGCTTGCCGAGCGGTTGCATCACCGGCCGGCGGAACTGTCGGGGGGCGAGCAGCAGCGCACCGCGATCTGCAGGGCGCTCGCTAATCAGCCGCGGCTGTTGTTGGCGGACGAACCGACCGGCAATCTCGATCCGAGAACTTCCGAGCGGGTGTTCGAATCGCTCGTTGAACTCATTCACCGGACTGGTGTCGCGGCTCTTATCGCCACCCACAACCATGACCTTGCCGCGCGCATGGACCGGATCATCCGGCTGGCCGATGGTCACCTCGTCGAGGTGACGCCGGGGCAGGCGGCGTGAGGTCTTCGATCTTTCCAGGTCAATGGCGCGCTAGACAATGGGCGGTCTGGCCGTTCGTATCTGCGGGGGGGACGCGTCCTTGTAGAAGCCTTAGGCTAGGCTCTCCGTCAACCGAGTTTCGGCCGTTATATCCAAGGCGGTTGAAGCCGTCGTGTGTTCCTGACCGACGATGCAGATCTATCTTCCCATAGCCGGAATGCCGCTGCCGTTGCTGCCGCTATTGGGGCTCGGGCTGGCGGTCGGTTTCCTGTCGGGTATGTTCGGAGTGGGCGGCGGGTTTATCCTGACGCCGATTTTGATGGTCATGGGGGTCCCGCCGATCGTGGCAGTCGGCACGGGTGCTGCCATCGTGATAGCTTCATCCGTATCGGGGGCGATTGCCCATTGGGGGCGCGGCAACGTCGATATCCGTATGGGCGGGGTGCTGACGGCGGCGGGCCTGGTTGGTTCGACGCTGGGCTCCCAGCTGCAGGCGTTGCTGAAACAGCTGGGCCAGCTTGAGCTCTTCACTTCGTTGACCTATGCCGCGATTCTGACGGTGATCGGCAGCGTGATGGTGGCGGAGGGCTTTTGGGCGTGGCACCGGTTGGCGCAACCGGCTGTGTTGGCGCCTGGAACGCTGAGAAGGCGCTCACGCGGCTTCAACCAGAAACTGCCGCTGAGGATGCGCTTTCGCCGGGCGAAAATGTATATCAGCGTGCTGCCGCCGCTTGCCATTGGAGGTTTCGTCGGTTTTCTCACGGCGATCATGGGCGCAGGCGGCGGCTTCATTTTGATCCCGCTGCTCGTCTACATGCTTGGAGTGAACACGCGGGTGGCGGTGGGAACGTCGTCGTTGCAGGTGCTGTTCGTGGCGAGTTTCACAACCGTGATTCAAGCGGAATTCAACCAGAACGTCGACCTGCTGCTCGGGCTTCCGTTGATGCTGGGGAGTGTGGTTGCAGCCCAGTTGGGGGTCAAATTCGGTAGCCGGCTGAAGCCGGAAACGCTGCGTATTCTGCTGGGTGGGCTGGTGCTGCTGGTCGGATTGCGCATGGTTTCCGACCTGGTGATGACGCCGGTAGACGTTTTCAGCCTGTCGAGCGAGCGGTTGCATCGCTGAGCATCGGTCGAACCTGCGGCGCTAGCCGTAGATTGGCGCCCTTTCGATCTGCGAAACGCGGCCATACGTTCGCCCTGGGAGGCAGGTGCATCGCCGGCAAATCAATTGTGGGTAGGTGTGTTCGCGGGCGATGCGCTGGGTGAAGTGGCGGGATAGGTTGTTGGGATGAACGCTCCGATTCGACCCTCCGAAGCTGCATCGGTTGTGCATGCAGATCAGCAATCCGCCGCGAACCGTTTGCGGTTCGTGCATCTGCGCGTGCATTCGGCGTATTCGCTGCTTGAAGGCGCGCTGCCAATCCCGACTCTGGCCAAGATTGCCGAGACGCAGGGGGCGCCGGCGCTGGCGCTCACCGATACCAACAATCTGTTCGGAGCGCTCGAGTTTTCCGAAAAGCTCGCCAAGTCCGGCGTGCAGCCGATCGTCGGCGTAACGCTTGCCGTCGACTTCGAGGGGGATGGCCAGGAGGATCCGTTGGCAAGCGGCCGCCAGCCGCGATCGGGGGAAAGCGAGCACCAGCGCTTGGCACGAGATGGGTACGTCGCGTTGCTCGCGGCGTCGGAAGCAGGCTACCGGAACCTGATGAAGATCGTCAGTGCGGCGCATCTCAAGGTTGAGGACGGCGCATCCCCGCATGTCACGGTTTCGCGACTGGAAGCGCATGCCGAGGGTCTGATCGCGCTGACCGGGGGGCCGGACGGGCCGATCGATCGGGCGATCTTCGATCAGCGGGGGGCCGTGGCGGAGGCCCGATTGCGGCGGCTGCACGCGGCCTATGCCGACCGGCTCTATGTCGAGATCCAGCGCCATGGCTCGGAGCGCGAGCGCGGGGTCGAACCGCAGCTTATCGATCTGGCCTATTCGCTTGAGTTGCCGCTGGTGGCGACCAATGAGGTCTTCTTCCCGGCGGCTTCGGATTACGAAGCCCACGATGCGCTGATCTGCATCGCGGAGGGCCGGTACGTCGTCGAGGACAACCGCCGGCGTTTGACGCGCCAGCACTACTTCAAGTCGGCCGACGAAATGGCGGACGCATTTGCCGATCTGCCCGAAGCCCTGGCGAATACGGTGGAAATTGCACGGCGATGCCATTACCGGCCGCTGGGACGCAAGCCGATCCTGCCGCGCTTCGTGAAAAGCCTCGATGGCAAGAGCGACGACGACCTCATCCAAGAAGAGGCTGACGAACTGAAGAGGCAGGCGCAAGAGGGCCTGGCGCGGCGGCTCGAAGCGCACGGTCCGGCGGCAGGCTTTACGATAGAGGATTACGAAAAACGGCTCGCCTACGAAGTCGATGTCATTACTAACATGAAGTTTCCCGGCTACTTCCTGATCGTTGCCGACTTCATCAAGTGGTCGAAGGCGCAGGGTATCCCGGTGGGGCCGGGGCGCGGTTCGGGCGCGGGTTCGCTCGTCGCCTACGCGTTGACGATCACCGATCTCGATCCGTTGCGGTTCGGCCTGCTGTTCGAACGCTTCCTCAACCCCGAGCGCGTGTCGATGCCCGACTTCGACATCGACTTCTGTCAGGACAGGCGCGAAGAAACGATCCGCTATGTTCAACAGAAATACGGGCACGACCGGGTGGCGCAGATCATCACGCACGGTAAGCTGCAGGCGCGAGCCGTGCTGCGTGACGTCGGCCGCGTTCTGCAGATGCCGTATGGGCAGGTCGACAAGCTCTGCAAGATGGTGCCGAACAATCCGGCAAACCCGGTGACGCTGCCGGAGGCGGTTGAATCCGAACCGAAGCTGCAGGAAGCGCAGAAATCCGAGCCGCTGGTCGCACAGCTCCTCGAAACTGCGATCAAGCTCGAAGGTCTCTACCGGCACGCTTCCACGCACGCAGCCGGCATGGTGATCGGCGACAGGCCGCTTGAAGAGCTGGTGCCGCTCTACCGCGATCCGAAGTCGGATATGCCGGTAACGCAGTTCAACTGGAAACTTGTCGAGGCCGCCGGCCTCGTCAAATTCGACTTCCTCGGCCTGAAGACGCTGACGGTCCTGAAGAAGGCGGTCGATCTCGTGAAGCGGGTGCGAGGCATCGACGTTCAACTCGAAACACTCGATGTGTTCGACAAGAAATCCTACGAATTGCTCGCGCGCGCCGACACGGTCGGCGTGTTCCAGCTGGAATCGACAGGCATGCGGGAAAGCCTCAAGCGGCTGCGTCCGGACCGCTTCGAAGACATTATCGCCATGGTGGCGCTCTACCGCCCGGGTCCGATGGACAATATCCCGACCTACATCAATCGAAAGCACGGGGAAGAGCCGGTCGACTGCCTGCATCCGATGCTTGAAGGCATCCTGTCGGAAACCTACGGCGTCATTATCTATCAGGAGCAGGTCATCCAGATCGCGCAGGTCATGGGGGGGTATTCGCTCGGCCAGGCCGACATGCTGCGTCGCGCGATGGGAAAGAAGGACAAGGAAGAGATGGCCCGCCACCAAGCGCGGTTCGTCGAGGGGGCCGTCGAACGCGGCGTCAAGAAAAAGGACGCCGAATACATCTTCGAACTCGTCAACAAGTTCGCCGGCTACGGCTTCAACAAATCGCATGCTGCGGCGTACGCATTGGTGAGCTACCACACCGCCTACATGAAGGCGAACTACCTGGAAGAGTTTATCGCCGCGTCGATGACGCTGGACATGGCGAACACCGAAAAGCTCGCGGGCTTTGTGGCGGAAGCAAGGAAGTTCGGCGTGCCGGTGCTGCCACCTTGCGTGAATTACTCGGAAGTGGATTTCACCGTGGAGCGGGCGACGAAGGAAAAGAAGGCGGAGGAAAGCAAGGAGACTCCTGGAGCGATCCGCTATTCGCTTGCGGCTTTGAAGAATGTCGGCGCGGGGGCGGTGCAGACGATCGTCGAAGCGCGCTCGGAACGGGGGGCCTTCAAGACGCTTGGCGATTTTGCAGCGAGGTTGAATGCCAAGGCGCTCAACAAGCGGGCGATCGAGACACTGGCGCAGGCGGGCGCGCTCGACACCCTGGAGCCGAGCCGGGCGACAGTGAAGGCCAACGCCGAGCAGATCATTGCGCTGGCGCAGCGGATGAGTGCTGATGCGGCGGATGGAACCTCGGATCTGTTCGCGGCGCCGGGATCGGCGCCCAGCCTGATATTGAAGAAGGCGAAGACCTGGACGCCGCTGGAGCAACTCGAAGCCGAATTCGGAGCTGTCGGATTCTATCTCTCCGGCCACCCGCTCGACAGCTACGAAAAGGTGCTCGCCAAGGTCGGCGGCACGACTTATGCCAATCTGCATTCCTATACGGAGCGCACCGGGGTCGGCGCGGGCAGGATCGGTGCAATCGTGGTGTCCGTGCGCGAGCGGCGTTCGGCGAAAGGCAACAAGTTCGCCTTCGCCATGTTCTCGGACGCGACGGGGCAATTCGAGGCGGTGCTATTTTCCGATACGCTGTCGGCGGCAGGCGAACTCTTGACGGCGGGAACACCGGTGGTGTTGACGGTTTCAGCCGAGCGCGACGAGGAAGGTTCGATCAAGTTGCGCGTGCAGACCGTCGAGTCGCTGGACAAGGTGGCGGCGAACGTGGAGCGTGGTTTGCGATTGGTTTGCGATCCGAAGGCGCTTGCGACGCGCGAAAAACTGTTCGAGGCGATGAAGGAGTACTTGGTACCGCCTATTGCCGGGACGCGCGGAGGGGACGTGCATATCGTATTGCCACTCAAGCAACGCGGTCGGGAACTGGAACTCAAGCTCCATGGACGCTATGACGTCTCGCCGAACATGGCGGGGCGACTGGCGACGGTGCCGGGCATTCTCGAGGTCGAGGAGATCTGAGGTTTGGGCTGGGTTCGCATTGCCGGCTTGGTGGTGATCGTTGGTTTGCTTGCCGGCTACTACGCTTTGCGGTCGCATAAGGCGACGACCGGTGCGCCAGAGCAAGCTGGAACAGCCACGCACCTGTTGCTGGTCGAGACGGATTCCTTTGATAGCAGTGCCGCGACGATCACGGTCTACCAACGCGGTTCCGGTTCGGACACGTGGGTCCAGTACGCAGGCCCCTTGCCGGCAACCGTCGGGCGCAACGGGCTCGGGTGGGGGCATACTTTTCGCGATCTCGCCGGTCCAGGGGAACCGATCAAGGTGGAGGGCGACAAGCGTGCGCCGGCCGGTGTTTTCTCATTGGGCCGACCATTCGGGCTGAGCCCTGATGGCCTTGCACACTACATGCAACTTGAAAAGGACATGCACCTTTGCGTCGACGACGTTGGCTCAGAGCATTACAGCCGGATCGTCCCTGCAGTTGCTGTGAAGCCTGAGACGAGCGTCGAGCGGATGTGGGAGATCGAACTCTATAAGCGCGGCATCGTGGTGGACTATCCGACCGACAGGGCAGCCAAATCCGGGTCCTGCATTTTTCTGCATGTCTGGAAGAATCCAGAAACCGCTACGGTCGGTTGCGTTGCGACGTCCGAAGATACGGTGGCGCGGCTGCAAAAATGGGTCAGCGAAGCGCCGAACGGTGCGTGGATCGCGATCGTTCCAAGGGCGGCGCGGGGCCGGCTGGGACAAAATCTGCCCGAGTAAACCGACCGGGCGTCGACAAGTGCCGGTTACCCCCGCGACGGGGCCACTGAGTGTGCTGCATATTGACTCTCCATGAGCGGGACCGCTGTCGGAACACCCCTCGCTTGCCACTCAGCCAAAACGGCTGTATAGGGGGCGCTTCATCCCACACGCGGATCGTTTCGGCGGAAACGGATTAAAAGCCCCGTTTCATGCCCCCGGTGAGTTCGGTCCTGCTTCAAGGGCCTAATCTTCATTGGTCCGCGGAGGTTCAACCGGAAATCAAGGACGACTTCAAGATGGCTCTTCCCGTCTTCAACATGCGTCAGCTGCTCGAAGCTGGCGTTCACTTCGGCCACCAGTCGCACCGCTGGAACCCCAAGATGGCTCCGTTCATCTTCGGGGCGCGCAACAACATCCACATCATCGACCTGACACAGAGCGTGCCACTGCTTCACCAGGCGCTCGTCAAGGTGTCGGATACGGTTGCTGGCGGCGGTCGCGTGCTCTACGTCGCCACCAAGCGCCAGGCGCAGGATGCGGTCGCTGAAGCCGCCGGCCGCTCTGCGCAGTACTTCATGAACCACCGCTGGCTCGGCGGCACGCTGACCAACTGGAAGACGGTTTCGCAGTCGATCCGGCGCCTGCGCCAGCTCGACGACATTCTTGAAAACCCGCATGGGCGCACCAAGAAGGAAATCCTCACCCTCCAGCGCGAACGCGACAAGCTGCAGATGTCGCTTGGCGGAATCCGTGAAATGGGCGGCACACCCGACCTTCTCGTCGTAATCGATACGAACAAAGAGCAGATCGCCATCAAGGAAGCTCGCAAGCTGGGCATTCCTATTATCGCCATCGTCGATACGAATTGCGACCCCGACGGCATCGACTTTCCGATTCCAGGTAACGACGACGCCGGCCGGGCTATCACACTTTACTGCGATCTGCTGGCGCGTGCCGCGATCGACGGCATCGAACGGTCGAGTGCTGCTTCGGGGGTCGATCTCGGCGCCATGGAAACGCCTGCTGCAGAAGTGCTGCCGGACGTGTCGGCGAGCTTCACGGGCATCGAAGCACCACGCGGCGAGCCTGACGATCTCAAGAATATCCGCGGTATCGATGCCAAGACGGAACTGGTGCTCAATGATCTTGGCGTCTTTCACTTCTGGCAGATCGCCGACCTCAAGGCGGACGATGTGACGGCTCTCGAAGTGGCCATCAAGGCACCCGGCCGCCTGGCTGAAGAAACTTGGCAAGAACAGGCCAAGAAGCTTGTCGCGCAATCTGCCGCATGAGGTGAACGGCTGGTCGCGGGAGCGGCCGGCTTTCGACCGTCGGACTGAGTGTCGATGGGCGACACGTCGCGGCGTGTCACATTAACTTCAAGCTGCGGGCCTAGGCACGTCCCGACGGTCTTGCAAAAAAGAGAGAATTATTATGACTGCGATTTCCGCTTCGCTCGTGAAAGAGCTGCGCGAGAAGACCGGCGCCGGCATGATGGATTGCAAAAAGGCGCTGACCGAGAACGACGGCGACATGGAAGCCGCCATCGACTGGTTGCGCACGAAGGGGCTTTCGAAGGCTGCCAAGAAGGCTGATCGCGTCGCTGCCGAAGGGCTGGTCGGCGCCAAGTCGGAAGGCACTTCGGGTGCCGTCGTCGAGATCAATTCTGAAACTGATTTCGTCGCCCGAAACGAGCAGTTCCAGAAAATGGTCGGTGAGATCACCTCGCTCGCGCTGGCAGCCGGTGGTGACCTTGCCAAGCTGCTCGCGGTCAAGATGCCGTCGAAAGCGATGAGCGTCGAAGACTATGTGAAGGAAATGGTCGCAACCATCGGCGAAAACATGAACGTTCGCCGGACTGCGGCGCTGTCTGTCGCCGACGGCGTCGTCTCCGCCTACGTGCATAACAAGGCCGCCGACGACATGGGCAAGATCGGCGTGCTTGTTGCGCTCGAAAGCACCGGCGACAAGGACAAGCTCGCCGAGTTCGGCCGTCAGCTGGCGATGCATGTTGCGGCCGCCAACCCGCTGGCCCTGACGCCGGAGGAACTCGATCAGGACGTGATCGAACGCGAGCGGGCGATCTATACCGAGCAGGCCATTGCGTCGGGTAAGCCACCCGAAATCGTCGAGAAAATGGTGGAAGGCAAGCTGCGCAAGGAATTCTTCCAGCAGGTCGTTCTCCTACAGCAAACCTTCGTCATCGACGGCAAGGCGACCGTCCAGCAGGCTGTCGAAACAGCTGCCAAGTCGGTCGGGGCGCCAATCAAGGTGACCGGATTTGTCCGCTATGCGCTGGGGGAAGGCGTCGATAAAGGCGAAGACGGCGATTTCGCCGCCGAAGTCGCCGCGGCCGCCGGCAGGAAGTAAATCTGCCAATCGACTTGACGTCGAGACGGCCGGCTGTTCGCAGCCGGCCGTTTTGCTATGGATGTTCATGGTTGAATAGGTGTCTTGCGCCTTAGGGCTTGTCTCCTGGCGCCAAGGGGCTACACCAGTGGCGAATTCTCAAATGCCATTCGATGCAGATGGAAGAGCCGAGAGCGCGCGATGACCGAGACCCTGCCTCACCTCAAATACAAGCGGCTTTTGCTGAAACTTTCCGGCGAAGCCCTGATGGGCAAAGCCGGCTATGGGATCGATACGTCGGTGGTGGCGCGCCTGGCGGGGGACGTCAAGGACGCATCGGCTGCCGGCGCTCAGATCGGAGTGGTCGTGGGCGGGGGTAATATCTTCCGCGGGCTGCAGGGGGCGGCGGCGGGCATGGACCGGGCCAACGCCGATTATATGGGTATGCTGGCGACGGTGATGAATGCGCTTGCCCTGCAGGGGGGGTTGAAACAAATTGGCGTCGATGGGCGGGTGTTGTCAGCCATTCCGATGCCGACGGTCTGCGAATCCTACATTCGCGCGCGCGCGTTGCGGCACATGGAAAAGCATCGCATCGTTATCTTCGCCGCCGGAACGGGAAATCCTTTCTTCACGACCGATACCGCGGCAACTTTGCGGGCCGTCGAGATGGAGTGCGATGCAGTCGTCAAAGCGACTCAGGTCGATGGTGTCTATTCGGCCGATCCCAAGAAGGTCGCCGATGCCGCGCGCTACGACGCGCTAACATATGAAGAGGTGCTTTCGCGCGACCTCAGGGTGATGGACGGTGCTGCGATCGCGCTTGCCCGCGATAACGCACTTCCGGTAATTGTCTGTTCGATCGAAGAGCCGGGCAATCTGCTCAAGTTGTTGAAGGGCGAAGCCCGTGCAACCGTTATCTGCGCGTGACGATAGGTTGGCAGCGGCTGGGGCGGATCGGCTTTACGCGACGGATAGTTCAATCGTGGTGCGGCTCCGCGGGAAAAAGGGAGATATAAATCATGGCTGATGGCTTCGACCTGAAGGATCTCGAAAGCGAGATGCGCGCGTCACTCGACGCATTGAAGCGCGAGTTGAGCGGGCTTAGAACAGGACGGGCCAGCACCCATTTGCTCGATCCGATCCAGGTGACGGTTTATGGCTCAAGAATGCCTCTGTCGCAGGTCGCGACGGTGTCGGTGCCCGAACCACGCACGATTTCGGTGCAGGTCTGGGACCGCTCCAACGTATCGGCGGTCGAAAAGGCGATCCGGGAATCGAATCTGGGGCTCAATCCGGTGATGGATGGCCAATTGCTGCGTCTGCCGATCCCGACACTGACTGCGGACAGGCGCAAGGAACTCGTGAAAATTGCGCATGAATACGCAGAAAAATCGAAAGTATCGGTGCGAAACGTGCGTCGCGATGGCATGGATAGCCTGAAGAAATTGGAAAAGGCCGGCGAGATCAGCGAAGATGAACACCGCAAAAATTCCGCGAGTGTCCAGGAGTTGACGGACAAGTACGTAAAAATGGTCGATGATGTGCTGGCCACCAAGGAACAGGAAATACAGACTGTTTGAGGTCCGGTTCCCCAGTTTTTAGCATCACGTCCCGCGTCGTCTCGCTCGTTCCTTGCAACCCTCCTGAAGAAGCGCGTCCGCTCCCTTGGCCAACCCCTCGCCCAGTCAACCGATTCGCGGCACACATGTCGCCAGCCTGCAGCATGTCGCGATCATCATGGACGGCAACGGGCGCTGGGCCAGTCAACGCGGTCTGCCGCGGACCATGGGGCATCGAGAAGGCGTGGAGGCGGTCCGTCGTACCGTCAAGGCGGCAATCGAACTCAATCTCTCCTACCTGACGATGTACAGCTTCTCGTCGGAGAACTGGTCGCGGCCTCGCGAGGAGGTCGACTATCTGATGGGGCTGATGAAACGCTTCATCCGGCGCGATCTGGCGGAGCTTCACGACGCCAATGTCCGCATCCTGACGATTGGTGAGCGGGACAGAGTCGACGCCGAACTGCTGGCATTGATCGATGAAGCCAAGGACTTGACGGCGAAAAACACGAGGCTGACGCTGACCATCGCCTTCAATTACGGCGGCCGCAACGAGATCGCACGGGCTGCCCGCCGGCTTGCAGAAGACGTCGCGGCCGGGCATCTTGATCCGGCGCGGATTGATGCCGATTTGTTCGATACGGTCCTGGACACCGCCGGGGTGCCCGATCCCGATCTTTTGATCCGAACAAGCGGAGAGAAGCGGTTGTCGAACTTCCTGCTGTGGCAGGCAGCCTACGCAGAGTTCGTGTTTCTCGACGCCTATTGGCCCGATTTCGGACGCGAGCACCTGGAAGCAGCGATCGCCCAGTATTTTGAGCGCGAACGTCGGTATGGCGGTCTGGCGCAACGTTCTTCTGCTTGAGAGGCCGCACAAGGTGACACTGGAAGCGGGCGGCAGGGAGGCTAGGACGATCGGTTGGCTCAATGAGCTCAAACTGCGGATCGCGTCCGCGGTTCTCCTGGCGGGCTGCGCGCTAGGCGCGTTGTTCGCGGGGCCGACACCTTTCGCCGTGCTGGTTGGACTGGTGGCACTGGCGATGTGTTGGGAGTGGGGCCATCTGGTGCGCCGCGGCGGCGGCAGCGATATTTCCTTTTTCGTGCATGCCGCGGCGGTGTTGGTGGCTGTTCTAACCGCCACAGTCGTCGGTCCGGGGCTGGCGCTCGCTGCTCTTGCCATCGGGGCGGTGACGCTGCTGGCTATGAATTTCTGGACCGGGCCGGGTGTCTCGGTTCTGGGCGTGCTTTACGTTGGCATTCCAGCGGTTGCACTCATCTGTCTGCGTGGGTCCGAACCGCACGGGCTGACGGCCGTGCTGTTCATCTTTGCCGTGGTTTGGGCGGGCGATATCGGGGCCTTCGCGGGTGGGCGGCTGATCGGGGGGGCCAAGCTTTATCCGAGTATTTCGCCGAACAAGACCTGGGCGGGCCTGTTCAGCGGCGTTATCGCGGCTGTCGGGGTTGCGGTCGTGTTCTGGTCGGTTCTCGATGGGGCGCCTTTTGGTTATCTGATAGTCTGTACGGTACTCTTGAGCCTTGCGGCGCTGCTGGGGGATCTGGCGGAATCGGCGCTGAAGCGGCTGTTCCGGGTGAAGGATGCCAGCGATCTCATTCCCGGGCATGGCGGTTTCATGGACCGGATGGATGGCGTAGTAACTGCTGCAACGCTGGCCATCGTAATTGGCTTGGCGATCAATGCCGGGGCACCGGCACGTGCTCTTGTTTTCGGCGCATAGTCGGTTTGTGTAGCAGACTTGCGGCAGCGTGTTCCGGCGAAGGTAAGGAATGCTTGATGGGAGGAGCTGGGGCGGGGCAAGGGGAGACCATGGCACTTGCAGGACCGCACTCGGCCAAGGGCAATACAGGAAATCGGCCGCAACGCCTGACAGTGCTCGGCGCGACCGGCTCGATTGGCGCCAGTACGCTTGATCTGGTGGCGCGAAGCGGCACGGCTTTCGAGGTCTTCGCGGTCACAGCGAACGCCAACGTGGAAGCGTTGGCCACGTGTGCGCGCGATTGCGGCGCAGAACGGGCCGTGATCGGCGATGCAACGCTCTACAAGGCCCTGAAGGACGCATTGAGCGGCACCTCCATCGTAGCGGCGGCTGGCGAAGAGGCACTGATCGAGGCGGCTTCCGTGCCGGTCGATTGTACGATTGCTGCGATTGTTGGTGCGGCTGGGCTGAAGCCGGCCCTGGCGGCGGTGCAAACAGGCCGGCGGCTGGGGCTTGCCAACAAGGAATGCCTGGTTTCGGCCGGCGATGTGTTCATGCAGGAAGTTGCCAGAACGGGGTGCGAGTTGATCCCCGTCGACAGCGAACATTCGGCGGCTTTCCAGGTGTTGAAGGATGCCGCGCCGGAGTCGATCGAGAGAATCGTGCTGACAGCGTCGGGCGGTCCTTTTCGGGATTGGCCGATCGAACGCATCGCAACGGCCACTCGGGCGGATGCGCTCAATCATCCGAATTGGTCGATGGGATCCAAGATCACGGTCGACTCGGCGACGATGATGAACAAGGGACTGGAGCTGATCGAGGCGCTGCACCTGTTTCCGGTGGCAACCAACCAGTTGGGCATGCTCGTGCATCCGCAGTCGATCGTTCACTGCCTCGTCTCCTTCGTCGATGGTTCGGTGCTGGCGCAGATGGCGGAACCGGACATGCGCACACCCATCGCGCTGGCGCTTTCTTGGCCGCAGCGGATGGCTGCGCCGACAAAGCGGCTCGACCTGGCGGAGATCTCGCAACTGACGTTCGAAGCCGCTGATGAAGTTCGCTTCCCAGCAATCCGCATAGCGCGGGCGGCGATGGAACGGGGGGGGACGGCGCCGGCGGTGCTGAATGCGGCTAATGAGATTGCCGTCGCCGCTTTCCTTGACGGACGCCTGCGGGTGCCCGATATCGCCGTAATGGTGGAGGAAACTCTCGGTATGGCCGATAGAGAGGGACTGCTGGCGGATGCGGTCGGGTTGGAGGCGGTTATCGCGTGCGATCACGAATCCCGCCGGTTGTGCCGCAAGATCGTTGCTGGCAGGACGTAAGGCTGGCGCTTATCGCGACTGGGACTGGGCGCTGTCGCGCCATAGCATGTCAGATGAGCCGACAGCCTCGTTGCGCCGGGCCTGCAAGCTCAAGGTTGCCCAATCGCCCGCAGTTGGCGATTGTTTGTCGAAATCGAATCGCGAGGGGCGAGTTGGTCGTCGCCGCAGCGCGCATTAAAGCGAACTCCGAGGTCTGATCTCGGTCAGGAAGGACACCTGTTTATGGAATTCATCTCGCTCATCGCCAATAACTTCACTTCGGCGGCGATCACCTTTCTAGGCTTCGTGTTTGCGCTGACCGTGGTGGTGTTCATCCACGAGATGGGTCACTTCCTGGTGGCCCGGTGGTGCGGCGTGACAGTGACGACGTTCTCAATCGGATTTGGCAAGGAAATCTGGGCCTTCGTGGACAAGAAGGGGACACGGTGGCGGGTCGCCTGGATTCCGGCTGGGGGCTACGTCAAATTCCTCGACGATGAGAACGCGGCCAGCATGCCCGATCGGGATGCACTGAATACGATGAGCGAAGAGCAGCGGAAGGGTTCGTTTCAGCTGAAGCCAGTTTGGCAGCGTGCGGCCGTCGTAGTGGCTGGGCCGCTGGCTAATTTCATTCTAGCGATCGCGATCTTTGCGGGCTTCTACTGGGCGTTGGGCGACAACCGCATAGAGCCGCGTGCTGACTATATCGTGCCGGGTAGTCCAGCTGAGGTTGCAGGTTTGAAATCGGGCGACAGGATTCTCTCGATCGGCGGCAGGCAGGTTCGCGATTTTTCGCAGGTCAATGAGATCGTATGGACCAGCCCGGGGCGGACGCTCGAATTCCTGGTCGACCGGGCGGGCCAGGAAGTCGCGGTGTCACTCGAGCCCGAGATGCAGGAACGAAACGACTACATAGCGGGCAAGCATAGGCGGCCGACAATCGGGATACGATATGCTGTGGAACCCATCGTGGCCGGTGTCGTTGCTGGCGATCCCGCCGAGAAGGCGGGCTTTCAGCCAGGCGATCGCGTGGTCCGCATGAATGGGCAAGACATCAATGATTTCAACCAATTGCAGGATATGGTCGGGAATAGCGACGGGCAGGAAATCAGCGTCGTCGTCGAACGTGACGGGCGCCAGATCCCGCTGAGCGTAACGCCGAAGTTGATGTCGCCGGGACCGAAGGCCGCCGATCCAACGCCGCGCCCGCTGATTGGCATCCAAAGCTCGATGACACCTGTCTATTCGCGACATGTCGACGTTGGGCCGATCGAGGCGATCGGGCTTGGCAGCGAACGGACCTGGAGCATCATCACGGGAACTCTGTCCTACATCGGGGACATCTTTACCGGCCGCAATGATTCGGACCAGATCGGGGGCGTGGTACGCATTGCCGACGCGGCGGGCAAATTCGCAGCCCTGGGCTTCACCCAGCTCATCCTGTTCACGGCGTTCATCTCCGTCAGCATCGGTCTTATCAACTTGTTTCCAATACCTATTCTCGACGGCGGACACCTTATGTTCTATGCCTACGAAGCGGTGATGGGACGGCCGGTCAACGAGGACGTCCAGGAGTTCGGGTTCAGGGTCGGTCTGGCGCTGATCTTGATGTTGATGATCTTCGGATTCTACAATGACCGAGGGATCCTCGCAGGATGGTTTTCCTAGCCGCCGCGAAGACAGAAAATAACCCGTTGCGGTAATCCGACTCGGGCTTTTTTTCCGCCACCCGCTTGACGGCTTAGCGGCCTGAAAACACAGGTGTAATTCGAATTTTCTGTGGTCCGAGGGGTAGTGCCCGTGCGAATCGAGTGGCTGGGGGAGCCGTCAAGGTTCGAATCGGGCTGGGTGACGCATTCTTGCCACTTCCACAGAGCTTGCTGAATCGTTAATAACTTGAAGGGTTGGAGGGGTCGTTGCTGGAGGGGTAGAGTGTTTCGGCACGATACAAGCAAACAGACTTCGATGGCCGGAATTTCGGGATAAGCCTGAACACGACGCAGATCAGCTCACTGCCGAATGCTGAGATGTGAATTCTGGGGGATCGGCAGAACGAGGGCAGATCCGCGAATGTCAAAGCTTCGGATCAGTTTCCTGGGAGGCCTGAAGGCAGCCCTGATGCTTGTTGTGGCAACTTTTGCCACCGTAGCATTCGACGCCGCCGTGGTGTCGGGTCCTGCTTATGCACAGACGGTCAGCGAAATTCGCGTGTCGGGCAACCGCCGCGTGGAACCGGAAACCGTTCGCACCTATCTGCAATTCAAGGTCGGCGACGTCTACGACGCAGGGCTGGCGGACGCTTCACTGCGGACGCTCTTCTCGACAGGTCTGTTTGCGGATGTCCGCATCGACATTCAGGGCTCCGTCGTTACCGTATACGTCGAAGAGAACCCGGTCATCAACCAGATCGCGTTCGAAGGAAACTACGAAGTCGACACCGATACGCTGGCCAGCGAAGTGCAGCTGAAGCCGCGGTCGGTATTCACCCGGGCGCGGGTGCAGGCCGACGTTCAGCGCATTCTCGACGTTTATCAGCGCCAGGGGCGCTACGCGGCGCTTGTCGAGCCGAAGATCATCGAGCTTGAGCAGAACCGCGTAAATCTCGTTTTCGAAATCACCGAGGGTTCCGCGACCAAGGTCAAGGGCATCAGCTTCATCGGCAACCGCGCCTTTACCGACTCGCAGCTGCGCGACATCATCACCACGACGCAGGCGGGCTGGTTCGACTTCCTCAAGGGGACAAGCGTCTACGACCCCGACCGGCTCAATCTCGATCGGGAGCTACTGCGTCAGTACTACCTGAAGAACGGCTATGCCGATGCGCGGGTCATCAATGCAAACGCGGAACTCGATCGCGACGGCTCCGGCTTCTTTATTACCTTCACAATGGAAGAAGGCGAGCTTTACAGCTTCGGCAACATGACTATCGAGAGTTCGCTCGCCGAACTCGAAGGGGAATCGGTGCGCGGCGAATTGCTGACGTATACCGGGTCGACCTACGACGCTTCGCTCATCGACAAGACCGTCGAGCGCTTGACGCTGTCGGTGGCCGAACGCGGTTTTGCCTTCGCCCGGGTGCGCCCGCGGACGACTCCGGACTTCTACTCACGCACGATCGGCATCAACTACGTTATCGATGAAGGTCCGCGCATCTATATCGAGCGGATCAACATCTACGGCAACGAGCGCACCAAGGACTACGTGATTCGGCGCGAGTTCCGTCTGGCTGAAGGCGACGCCTTCAACCCGCTGCTGGTTGACCGCGCGGAGAAACGCCTCAAGGGGCTGGGCTTCTTTAAGGTGGTCGAGATCAAGAAGCGGCCGGGCTCAGCGCAGGACCGCGTGATTCTCGATGTCCAGCTTGTCGAGCAGTCGACTGGGGAATTGTCCTTCGGTGCCGGTTATTCGACCAGTGAAGGCGTGATCGGCGACGTCTCGATATCGGAGCGCAACCTGCTCGGCAACGGCCAGTTCCTGCGTCTCAGCGTGGGTGGTTCGTTCGAACGTGCTCAGGTCGATCTCAGCTTTACCGAGCCTCGCTTCCTTGACCGCAACCTGTCGGCAGGCTTCGACCTGTTCCACAAGGAACTCGATCAGCGCGATACGTCTGGTTTCCGCAGCCGGAAGTCCGGCGGTACCGTCCGTCTCGGGTTCCCGCTGTCCGAGGATCTCTGGGGGCAGACGAGCTACACGCTTGCCCGCGACGAGTTGTTCGATGTCGATAACAACGCATCGCTGGCGATTCGCGACGCCTGCGGTGACGTCAACATCAATCCGCGTGGCGCCAATGGGCGCCCGATCAACGATCCGGATTGCTCTGATACCTCGTATTTCACTTCATCTCTGGGTGGCAGCCTGATTTACGATAAGCGCAACCATCCAACGACACCTTCGAGCGGCTACTACCTGCAACTGTCATCGGACTTTGCCGGTGTCGGTGGCGACGTCCAGTATATCCGCGTCCAGGGTGAGGCGCGGGCCTACTACCCTGTCGCAGAGAAGGTCACGCTGGTGGGCCGTCTTGTCGGCGGGCATATCGAAGGCTGGGGCGGGGATGACGTACGTATCCTCGACCTGTTCTTCCGCGGCGGTGAGACGGTGCGCGGTTTCGACCGGGCTGGTTATGGTCCGCGTGACGGCCGCACGGGCGATGCCCTTGGTGGTCAGAGCTTCTGGGCGGCGACGGCTGAACTCCGCTTCCCGATCCCCTTCATTCCCGACGAACTCGGGATCTCGGGTGCGGTGTTCGCGGATGCCGGCTCGCTGTTCAACGCTTCCGAACGGGCCAAGGCGGTGGTGGACAGCGCGGATCTCCTAGACGACTCTACGGTCCGGTCCTCGGTGGGCGGCAGCATACTGTGGAACTCGCCGGTCGGACCGCTGCGCGTTGACTTCGCTCATGCTTTGAGCAAGGAAGATTACGACGAGGAGCAGTTCTTCCGCTTCGGTGCTTCGACGAAGTTCTGATCCGGGTTGGCGACAATGCGCGGCACCTGATGTATGGTCGGCGGTGGAAACTGGGCGGTCCGCCGGCAGGATATTGCTCATCGCGGCACGTATCGGCGCATCACAGCAGCGGTGGTATCGTGCGCTTCGGAGCGCATGGCGAACGAACGCGCCAAGCCGCCGGTATTCCGCTGCAGTATGGCAGTTGCGCTGTCGTTTATTGCATAACGCGCCTGGGTTGCATGTTTTGCTTTTCGTTAGCCGCGTGCGATTGATCTGTGCAACTTTCGTCGGCTGAGAGCTTGCGGCCGCTGGGACGAGTGCTAAACACATATGCGACCATCGAATGGGCCGCGGACCAGCCGGCTCTTGCGCGTGGCTCTAGTGTTCAGGTTCTGACATTTGCGTCCCACTGCGGCCAAGTTCGGAGCAAATGTCAGAACCATGAGGAACACTAGCAACACTATAAATCTAGTGTAGCTTTTGCACCTGACGTTTGGTTTCGAGTCCAGCCGCAAGCGGGT
>LOEV01000184.1 GCA_001516065.1 Alphaproteobacteria bacterium BRH_c36
AAATGAGTGCGTCTTTTGTGGTCTCAATCCGCAACTCTCCCACGGGTGACATGTAGCCGTCCCGCTTGTGCCACGCCCTGAATTTAATTTCTCTCATAGTGATTAGCGCTCAAACCTGCCCCCGCTAATCAGAAGGGACAGACCTGAACGGATTAGCTTTGTAATGGCTGATTTTAGGCACTGATTACGCACCTGGCATCGAATGCTGGGTTGAGAAAACCCAACAGTTTCAGCGTCAAGACGCATGGTTGCCGATAAGTGCATCAGCTTGTTTATAAGTGTACAACGTACTGACATTATTGCAATAATTTCAATGGGATAATGGAGCGGGTAGCGGGAATCGAACCCGCGTATTCAGCTTGGAAGGCTGCTGCACTACCATTGTGCTATACCCGCGTAACTTCTATCCGTTCGAATACCCGACCGTCTTTCCTGGTTCCACACTTAACTGCTCAACACAAGCTTGCGCAGTGTGACGAACAGAAGTCGCGTCGAAACCGATAATCCTCGATAGCCCCGCGCTCCGCAAGCGCGGAGAAGCGTACGGCGCCGGATGCCGCGAAGCGTGGGCATCTGAAGGCAAACCTGCTCCACACAACTTTAGGCAGTGTGGACCCAAAAAAATGGTGGAGAGGGTTGGATTCGAACCAACGTAGGCGAAGCCAGCGGATTTACAGTCCGCCCCCTTTAGCCACTCGGGCACCTCTCCATTTCCGCTACGGCGGCACCGACCCGAGAGCGGACCCGAGCACCGAAACGAAATCGCCCCGCAAAGGGCCGCGGGGCAGAGCGCATGTTATGAGAAGACGCGAGGCGCGTGTCAACGCCTTTGCAGCATCAATCTTGACCCGCCAAGCAATTCAAGCTTGATCCGCCAGGCATTGCCTCGGCTCCCAAACCCGCCCAATGTCCGCCACTGGCAGCCATTACGGCCGCGCCCGAACCGCCCTTCCCGACACGAAAGCTCAAAATGGCTGAAAACCGCCACCGATCAGGCCCCCCGCGTCCAGGTTCAAAGGGTAAGCGCCCGCACTCCTTCCGCTCTGCCTCTCCCCATCAGAAGGCCGAGGAGTCCGAGACCCGGATTTTCGGCATGCACGCCGTCGAGGCCGCGCTGAATAACCCGGCCCGCACCATTCTTTCCGCAAGGATGACGGACAATGCCGCCCGTAAGCTGGAAGGTCCACTGCGCCAGCGCGGGCTCGAAGCGGTCCCCGCCACGCCGCGCGATCTCGACCGCCTGCTCGGCTCCGATACCGTCCACCAAGGCGCTCTTCTAGTTTGCGACCCCCTCCCCGAGCCGAGTCTTGAGGATCTCATAATCGCTGCCGGCGAAGGCCGCCCGCTCGTCGTCCTCGACCAGGTCACCGACCCCCATAATGTCGGCGCGATTTTGCGCTCGGGCGCCGTGTTCGGCTGCGGCGGCCTGATCATGACGCGCCGTCACAGCCCGCCTCTCTCAGGTGTCCTGGCGAAATCGGCCTCCGGCGGGCTCGAATATGTGCCCGTGCACCTTGCAACCAACTTGGCGCGCGCCGTCGCCGAACTGAAGGAAGCCGGCGTTCAAACGATCGGCCTCGAGGGCACCGCACCCATTGCCCTGCATGAAGGCTTGCCCGACGATGCGCCCGTCGCCATCGTCCTTGGTGCTGAAGGCAAGGGCTTGCGCCAGCTCACCGCCGAAACCTGCGACAAGCTCTGCCGCATCGAGACGACCGGCGCAATGGCAAGCCTCAACGTCTCGAATGCAGCAGCCATCGCCCTGCATCTCATCTCGATCCGTCGAGGACGCGGGGCATGAGCGACGTAGAACACTAATCGACCGTAATCCTGATTAGCGCGCGGATGGTTTCTGCGGCAGCGAATATTGCGGCGCTGTTCACGAACAGGATTGCAAGCGGCAAGTAGGGGTCACGGCTTGCGATGAGTAAGTCCTTGAGCCCCAACAAATTGAAAAGACGGCTACGGAAGCTACCGCGACTCCGACCGCGACACCAAGTGCAACGTGAAGCGTAAGAAAACGTGCAAGCTCGCAGGTGCTTTCGGGATTTCGCATGGATCAAATATCCGGCCCCTTAGGGGTCGTCATGGGGATAGGATCAACTCGTCCAAATGCGGATTGGTTCCCATAAGGCTCAGGCCGCGAGTGCTTCGCGGCCTGAGCCTCTCGGTACTTGAAGGTAGTCGCAGCAGCTCAAACAGCGGCTGTCATCACCAATGACCGTGACGGTGACCGCCATGATGGCGGTAATGCCACTGGCGATGGCGATACCCGCGCCGGTTCTCACCCCAGGCTTTATAGTAGGGCGGCGGCCGCAGGTAGCGGCGCTTCCGGATCACATGCGAGGGAACCCAGTAGCCGGAGTTGTAATAGGGATAGTATCCGCGCGGCATGTACCGGTAGGCATACGGATCCCCGTAAATGTAGACGTCGCGGTACCGCGGCCGGTAGACGCGATGCGTTACGACCCTCTCCCCGCGATCTCGCCACAGCCCGCCGGCTTCGGCCGGCGGCGCGGCAACTGCCATCGCTGCAACCAGCGATGCCGCCACAAGTGCGCATTTCAACAAACGCATGACAGAACTCCAAACCTTCACGACAGTCGTTAACTCGTCGATAAGACTAGCGGAAAAACATGATGATTCTCATAAATGTTCCCACCATGGTAATTCCCCCGCTGATCCGGACTTTTTGCCGGCAAGCCGCGTCCGCAGTGACACAATCAAGGCTGCACACTAGGCAACGACCCGTCAAATACGGTCACGGTTTAAGTGAATCCTCACCCAATTCGCGGAAAGTCACGATTCAGAGCCATTTGTGTCCGGATGAACTCGCATGTCCTGGTCACATTTCGTGTAAAGCGTAACAATTCGAGTTCCCTGTGACCAACGCGACGCCCAAGAACCGCAGACCGGCCAACCCGGCGTCGGACCGTGAGCGTCTGGAACGCGGTCGCAACCGCCTGGAAGAACTGCTGCGCGATCCAGGAGCGGGCATCAGGATCATTCCTCGCGCAAGTGAGGCGACCGGCGCACCGCCGAACGGCAGCCAGACGGCATCCCACACGGATGACTTGGCGCTGTTGGTCAGCTTGACCGGCCGGCCGAGATGATCTGTGTGGGCGTAATAGATGACCGGCGAACCCGTATCCACATCGATCATCCACTAATTCCCGGCATGCCCGCAGAGGTCTTCATCGAGACCAGCTACCGTTCGATACTCAGCTACCTCTTGAAGCCGCTGACGGACGCCATGGGCCACGCCCTCCGCGAGCGCTGATCTGCGGCAAAACGCGCCACGCGCCAGTCCTGCCAAAATCTTCTGTCAACGGTAACGAATGTTGACGTTTCAAGTGTTTAACCCTTGGGCTTGCTTGAACCCGCCAGCGTTACCGGTATATTGAACTGGCCGTATGGCGCGCGTTTGATGGAACCCTGCGCGCAAAGAAACGCCGCGTACGGATCAGCAGCCTGGGATACTAGTGTTCCGGTTCTGACATTTGCTTCCCGTTGCGGCCAAGTTTCGAGCAAATGTCAGAACCATAAGGAACACTAGCAACTGTATGTTTCTAGTGTAGCTTTTGCACCTGACGTTTGGTCTCGAGTCCAGCTGCAAGCGGGTACCAAACGTCAAGTGCGCTACACTAGTGAATGGCGCAGCCGTGGCACATCGACGTGTCGGGCCGATAGCGGGAGCAAAAGCCGGATGAGATGCAATCCTCTGCGCTGGTGGTGGGGTTTACTGCCTGTAGCAGCCTTGGTCTGGCTCGCATTCATCTGGGAACGCGAACCCATTCAGCAGGATTTGCGCGTCCGCACCGAACAGGCTCTCGCCGCCGCCGGTCTCCATTGGGCCGGTGCCGCCTTCGATGGCCGCGACGGCTTGGTGAAGGGACTCGCCTTCAAAGACGAGCATCCCAGTCAGGCCGCCGATGTCGTGCGCAAGGTGTGGGGCGTGCGCGTAATCGACGAGAAGGTCGACCTCATCGACTTCGTCGACAGCTACTCCTGGTCAGCCGAAGCGACCGGAAAAACCATTGTCCTCACCGGCTATGTCCCCAATCAGGAAACCCGCCTCAAGATGCGCGGTCTTGTCGAAGCCCGTTTTCCTGGCTTTCAGATCGACGATCGCACGACGCTTGCGCGCGGCGCTCCAGCCCTGCCAGCATGGACCGATGCTATCGGATTCGGCCTTGACCGGCTAGCGCAGCTCAAATCCGGTACAGTGAAACTCACCGGGCTAGGTCTTTCGATTGCCGGCGAAGCCCTCAACTTCGGGACCTACAAGAGTGCAGTCGCCGCGCTCCGCAGCGCCGCCCCTGAAGGCGTGACGATTGAAACGAACGACATTCGACCGCCTATCGTCAGTCCTTACACCTGGAGTGCAACCCGCTCGGCCACGCATCTTATATTATCGGGGCACGTACCCGGGGAAGAGCAGCGCGAACGAGTTTTTGCGCTGGCCAAGAAGGCCCACCCGAGCGTCGTCATCATCGATAGAATGGAAACCGGCGCCGGCGCCCCTAGTGGCTGGGAAACAGCCGTTAAGTCGGTTGTCGCCCAAATTGCCCGCCTCGATGAAGGCGAAGCCAAACTGTCCGACAAGCAGCTTGCGCTGAACGGAAAGGCACCCGACGAAGACACCGCGAACGCTGTCACGACCGAGATCGGCGACGCGATTCCGGAGGACTTTAGCTTCCGCCACGACGTCACCTTCCCGGAACCTAAGCCACCCATTGTAAGCCCTTTTACCACCAGCATCGAGGCGACCACCGATCGTATCGAGTTCACCGGCTTTGTTCCCGACGAAGCTGACCGCGCAGTCCTTCTCGAGGCTGCCAGCAAGGCATTTCCCGGCAAATCGATCGACGACACCATGGCGCTCGGCTCAGGGCAACCTGAAGGCTGGCGGCGCTGCGTCCTTGCCGGGATCGAGGCCACCAGCAAACTGGGAACCGGTAACGTCTTCATGAGCGACAAGACGTTGAAGGTGACGGCAAAGACATCGAACGAAGAACTGGCCGCCGCCTTGCCCGGCGAAGTTCGCGCTGCCACCAACCGCTCCTGCGAAAGCGACGTTGTTCTTACGCTCGAGCTGCCGACCGAGCCCGACCTCAGCTGGCGCGCGGTCTACGATGGTAACAACTCACTGGCTCTCGACGGCGAAGTGCCGGACATTGAAACGCTGACGCTGCTGCTCGCCACCGCGCGCAAGCAATTTCCCAAGGCCGGTATCGAGAACCGCATGAAAATAGCGGGCGGCTATGCCGCCAAGTGGCAGAAGGTGGCGGCCCACGGCATAACCCTTCTCCGTTTGCTGCGCCGCGGCGAAGCCAACCTGACGGGGCAGGCCCTCGTCATTACAGGAGAGGCCGCCGACACGGCTGCCGCGACAGCCATCAAAGATCGCCTAATCCACAATCTGCCGAAGAATTATTTCGGACGCGATGTCGTCGAGGTGAAATCGGACGCGATGATCTGGGCCGAAGTCGAGGCTAAGCGCAAAGCCGCAGATGTCGCCGCAGCCCGCATCAAGGCAAGCGAGGAAGCCGCCGCCCGCC
>LOEV01000185.1 GCA_001516065.1 Alphaproteobacteria bacterium BRH_c36
CGATTTCCTGTCCGGCTGGTTCGAGAGCGAGGTGGTGAAGGGCGCGTTCGCCTTCGATGGCATCGTCGGGGCCTACGCTGCGCCGTCGACGCCTGGAACGGCCTATGTGCTGTTGCATCACTGCTTCGGCGAGGTGAACGGCAAGACCGGCGTGTGGGGCCATGCCGTCGGCGGCATGGGCGCGATCACGCAGGCGATGGCGGCGGCGGCAACGGAGGCGGGGGCGGAAATCCGCACAGATGCTCCTGTCGATGAGGTCGTGATCGAGGATGGCCGTGCGCGCGGCGTGCGCTTGAAAAGCGGCGAGGTGGTGCTAGCGCGGGCGGTTGCCGCGAATGTCGGGCCGAAGCTCCTGTTCCGCGATCTCGTGGCGGAGGGCGCGGTGTGTGAATCGGTTCGCGGCGCGTTTCTGAACCAGAAAACCGGTTCCGGCACCTTCCGCATGAACGTCGCGTTGTGCGAACTGCCGAACTTCACCTGTCTACCGTCGCGTGGTGCGGGGAGGGATGCTCATCATGGCGCGGGCATCGTTATCGGCCCGACACTCGACTACCTGGAGCGCGCCTATCTCGATGCGAGGCAATTTGGCTGGTCGCGCGAACCGGTCGTAGAAATGTTGATGCCATCGACGATTGACGACACGTTGGCACCAGAAGGTCAGCACGTTGCTAGCCTCTTCGTCCAGCATGTCGCCCCGCAGCTTCCCGGCGGGCGGACTTGGGCCGACAGCAGCGAGCGCGAAAAATTCGCAGACGTTGTGATCGATACGGTGTCACGGCATGCGCCCAACTTCCGCCGCAGCGTCATAGCCCGCCAGATCCTCTCGCCGCTCGATCTCGAGGAAAGGTTCGGCCTCGTCGACGGCGACATCTTCCATGGCCAGATGGGGCTCGACCAGCTTTTCTCGGCGCGGCCCGTGCTCGGTCACGCGGACTACCGGATGCCGGTCGAAGGCTTATATCTATGCGGAGCGGGCGCTCATCCGGGCGGCGGCGTAACGGGCCTGCCGGGGCGCAATGCGGCGCGTGTGATGTTGCGGGACCTGCGCGGCTGGCTGCGTGCGTGAGGCTGGAATGAGTGTGGCTCGAGCAGCCGGCGATGAAACCGCGCGGGTTCCTCCGATGACTTTCTCTGCTTCGAGGATACGAAACCGAAAGATCACCTTTGCGATAGTCCCTGGCTTAGAAAATCGACATCGAGCATCGCTTTGGGGCCAGTCTCCCACTATATCTCCAAATCTTCGGCGATCACGCCGAGGTGCGGACCGGGAGCACAACTGCACGGCTGAGATCCAGGCGCGCGTATGAAAAGGATACGAGATTTGAAATTCGAACGGTTGCCGGAAGACTTCGAGGATGGGTTCGATGGGACCCTATACCGGCAACTGATGCGCCATCAGGCTGCCGGTGTGTCGGTTGTCGCAACGGGAGAAGTCGGGTCGCGGGTCGGCCTGACGGCGACCTCGGTCGCGTCGTTGTCGGATGCACCGCCGAAACTGCTTGTGTGCGTCGGCCGGGCGACGCAGGCGCATAACATCGTTTGCGACCGTGGCGTGTTCAGCGTCAATTTCCTGGCCAGCGAGCATGAGGAGTTGGCAGAACGCTTCGCCGGCCGGCGCGGGGTCGATGGCGAACAACGGTTCGCGGCAGGCGATTGGGAGACCTTGGTGACGGGTGCGCCGGTGCTTGCCGACGCGCTGTCCAGCATCGATTGCAGGCTCCTGGAAAGCCATACGTTCACCACGCATTCGATTTTTATCGGCCGCGTTGTTGCCGGGCGGCGGCGCGAAGAAGGGGAGCCGCTGATTTACTTTCGCGGTGCCTATCGGGGACTGGCGCGGAGCTGAGCTTAGACCATGTCCCTTGAGATCAATGAAACGCTCAGTATCGACGACGATCTGCTGCAGGAGCGGTTCATCCGCTCGTCGGGGCCTGGCGGGCAGAACGTCAACAAGGTTTCGACGGCGGTGGAACTGCGCTTTGATCTAGCCGGCTGCGCAGCGATTGCGCCGCGAGCGCGGGCGCGGCTGGAGAGGATCGCCGGGTCGCGCTTGACCGACGAGGGCGTGATTATCATCCGGGCCGAGCGCTTCCGCACGCAGGAGCGGAACCGAGCGGATGCCCGTGACCGGTTGGCGGAGATGATCCGCGAGGCCTTGGTCGAGCCGAAGCGGCGGATTGCGACACGGCCTTCGCGGGCTGCAAAGGAGCGGCGGCTCAAAGCCAAGACGCACCGCTCCGACGTCAAGCGGATGCGGCAGGGGAAGCCGGATCTGAGCTGAGGTGGAAAATTGTGCGGGCCCTCGTTTGCGCCAGACGCGTCAGGGTTTGTTTTCGAGGATTGCGGGCATGCCGCGCTTCAGCGCCAACCTGAGCTTTCTTTTCACTGAATTGCCGTTCCGGGAACGCTTCAAGGCGGCGGCGGATGCCGGATTCAAAGGCGTCGAATTCCTTTTCCCCTATGATGAGCCAGCCGAACAGTTGGATTCGCTGGCGCGCGACAACCGGCTCGAAGTCGCACTGTTCAACGTCTGGCCAGGAGACTGGGAAGCCGGGGAGCGGGGTCTTGCCGGTGTTCCGGGGCGTGAAGATGAATTTGCGCGGCGTCTTGAGCAGGCGCTGGGCTATGCGCAAGTGCTTGGGTGCAGCCGACTGCACGTCATGGCGGGGCTTGAGACGCAGGGCGCCAACGAGGCGACGCTGATCGGCAATCTGCAGCGGGCTTGCGTCGTTGCGGCTGGCTACGATGTGAAACTTCTCTGCGAGCCGATCAACCGCAAGGACATGCCGGGCTACCTCGTGCACCGCACGGCGCAGGCGCGCGGCATCATCGAGGCCGTCGAAACCGGCGATGTCTGTTTGCAGTTTGATTGCTATCATCGAGAGGTAGAGGAGGGCGATACCGTGGCGGCGATCGCCGCGTTCGCCGGCCTGACGGCGCATTACCAGATCGCCAGTCCGGTCGACCGCGGCGAGCCGGATGCGGGGGAACTCGATTACCGGGCGGTTTTTTCCGCGATCGACGCGACCGGCTACACAGGTTGGGTTGGATGCGAATACCGCCCGCGGGCGGGGACGCGCGAGGGGCTGAAATGGCGTGCGGCGCTCGAGGTGGCATAGCCGTTTCTACTCAAACGCCATGCCGTTGCGCTGTGGTGTGGCGTCGAGACGGCTTGCGGGTTTGTCGTCTGGCACCGCGAAAATAAACATATTCGATAATGTGATAGTTTGAATTGTGGCGACACGCTGGGACCGATTGCGCAGTAATGACCCCGAAACAGGAAACGCTACAAGGAACATTCGATATGCCACTTCTCAGTGGGGTCAGATCCGTGACCGCCAGCCTGGATACCGTTGGCATGCTGAGGTATCTGATCAAGGATCGGTTTCCCGGCAAGACAGTCGTTACGGCCTCGCTGAGGAATCGCAGCCTCGTCGTGCTGCACATGGTTTCGCAGATCGAGCCCGCCACGCCGGTCGTCTTCTGCCGCCCGGGTAAATTCTTTCCCGACAGCCTGTCGTTTCAAGACGAGATCGTGGCGCGATTCGCGCTGACCAACATCGGCATCTCAGTTGGCCGGGAAGCCAAGCCGCGGGAAAACGACTGCTCGCATTGCGAACGAATGTGGGTGGAAAACGAGAACAGTACCGGGCGTTCGTTCGAGCTTATGCATCTCAACGATACGCTGGCGCCCTACGACTGCTGGATCAGCGCGGCGTATCATGTGAAGCGTCCGGCGCATGTCCAGCAACGGGTTGACGTGGAAGGCCGGCTCATCCGGGTCGATGCCCTGAGGCGATGGAGCAACGAGGAAGTGCGCGCCTATATGGCGAAGCATGACATCCCCCATCACCAGCGGGCCTACCGCAAGCAGGTTCGTCCCGAAGTCGATAAGGTACTCGAGGCGCTGCCGCCGTTCGCCTTCTAGACGTGCACTGAAAAACAAAGACCGTTTGGTCGGTCGACAGGATCCACCGCGTGGGTTGCGATGGACCGTATAAAATGGCCTACAAACAGGGGAAGATCAAATGTCCGAATTGGTGCCGCCGCATGGCTCAGCCGCGCTGAAACCGCTGCTTCTGGCGAAAGCCGAGCGCGCTGGTGCGGCCAGTCGTGCGGCCAGTCTCAAGCGCGTAACCCTGACAAGCCGGGAGGTGTCCGATCTCCTGATGCTGGGCATGGGCGCCTATACACCGCTCGACGGCTTCATGGGAGAAGCGGACTGGCGTGGCGTGTGCACGGACATGAAACTGAACAGCGGGACGTTCTGGCCGATCCCGATCACTTTGTCGACGGACGTGGAGACCGCCGACGGCATCGGGATCGGAGAAGAAGTCGCCCTGACCGATGGTGAGACCGGGGAGATCATGGGGATCTTGATGGTCGGTGAGAAATACAAAATCGACAAGGCTTTCGAGTGCGAGCACGTCTACCGGACGACCGATATGGCGCATCCGGGCGTGCAGAAGGTGATGGAACAGGGCGATGTTAACCTTGCCGGGCACGTGATCGTCGTCTCCGAGGGTGAATATCCGGCCGAGTATCCTGACCTTTATATCCACCCAGCCCAGTCGCGAGAGATGTTCAAGGATCGTGGCTGGTCGCAGGTGGCCGCGTTTCAAACGCGCAATCCGATGCATCGCAGCCATGAGCACCTGGCCAAGATCGCCATCGAGGTGACGGACGGCGTCTTCATTCACCAGGTGCTGGGCAAGCTCAAAGCTGGCGATATCCCGGCGAGCGTACGCACCGAAGCCATTCAGGCGATGATCGACAACTATTTCGTACCGGGGACCGTCATCCAGGCCGGCTACCCTATCGAGATGCGCTATGGGGGCCCGCGCGAAGCGCTGCTGCACGCGCTGATCCGGCAAAACTTCGGCTGTTCGCATCTGATCGTGGGACGCGACCATGCCGGCGTCGGGGATTACTACGGTCCATTCGATGCGCAGGAAATCTTCGATGAGCTTTGGGATGGTGCGCTGGTGACGAAGGCGCTGAAGATCGGAATCACGTTCTACTGCACGAAGTGCTACGGCATGGCGACGGCCAAGACGTGTCCGCACGGCAAGGAAAGCCAGGTGTCGATTTCAGGAACGAAACAACGCGAAATGCTGGCAAACGGCGATCCGATTCCGCCGGAGTTCAGCCGGCCCGAGGTTGTCGCCATACTGCAGAAGTTCTATGCCGGGCAGAAGGACAGTTGAGGAAGCGGGGCGGTTCGGTCGCTGAGGCTGATGCGGGTTCCGGGTTGTTGGCGTGCTGGGAGACGACGGTCAAAGCTCGGTGTATTTCTTGGCGGTACCGCGCGCCTTTTCGACCGGGTACTTCAATTCGTTGGCGGCGATCTTATCGGCGGCAGCTTTGGTGAGGTCGAACCCCGCACGTTCGGATACCAGAAGGAGATAGAGCAGAACGTCCGCACACTCTTCGGCGAGCCGGGCCTTGGCCTCAGGTGTAGCCACGTCGGCTTCGAATTGATCTTCCGATTTCCATTGGGTCAATTCGAGAACTTCGGCGGCTTCGAGATTGAGCGAGACGATGAGGTTCTTCAGCGAATGGAACTGGCGCCAGTCGCGGGCATCGCGGAAAGCGATCAGGCGGGCGGTAAGGCTGGCGATCGAGGGCGGGGATATGTCTGACATGCTGGCATATCACCGAAAAACGGCGACGGGTGCAATGCTCGTGTTCGGTCATTTCCACCGCCGTTCACCGGGAAACGACGAACGAAAGCCTTTCCTCGCCGGAGGACGGGCTGTATGCTGCAATCCGGTTCGATGGCCAAGTAATCTTCTACGCAACTTGAGGTGATACATGAGCGAGCAAAAAGGTCCGGTGGAAGTACCGGATGGCAAGACCCGGTTCTATGTAACCCGCCAGATGAAGCCAAACGAGAAGGGCTTCGTTGGTTATGAAACGATTTGGGAAACGCCGCACAAGGTGGCCGAATACCAAACTCCGAAGCGTCCTTAAGAACCTGCCGGACTAGTGAGGCGTCGCGCGTTAATTGACCGGCGGTGCGGCGAGGCCGGTGTCAATTAAGGCGTGATAAACGCCTCACGAAGTCATTGATGTTGCTAGTGGCCCTCATGTCGCGCCTAAATCGAACGAGGTTGCGGCTATGATGC
>LOEV01000186.1 GCA_001516065.1 Alphaproteobacteria bacterium BRH_c36
TCCAGGCTGCATCGTCAGCCGCATCAATCGGCCGCCCTAGCAAGATAAGTTGTACTACGTCCTAATCGCAGAGTCCCGCGTTTGATCGATTCGCAATCTCTGTCCTGTGGAAAAGTAAGACCGCGGCGCAATAAAATCGGAACTGTCGAGAGTTCGCAACAGGGGCTCGTTCCTGGCCGCATATGGCCAATATTGCGCCTCATCGCGGCCCGCAGATCCTGCTCCAAGTCCTGCAAAATGCCGTGCATCGTAAAAAATTCATGACGGCCCCCTTACCGATTGCGTCGAATCGAATCGTCAGAGGTATTTGGCCAATTTTGTTTCGGAGGCGTTCACCTTGTTTTCAGATAGGCGGGCCTAAAGTCGCGCCATGTGGAGAATTCAAGTCGTTCCAGTTCACGTACGTTTTGCACTTCTGGTCGCGTTTTCACTGCTGATCTCCAGCTGTGCCAGGGGGCCGAACTACGTGGCCGAAAAGGAGCCCTGGCGGGATACCAGCGAGCGGGCCTGTCTGGAATCCGGCAAGCTTCAACAATCGGCGTTCCTCACTCCGGTATCCCGACTCGGCGGCCCTGGAGTTTGCGGTGCGCTCAGTCCATTCAAGATGTCGGCAGCCGATTACGGACGCGTCGCACTGCGGCCTGCGGCGATCCTCAGGTGCCCGATGATCGGTTCCGTCGACGACTGGGTGCGCAGTTCCATCGCGCCCGCAGCCATCCAGCACCTTGGATCTCCGGTTGTGGAACTACAGGTTGCGGCTTCTTATGCCTGCCGTCCGCGCAACCACGTCGACGGGGCAAAACTTTCCGAACACGGGATGGCGAATGCGATCGACATCTCGGCCTTTCTTCTTGCCGATGGCCGCAAGATTACGGTCAAGCGCGGCTGGCGGGGGAATTTCGACGAACAGGCGTTCCTGCGGGCGGTCCGCGCGGGGGCCTGCCAGCGCTTTGCAACTGTGTTGAGCCCCGATGCCGACCGCCACCACCATGATCATTTTCATGTCGATCTGGCGCGGCACAATTCATCTGGAACCTATCGGGTCTGTCGGTGAGGCTGGTTGGTGCCAACGGCGACGTGTTGGGCTAAAGTTACTTGCATGAGTTGGCACAAGGATCGGCCGAGCGGCCGCAAGGGGTATCATCACGGCAACCTGCGGGAGGCCTTGATCGACGCTGCGCTTATGCTGATCAGCGAAAAGGGGCCGGGCGGGCTGACATTCGCGGAGGCAGCGCGGGCGGCGGGTGTCAGCGGAGCTGCGCCCTACAGGCATTTCCGCGACCGTGACGCGCTGATGGCAGACGTTGCCCTGCGTGGTTACGCAGAGTTCGCCAAACGGCTTGCGGAAGCTTGGAACGAGGGCGGCCGTCCCGATCCGATTGCCGCCTTTCACAAACTTGGCAAGGCCTATCTCGGGTTTGCTCGGAGCGAACCGGCGCTGTTTGCAGCGATGTTTGATTCGGGCCTCGTTCTGGCCGACCATCCCGAAGCTGGCGCGGCGGCGGACCGGGCCTTCGGCGTTCTGCGGTCGGCTTGCGAGACTTTGGCGTCGACACTCCCCACGGAGCGAAGGCCGCCGGCGCTGATGATGGCCCTGCACATCTGGTCGCTCAGTCACGGAACAGCGGCGCTGTTTGCGCGCGGTGACGCCGCCCGGCGGCCGATACCGATGCCGGCCGAAGATCTGCTGGAGGCGGCGGTTCTGGTTTATCTCGACGGTCTGGGAATTACCGGCCGGTGAGCAGCTGTACGCCACCGGAGGTCATTAGTGCGGTCCTGAACGCCACGCTGGTTGCCATTCATGCTGATATTCGTGACCCCGGTCGTCGCGGAGCAGCGGCAAAAGTCGCGTGAGGCATCTTAACGATGGATAGATTTATTGTCGGTTCAGCTTGCGTTCAGCCCGGACCGCCAAGTGAGAACTTCGGCAGGCTTTTCCAGGCTTTCGACAGCCACGATCCGGTGTCTTCGCGTGGGGCCAGGCCACCTGAAGCCAAGAGCGCGTAAGCATCCTTGTACCATTGCGACTGCGGGAAGTTGTGGCCCAGAACTGCGGCGGCGGTCTGGGCTTCGTTGACAATCCCCAAGGCCATGTAGGCCTCGGTCAGGCGCATCAAAGCTTCTTCTACGTGTGCAGTCGTCTGGTATTCGGTGGCGACGGTTTTGAAGCGATTGATGGCTGCAACGTAGTTGTTGCGTTCCAGGTAGTAGCGGCCAACCTCCATCTCGGAGGCAGCAAGCGTATCGTTGGCCAACCGGATGCGATTGGCGGCGATAGCGGCATACTCACTGTCGGGATAGCGCGTCTGCAGAACCTGCAGTTCCTGCAAGGCCTTTTTGGTCGTCGACTGGTCGCGGTTCGGCCCGTTCATTTCGTCGAAGTAGGCCGACGCAATGATGTGATGGGCGAGGGCAGCTTCCTTGGTGCCTGGATGCATGGTCGTGTAGCGGCGGGCGGAGGCGATCGCCTCCGGATTTTTGCCGGCCTTGTAGTAGGCGTAGGCGGCCATAACGATGGCGCGACGGGCTTCGGGTGCGTAAGGGTGGTCTCGATCGAGATCCTCGAACTTCGAGGCGGCCCTGTTGAACTGGCCCTTGGTCATCGCCGCATCGGCTTCCGCAAACATTTTCGCGGGAGGATCCGGGTTCAGGGCTTTCGAGAGGTCGTTAGAGGATGCACAGGCGGAAAGTGCGGCAGCCGTAAAGGCTGCGAGGACCCAGGTACGCAGCGGCGCTTTACGTCCGGCAGCGCGGCGAGCGTCGACCACATCCGATTTTTCGCCTGGGTTCGTCAAGATCTTCAACCTCGGCTCCACTTGCTGTCGTTAGTCGTATACCGCGCCGCACCGCGCTGGTAACGGAAAGAATCGACCCGCACCGAAGTTTAGCGCAGACCCTGCCATCTCAAAGCGGATCTGCGAAGTGATCCCCTACCAAAGCGGACAAACCGAGGCAGACCGATGAAAGGATTTCCGTTTGAAATCCATTATCCCGCTGCCATCGCAGCGAACGAGGTCAGTGCGATGTGCCCGCGTAGGCGGCGGGATAGGCGAAGCTTGCCGGCGTCGTTTCACGGACCTTCGGAGCCTGAACGACCGACCAGGCGCTGGTATCTGACAGGAGCGCTTTGACTACGAGCGAATTGAGGCGGTGGCCGCCGCGAACCGAGCGGAAGGCGCCGAGAATCGGCAGGCCGGCAAGTGCCAGATCGCCAACGGCGTCGAGCATCTTGTGACGTACGAATTCTTCAGGGTAACGGAGGCCTTCGGAATTCATGACGCGGTCATCGCCGATGGCAACCGTGTTGTTCAGGTTGGCGCCCAGTGCCAGGCCGTTCTTCCACAGATGCTCCACGTCGCGCATGAAGCCAAATGTGCGCGCGCGGCTCAGTTCGTGGCGGAAGATGCCAGGAGCCATTTCATAAGAAAGGCGCTGGCGGCCGATAATCGGGGACTCGAAGTCGATCTCGATGTCGAGATGGAAGCCGCTGTGCGGTGCGATTTCACCGAAGCAGGCACCGTCCTCAACGCGAATCGGCTTGAGGACCTTGAGGAATTTACGCGGCTCGGACAGTTCCATCAGGCCGGCGTCGTCGATAGCTTCGACGAAGTTCGCCGAGCTGCCGTCCATAATAGGCACTTCCTGGCTGTCGATTTCTATGTAGCAGTTATCGACGGCAAGCCCGCGGAGCGCGGCCAGAAGATGTTCGACGGTGCCGACGGTATTGCCTTCATCATCGCCGATAACGGTGCACAACGTCAGGTTTTTGACGTTATGGACACTCGCCTCGATATCCGAGACGACGCGGCCGCGTTTGGTTACGAGAAAGCGAAGCCCAGCATCGGCCTCAGCCGGATGCAAGATTACCGATGCTGGCGCTCCACTGTGCACCCCCGTGCCGGTCAGTTCGATCTCGCGCGCAACCGTAGTCTGGCGCGAGCCGATAAAACGATTCGACATGAATGTCGTCCCTCGATGCCTGCCCAGGCAACTGCCGCATGTTCAAGTGCTACGGCGTGCCACCCCCTAAGAAGGGTCGAAACTTTGTCGTAATCTGAGTCCGGCTACCCCAGAATTTCGCCGAACTCATCGTGAAAAACGACTCGATCTCGCCCGTTAACGATTTGACGATACCCTCGAGCCACAGGCGGCACAAATCACGCTTTCTTACACTCTGTTACCCATGTGCCGCCAAATTGACACAACTTCAAAAGTTGCCCAGCGGGCTCAGCGCCGGCCTTGATCCGCGCTAAAAAACACTGGAAGATCAACATCTTGATTGGTGTCCGATGAGTCCTGCATTGATGCTGATGCAGCGCGCTCTTGACTGCTTCGGGTAAACGAATCGACCTGTGGATTACGCTGAACGTCAGGTTGATTCCTGCTCGGTTCTTCGGTGGGCGGCGAATCACTTGGCTTTCGACCGCGGCCAGTGAGTCGTTCGAAAAAGCCCTGCTTGCGAGTTGCCTGCCGGCCGGGCTGATCCTCAGGGGCGCCATGGGCTTGCGAATCCCTCTTGGCGTAGTAATCGCGCTGGCCGACGGCGGGAAAATCTTCGACGTCGGGCATGCGGCGGGTGCGTCGACGAATGTCTTCGGTCTGTTGCGGGCGGAACGTGTTTTCGCTTGTCCCATGTGCAGACGTTTGAGCCATCGACGATGACGGCGCCGGGCGCGGTTTCAATGTGTCCGGACCGGCTTCGATCATGACGCCTTCAGCCGACCGCCAAATCGGGGAGGTGTTCTCGGGAATCGCGTTGGCCGCCTTGGACGCTTCAGGCAGTACGTTGCGCTGCCCGTGTGGCGACTGTTGGCGGCTTTGGTCGGTGTGCGGCCAAGGCGCATTGGTCTGCGCTTGTCCTCCCTGTGCTTCCTGCGAAGCCCAAGAGGGTTTGGGCGAGCCGGGCACCGGCGGTGGGGTCGGCAGATTCGGCGAAGCGGGCGTCGGGCGGGCGTTATTGCGTATGTCGTCGAGACCCTGCAGGCGGCTTTGGGCTGACGGCGCGAAGGCGAAGGCGGAGGTGTCGGTGCTGGACATCCCAGACGCAACGATCGAGACGCGGACGCGGTCTTCCATTGTGTCGTCGAACGTGGCGCCGACGATGATGTTGGCTTCCGGATCGACTTCCTTGCGGACGCGGGATGCGGCTTCGTCGACCTCGTAGAGGGTAAGATCCGGACCGCCGGTGATGGAGAGCAGCAGCCCCTTTGCACCCTGCAGGGAAACATCGTCGAGCAGCGGGTTGGCAATGGCCTCCTCGGCGGCCGTGATGGCGCGGCGCTCGCCGGTACCCTCGCCGGTTCCCATCATGGCGGTGCCCATGTTGCGCATCACGGCGCGGACGTCGGCGAAGTCGAGATTGATGAGGCCTTCGCGCACGATCAGGTCCACGATGCAGGCGACGCCCGAATAGAGGACCTGGTCGGCCAGAAGGAAGGCCTCTGCGAACGTCGTCTTCTCGTTGGCGACGCGAAACAGGTTCTGGTTGGGAATGACGATCAAGGTGTCGACGTTCTGGCGCAGCTCCTGGATACCGGCCTCGGCCATGCGCATGCGCCGGCTGCCCTCAAACTGGAACGGCTTGGTGACGACGCCGACCGTGAGGATGCCCATTTCGCGGGACGCACGCGCGATGATCGAGATCGCGCCAGTGCCGGTTCCACCGCCCATGCCGGCGGCCAGGAACAGCATGTGCGAACCGGAGATCTGCGACTTGATTTCGTCGATGGCTTCCTCGGCCGCGGCAGCGCCGATTTCCGGGTTGGCGCCGGCGCCAAGGCCTTCGGTGAGATTCATGCCGAGCTGGATGCGGTGCTCGGCGCTAGACACTTCAAGCGTCTGAGCGTCGGTATTGGCAACAACGAACTCGACCCCTGTCAATCCGGCGGCGATCATGTTGTTGACCGCGTTGCAACCGGCGCCACCGACGCCGATCACGGTCAGTCGCGGCTTCAGGTCGGTCAGCTGCGGTAGTTCCAGCTTAATGTTCATTGCGCCCCCGCATCGCTCCACCGGCTGTCAACGCCGGCGATTACCAGGTCTGCCGGCTTCGGCAGATCAGGACGCATTACAACCCCGTCATAAGCCATCGACCGACCCGCCCCAGATAGCCTGTGGGCGGAGCTTCTCCATTCTCGATCCGCATCAGTCCGCCGGAAGCAGAAAACCCTGCGGCGACCATGCCGACGACCGTCGAAAAGCCCGGCCCGGACAAGTTCTCAGGCAACGCAAACTGCGGCGAAGGCCTCGCTACCCGGACCGAACGTCCAAGATGGTTGGCCATGAACTCAGCCATGCCGACGAGTTCGGAGCCACCACCGGTCAGCACGATCTTGTCGCCAACGAGATCAGCGACCCTGCTGCGATCGAGTCTCTCCGAGATTAGCGATGCGATCATCGCGGTCCGGTGGGAAACGATCTCCGACAGGCTCGCCTTGCTCGACTGGTGCAACCCGGAATCCTCTTCTCCCGCCAGGGGATAAGAGAACGTCTCGTGCGAATCAGACTGCGCCGATACTAGTGTGCCATAAAGAGCCTTGATTCGCTCGGCTTCTGCAAATGGTGTCTGCAGTGTACGGGCTATGTCGCTTGTGATGTGATCGGCACCGATCGAGATCACTTCCGTCCTGACGAAGTGTCCTTCGGCAAACTGGGCGATCTTGACCGTGCCACCGCCTATGTCGATGACGGTGATGCCGAGCTGGCGCTCTTGCGCACTGGCGGCGGCAATGGCGCTTGCGTACGGGGCGACGACGAGGCCGTCAACTTTCAGGTAGCAGCGGCCGGCAAGCATCGCGAGGTTGTGGAGGGGCTCGGGGTCGGCGGTCACGGCGTGCAGGTCGGCGGTCAGGCGGCGTGCTGCCATATTTCGGGGAGAACGGGCCCCGGATTGTCCGTCGAGGCGATAATTGAGCTGGTTCATATGGACGAGGCGGCGTCCCTCGCGCACCGCGTAGGAGCGTCCGCCCCTGCTGCACCGGGCGATATCGTCGCCGCTCACCACGCCCGTTTGGATATCGGTGGTGGCGGCGAAAATTTCCGAGGCGAGGCGACCGCAGGAAAACGCGATTGTGACAGTGTCGAGCGTCTCACCAGCCATCAGTTCCGCCGCGCTGACGCAAGCCCGAACCGAGTGTTCCGCCTCATCGAAATCGGTGACCACACCGGATTTGATGCCACGAGAACGCATGCAGGAGGCGCCGACGATGCTCGCGCCAAGCCGGCTGCGCTTATTTGGCTTGTCGGGAGCGACAATGAGACAGGTGTTTTTCGACGAGCCGAGGTCGAGGAAGCCGACGAGGCTGCCCGATGGACGGTTCTGTTTTTCGCTACCAAGCACCCGCTACACCTTTTCAATATGACGTTCTGCGGCTCGTTCCGACAGTAAAAGGCGAGGCGCAGTTGTGCCGCGATGGCGGCGATCAGCCGGCCGGCTCAAGAAGTTCCGAGATGTCTTTTGGTCCAGTACTCGTCGGTCCGACGACATCGACAGGGCGAACAGCGATACGACCTGGCGTGCGTAGATCGACAAGTGCCGCCCCGCGCTCCTTGACGCCGATGAACCCGGGCCAGTCGTTCAATTCGGTGAGTGCGGCCGATACCGTGCCGGCTGGAAATTCGATGCGCGTGTCGTTGGCAAGTGTCAGCGTCCAGCGCCTCCTGCCAACTCGCGTGGCATCGCGGACCAGGGCTTTGAGCGCCGGGAAGCGGGCGAGATCGGCCCAAAGCTCGGCAGCGGCCTCAGGCGCGCCGGCGCCCTTGATGCGGGCCAGACCGTATGGTGCATCGACCAGGGCGATCGACGAGAGGACACGGCCTTCGGCGTCGACAAGCGCAGGCGGCATGGAGCCGTTCTGCCAGACCGCGAATGGCGTTCTTTCGCGGATCGTGACTTCCAGCTGGTTGGGGTAGACGCGGCGCAACTCTGCGGATGCAACCCAGGGGAGGGACTCGACGCGGGACCGAGCGGAGGCCGCGTCGAAACTTGCGAAGGTTGGAGATTTGTCGAGTTCGAGCGCGTCGAAGATGTCGGCGACGAGGGCGTAGCGCTGGCCCGTGACGGATATCTGATCGAGACCGAAACCGGCAAATGACAACGCCGTGTCGATTTCTGGAATCGTGTTTGTCAGCAGGCGCATGCGCCCGGAATCGCTGGTGAAGATGCTGGTCAGAATGAAGGCCGCCAGGAACGCGCCAAAGCCAGAAGCCAGCTTGCGGGCGATCACGAAACGGGATTTCTTTGGGCGCGGCGGGTAAACGAATTTCGGGGCAGCGTCGGTGGTTACGGCAAGGCGCGGGGCGCGCGCCGCAGCAGTGCGCCTTTTCCAAGCTGAACCTGAACCTACCTCTTGCAACTCGCGTCCTCGACGATCCAGCGAACGAGTTCGCCGAATGACCAGCCTGCTTCAGCCGCCAACTCGGGAACGAGTGAGGTGGCCGTCATGCCCGGCTGGGTGTTGACCTCCAGGCACACCAGTTCGCCGGTGCCGCCCAGGGTATCGTCGAAACGGAAGTCCGCCCGGCTGACACCCCTACAGCCCAACGCCCGATGCGCCGCCAAAGTGTATTTCCGGATCAATTGGTTAACATCCGGTGAAAGAACGGCTGGAAGCTGGTGGCGGGAGCCACCTGGAGCGTATTTCGCGTCGAAATCGTAGAACGGCATGCCTTCGGCGGGCAGGATCTCGGTGATTGCGGTGACGAAGTCGCCGATGACGGCGCAGGTCAGCTCGCGGCCGGCGACGTAGCGCTCCACCATGACCAACTGCTCGGATGGGCCGCCGGCGGCAATGGACGCAAGCGGGCGATCGCCTTCGCGGACGATGGCGACGCCGACGCTCGATCCTTCGGCAACGGGTTTGACGACGTACGGCGGGGCCAGGATATGGCCTGCGGCTGCTTGGGCGCGCGTGACGAGTTTTGCTTCGGCGACTGGTACTTTGGCCTGCCGCAGAACGTCCTTGGCGCGCTCCTTGTGCATGGCGAGCGCGGACGCAAGGACGCCGGAATGCGTGTAGGGGATTTCAAGGCATTCGAGGACGCCCTGGATGCAGCCGTCCTCGCCGAATTCGCCGTGCAGGGCGTTGAAGCAGGCTTCGGGCTTCAGGTCCGAAAGGAGGACGGCGATATCGCGGCCGACATCGATGCGCGTGACGGCGTAGCCCTCGCCTTCGAGCGCCTTGGCGACGGCTTCACCGGAGCGCAGCGAGATTTCGCGCTCGGCCGACCAGCCGCCGAGGAGGACGGCGACATTGGCTTTCGTGCGTGGCGGTGACGTACCGATCGTGCTCATGGCGGGCTCTCGTGGTTGGCCCCGTTATCAGCGGCTGGCGTCGGTCTCGGCGGGTAGTGCCAGGGCTTCGCCCACCGGGCGGTCGTCGAGAGGCTTGCCGAGGCGGATGATTTCCCAATGGAGTTCGATGCCGGAACCGGCCTTGACGCGGGCGCGGACGGTTTCGCCGAGGCGTTCAAGATCTTCTCCCGTCGCGCCCTGGTCGTTGATGAGGAAGTTGCAATGCATTGGCGAAACGCTGGCGCCGCCGATACGGAGGCCGCGGCAGCCGGCGGAATCGACCAGCTTCCAGGCGCTGTGACCGGGCGGATTCTTGAAGGTCGAGCCACCCGTGCGTTCGCGAATTGGCTGGTTCTGCTCGCGGTAGTCGGCGACTTCTTCCATCGCCTTCTGGATCTGGGCGGGCTCGCCTGGGGTGCCGCTGAAGGTGGCGGAGGTGAAGATGTAATCGGCCGGCACGTCGCTGTGGCGGTAGGTGAAACCCATGTCGGCCAGCCTAAGGTCGTGAATGGTGCCGTGCCTGTCGACGGCGCGGGCGGATTCCAGGACGTCCTTCGTCTCGGATCCGTGGGCGCCCGCATTCATGCGCAAGGCGCCGCCGATGGAGCCGGGTATCCCGCGATAGAAATGCAGGCCTGCGATGCCCGCTTCGGCGGCGGCGCGGGCGACCTTGACGTCAGGCACGGCGGTGCCGGTGCGCAGGCGATGGCCGTCGAGAACTTCAATGCCGCCGAACCCGCGTCCCAGCCTGATGACGACACCAGGAACGCCGCCATCGCGAACGAGGATGTTGGAGCCGAGGCCGAGCGGGAAGACCGGCCAATCTGCTGGAATGGCCCTCAGGAAGTCGGCCAGATCTGCTTCGTCGGCGGGAGTGAAGAGAAGCTGGGCTGGGCCGCCGACTCGAAACCAGGTAATCTCGGAAAGTTCGGCATTGGCCTTGAGCCGGCCGCGCAGGTTGGGCAGCCGGGCTGAGACATCGCCGGTCAGGTCGGGGAAGGCCAAGCTCGCTACTCCCCGGCCATGCGCGGTTCTTCGCCGAGCCACAGCGGCAGGGCGTTGGCCCATTCGGTCGAGGTTCCGGCCCCAAGGCAGATGACCATGTCGCCGGCGCGGCCGTAACGCTGGATCAGTCCGGTGAGGTCGCGTGGGTCGTCGATCGCGAGCACAGAGCCATGGCCGGCCTTGCGGATGCCTTCGGCGATGGTGTGCTGGTCGATGCCGTCGACAGGTGATTCGCCGGCGGTGTAGAGAGGCGCGACAATAACGCTGTCGGCGCTTTTGAAGCAGGCGCAGAATTCCTGATAAAGGCTCCTGACGCGGGTGTAGCGGTGAGGCTCGAAAACGGCGACCACGCGGCCCTTGGCACCGGCACGGGCGGCCTCCAGGACGGACGCAATCTCGACGGGATGGTGGGCGTAATCGTCGTAAATGGAAACGCCGTTCCACTGGCCGGTGAGCTGGAAGCGGCGCTTGACGCCGGAGAAGCTCGCCAAAGCCTTCGCGATGGCATCATCGCTTACGCCTGCGGCGATCGCGACACCGATCGAAGCCAACGCATTCAGCGCGTTGTGGAGGCCGGGGGCATTGAGGTTCAGCCCGGCGAGCCGGCGCGGTGCGCCGCCCGTGACGCGCGGGCCTAGCTCGACATCGAGGTTGATTGCCGCGCCCTCCGCGGTCATCGAGACCAGTCGAATATCCGCGTTCGGTGCTTGGCCATAGGTGAAAAGGCGGCGGCCGTCGTGGCGCATGTCGAGGCGTGAGATCATCTCGGCCACAACGGGGTGGTCGATGCAGGCGATCAGAAGCCCGTAGAAGGGGATGTTCTGCATGAACGTTTCGTAGGCAGCGTTCATCGCTGCAATGTCGCCGTAATAGTCGAGATGCTCGGGATCGGCGTTGGTTACGACGCCGATCTGGGTGGGCAGCCGCAGGAAGGTGCCATCGGATTCATCTGCCTCGACAACCATCCAAGGTCCGCCGCCGAGCCGGGCGTTGGTGCCCCAGTCCTGGATGATGCCGCCGGCGATGACGGTCGGATCGACGCCGGCCGAAGTCAGGATGTGGGCAATCATGGAGGTGGTGGAGGTTTTGCCGTGCGTTCCGGTGACGGAAATAGTCGAATAGAGCCGCATCAGTTCAGCGAGCATTTCGGCACGGCGGATGATCGGCAGACCGCGCTTGCGGGCGGCATCGAGCTCCGGGTTGCCGTTCTTCACGGCGCTCGAGATAACGACCTGACGGGCGCCGACGAGGTTAACGGCGTCGTGACCGATGAAGACGCGAACGCCCCTGGTGCGCAGCCGCTTGACGTTGGCGGAGTCCTTCTGGTCACTACCCTGGACCGAATAACCCTTGTCCATCAGGATCTCGGCGATGGCGCTCATGCCGATGCCGCCAATCCCGATGATGTGAAACGTCCCAATCTCACTGGGCATTTCCATAAGTCTGCTTCCCTCAATCGAACGTGTGAAGCCAATTCCGGCCGCTGGCATGCGCTGAAAAGATAGTCGATGCAAGTCGTTGTTGCATTGACAGAAGTCGACGAAACAGCGACCGGCACACCATAGACCGATTCCGCACGGGGTGCCCCCCACCCGGCGAATTCACCCAGCCAACTCAGCGACAAGTTCGGCGAGGCGCTGGACCGCGTCAGGCTTGCCCTGGCTGCGGGCCGCGTTCGCAGCATTTAGAAGCAGCATCGGATCGCGAATAAGGCGTTCGACCTCATTAGCCAACCGATCCGCATCGAGATCTTTTTGTTCGATACACCAAGCGCCCCCCGATTCGGCAAGCATGGCGGCGTTCTGAAGCTGATCATTGTCTAGTGCGTGGGGCAGCGGCACCAGAATCGAGGGGCGCCCCATGACAGTGAGTTCGGCGATGGTGGAAGCGCCCGCGCGGCCGATGATGAGATGGGAATTCGCCATTATGTCTGGAAGATCTGGAAAAAATGGTGCGATGTCGGCGGAGATTCCGCTCTGGGCATAGGCCTGCCTGACGCGTTCGACATCCTCCTGGCGGGCCTGCTGGACGATGCGAAGCCGCTGGCGAATGTCCTGAGGCAGGCGCGTCATCGCAGGCGGAACGGTATCGGAAAAAAAGCGCGCGCCCTGTGAGCCGCCGAAAACGAGCAGCTGGATCGTGTCGCTCGAGTCGGGCGTCCAATAAGGCCTTGAAGACAGCTCGATCACCACGTCGCGTACGGGATTCCCGGTAAAGCGCGTCTTTGCAGCCAGCGGCCCATCGAGGAACTTGACGTGCTGGAAGGAGGTGGCGATGGCATCGACGCGGGCTGCCAACATGCGGTTGGCGCGGCCGAGAACGGCGTTCTGCTCATGAAGTGCGGTTTTGACCCCGCGCAGTTTGGCGGCCATCAGCGGCGGGAACGTCGGATAGCCGCCAAATCCGATTACGACGGCCGGACGGATATCGCCAAGCAGTTTGACGGCAGCCGTTATGCCGCGTGACAGCGTCCACACGGTCTGCGCCACGGCGACGGGGGATTTGCCGGTCAGGGTCGCAGACGGGATCTGGTGGACCTTCCTCGCGGGGAAGCCGGTGCCGTAACGGTCGCCGCGCATATCGGTGACGAGATCGACGAGGTAGCCGCGGCGTGCGAGTTCCTCGGCCAGTGCGAATGCGGGAAACAGGTGGCCGCCTGTGCCCCCGGCGGCAAGCAGAATACAGGGCATGTTGTCGTTGTGCATTTATCCGCGCCTGCCCATTGCCGTTTCGTCCTGGGATCGGGTCATTGCCGGCGCGAAGTCCGGCCGCTCGAAGCTGGCGGAATCGGCCCGCCGGCGTGTCAGCGCCAATACCATGCCGAGTGTGACGGAAATCGCAAGTATCGAGGAACCACCCGCCGATATGAACGGCAGAGTCATGCCCGTTGCCGGCAGCAGCCCCACATTGACGCCCATATTCACCAGCGCCTGAAGGCCGAACATGACGATGAGGCCCTGGATCGCGATGCGGTTTGCCGGGCGCGGTTCGGAAAGTGCTGAAACCAACGCCTTGACGACGATGAAGCCGAACAAGCCGGCAAGTGCAAGGCAGGCGACTGCCCCATATTCTTCGGCGAGCACGGCATAGATGTAATCGGTGTGGGCGTCGGGAAAGCGTGTCTTGATGGTGCCTTCGCCTGGGCCGCGGCCGAAGAAGCCGCCCTGGGCAAACGATTCGAAGGCGCGAGCGGCCTGCGAGTTCAACTCCTGAGACGCGCTGATGAAGCGGTCGATACGGTCGTGGACGTGCGGAAATACGAAGTAGGCGACGATCAATCCGACAAGTCCCACTCCGCCGAGAAGGGCGGCGCCGGCCAGCGGCAGGCCGGCGAGCAGATACATCACGCCCCACATGACGGCGACGAGGATGGTCTGGCCGACATCGGGTTGCAGGACGAGGAGACCGCAGACGAGCGCGCCGAGGGCGATGGCGATCGGCAGCGCCGGCATGTCGGGGCGGCGTCGAGCCTCGGCGAATAGCCATGCAATGATCATGACGAAGGCCGGTTTAACAAATTCCGACGGTTGCAGCGAGGCGGCGCCGAGGTCGAGCCAGCGGCGCGAACCGTTGATGAGCGGGCCATCGAAGAGCACCCAGATAAGCGCTGTGAGCGTGCCGGCGAGCAGCATTGCCGCAAATCGCCTCGCCAGCGACGGCGTCAGGAACGACATTGCGATCATCGTTGCGAAACCGGCAGCGGAGAAGGCCACATGACGCTCGAAGAAATAGAACGTGGGCAAGCCCTTCTTGAGGGCGATGGCCGGGCTGGCTGCCAGTGACAGGACAAGCCCCGACAGCATCAGCGTCATGATCGAAACTATCAGGACGTGGTCGACGGTGAACCACCACTCGGCCACCCGGCTGCGGTCGGCACGCGTGACACGCATCATCGGCCGGGCTCCTGCATCAGACCGCAGACAAGCTCACGGAACGATTCTCCGCGCTCTTCGAAGTTCTTGAATTGGTCGAAGGAAGCGCAAGCCGG
>LOEV01000187.1 GCA_001516065.1 Alphaproteobacteria bacterium BRH_c36
GTGGCCCGTCGCGCCTAAATCGCACCATAGCCGCAACCTCGTTCGATTTCGGCGCGACATGAGGGCCACTAGCAACATCAATGACTTAGTGAGGCGTTTATCACGCCTTAATTGACACCGGCCTCGCCGCACCGCCGGTCAATTAAGGCGCGACGCCTCACTAGCAACTTTCTGATTCTAGTGTCCCTTTAGTCTCCGAAGTTAGCTCGAGTGGTTGCCGCAGAGTGGAGGCGAACTACGGAGACGGGACACTATCTTACGGTGCGCTGCAGTACTGCCACGATAAGCGCCGCCATGGTGAGCACTTGAAAGGCCGCGCCTGCAAGATGCGAATACTCCCATTGCAGACGCAGGGCCTCCCAGTTCGCCGGTTGCGCCGTCCACTGCTCGGTCGCGACATTGGCCGGGTAAGTCCAAACCCAGAAAATGACTTGCGCCGTGACCAGGAAGCCAAGCGCAGTGAGAGCCGCCCAGAAAACCGCTCTTTGCGAGCGATAGAGCACAATCACCGCCAGGATGCCGGCCAACTCGACAGCCAACACGTACGCGAGCTGTTTCCAGCCGTCGTAAGCGCGCTGCACTATAAAACAGTGCTCGCGCGTCATGCCAATCTTGGTTGGGTGCTCGAATGCGTGTGCCAGCGCTCCCCCGAGCGCCACTGCCGTTGCCAGCAGCGCGACGACGGCGTCATGCCAAGTTGAACCTTCAGAATGATGCATCGGAATTTTTCAGAAGAGTTGACTGTTTTGTTCGGTCAATTCGCAACGCAAAGCCGCCAACTCAGGTTCCGCGGATGCTACTTTTTGCAGTCGGGCCTATGATCGGCTGCGGGAGAAAGTGAGTGTTTTGTTTATTTGGCGCTGCAGGGATCGCAGCTTGATCCCCGATGTCGACGTTAAAGCGTCAATCCGACCTTACCATCACTTCCGGCAACCGATACGCTGGCACCGATTGGTCTGACGGCGACCGTTTGCGCAAGCGCCTCTCTCAAACGTGCCGGTTGCGCGGGTTTGTACAGGAGCTTGTGCCCGCGTCGCTCCACTTCTTGTTCGAGGAGCCGGCTCGACACACCAGAGAGTACGATGGCGGGAAGCTTTAGACCAAGCTCCGCCGACACCTGATCCAAGAGGTTCAAGCCTGTTTCGCCTTTCTGCAGGAGGTAATCGACGATCAATGCGTGCGGAGGCTCGTCGTTGGCGAGGACTGCAAGCGCTTCTTCCGAAGACTGGACCGCGGCTACAATGCATCCCCAGTCTTCCAATGTCGATTGAACGGCTCTCAGTGCGAGGGCATCGTCATCGACAACCAGCACCCGATAACCGGACACTTCGAGACTCATGGTGCTGGATTTGTGAAGCACCGGTTCGGCCTTCGTGCAGGTTACGCGTGGTAGAGTAATGGAGAACCGTGTGTGCTTGTTGGGTGTTGATGAGACATGAAGCGCATGATCCAAAAGCTTCGCCGTATGCTCAACAATCGATAAGCCGAGCCCGAGCCCGGCGCCGAATCCGACACCATTCTTCTGCTTCAACCTGCTGCTGCCTCGATAGAACTCCTCGAAGACATGCACGATCTCCGATTTCGGTATCCCCACCCCAGTATCCCAGATTTGGATTTCGGCACGTTGGTCGCGACGCCGACAGCCGATCAGAACGCTGCCCTTGTTCGTGTTCTTTAATGCATTCGATACAAAATTGCTGAGAATGCGATACAGCAACGCGGGATCACTTCTAAGGACGAGCGTCGACTTCACGGATCTGAGTTCGATGCCCTTATCCATGGCGAGTCCCTCGAACTCCCGCTGCAAACGGCTGAGTAATCGATCGATAGGAAAATCTTCTGCCTGCGGTTGAACGACGCCTGACGCCAGCTTGGAGACGTCGAGAATGTTCTCAAACATCTCGCAGAGCGACTCTACGCAAGCGTTGACATTCGTGACGGTCTTTCGGGCCTTTGGCGTTTCCACTTGCTGCGCGAGATTAGATACAAACAGCGTCATGGCATGCACGGGCTGGCGCAGGTCGTGACTGGCGGCAGCAAGAAATCGGGACTTCGACGCATTCGCCGCTTCCGCTTCTTCCTTGGCACGGACAAGAGCGGCCTGCGCACGCTCGCGCTCACTGAGTTCCCACTGCAGCTCTTCAGTACGTTGCTCGACACGAGCCTCCAGCTGCTCGTTGATCCGGTCTTGATTTTCAAGCGTGGCTTTCAGGTTGCCAGTCAGGAGATTCAGTATATCACCGAGACGACCCAGTTCATCGCGGCTGCGCAGGTTCACGCGTGCGGCTAGATCGCCAGACACTTGTTGCTCGGCAACCGCGATCAAATGCCGGACCGGCTTCACGACAGTGACAAACATGAAGATGAAGGTCACAATTACCGATCCCAGAGCGGCGACGACTGCGACTAATATGATGCCGGCGCGCGCGCCCCAGAATGGGCTGAAAAGCTCAGGGTCGTCTGTCCGCAGTTCAATTTGATAGTCTGTGTCGCCGTTGATTTGCCGCTCCGCGTATATGGCGATGCTATCGTCCGTATGGAGGCTGGCGCCGGGATCCGTGATTTCGCTAGACCGGCTCGTTTGAGAGAGTGCAACTGTGGTGTGTTTGGCCGGAGCGAAGGACTGAAGGAACTGGGAGTTCACGTTCTGACCGACAACGATGACACCCGTTGCGCCACTTACTCCCTGTGTGACGCGGATCGCAACAAGCACCAGTCTGTGATGGTAGGTCGCGATACCCGAGATCAACTCGGACTTCTTTTCGGAAGATGACGCAACCATCGTTCGCACAAGTGGGGCAAAATCGTCGTAGTCGCCAAAATAGCTTGGGGACTGCGCGCGGGCGAACGCACGACCGTCGAGATCATACAAGTTGATTATATCGATTCCAGAATGGCCGAGAAAGTTCATGATCGTGTTCAGCGGAGTGTACTGATCTCCGATCAACATACCGTTTTGGACATTCGCATTATTGGCCAGTAAATTCGCAACGTCGCGGAGCTTGGAGCGATTGCCGTCGTAGAGGGTGCGCACATGCCAGGCCAACTCGGCCTTCTTCTGCGCTAGGCTTGACTGATAACTCTTGTACTCCGCTCCGAGTATAGCCCCCCCGAGTATCGCTGCTAGAAGCGTCAGAACGGTTATGGGTGCGAGTACTTTCAAAGCAAGCCCGAAGACCGTCCGGCGCCGTGCGGCCATCCCACTGTCAGCGGCGCATCGCACAAACTGTTCACGTGACAAAAATGGGTGGGGCATCCTGAACGCTACTTCCCCCTATCGATCGATCGAGGTGCTCCTGAAACAAGCTGCACGACCTCGCGGACCGGATCGTAGTAGGAATTCTCTTTGACCACGTAGCCGGCTGCAGGTAGTCCGTGAAAAAGCGCCTTCTTAGCTTCCAGCAGAGCATTACGAATCTTAATTTGCATTACCTGTGGCACCCCACCGTTGGCGGCAATTCCAAGGTTCGGAATCGTTCCAGTTTTCGCGACGATCTTGAAGACTGCTCCGTGCTTGTTGATGGCCTGCTTGAGATTGTAGTCCCACGTCGTGCCCGCATCGATACTGCCGCTGGCAACTGCGTCGGTGACACGCGGCTGGCTGCCGAGGAAATATACACGGTTGAAAAAGGTGTCGTAGTCTATGCCATTGCGGAGAAAGTAGGCGACCGGATACACGTATCCGCTGGTTGACTGTTTGCGCACAAAGCCAAAGCGCATCCCACGTAGAGAATCGAGTTGGCTTATGTCAATTCGGTCTGCGCGCGCGATGATAAAGCCTTCATACGACGGGCTCAGGTTCCGGTTTTCAAAGTCCCAGCTCAGCTCAGTGGCCAGCATTGTAACGTGCGGGTTCCTTTGCCTTGCAAGAACAAACGGCACGGGAGATATCGCAGCAATATCGATGGATTCATTTGCGAGAAGATCGATTGTCTCACCATATCCGCTCGCACCAACGATGATGAATTCGGCTCCTACCCGATCACCAAGCCATTCGAGCAACGGTTTGTACAGGACGCGGATGTCGTCGTCCGACTGACCGTGCTGCCACGGTGTGACGCCGAAGCGATACTGAGGCAGCGCGGAGCTGTCCTCTGCAACAACCACGTCGGATTGCGACGACAGCAGCTGGAAGCATAGGAACAACATCGTGATCCAGATCCAGCCGAGTGGAACACGATCAGACAAAAGCCGCTCAACCGCCTTAGAACCGGTGGGCATCCTACCCAGCGTGTGGTTCGGCCCATGGCTCTGAACATGTATGGTGTTTTCGCATTCCTTTGCAGCGGGCGGAAAAATCGTCGGACCCATGCCGCTAATATGATTGTCGACTGGCATGTTGCTGCCTCATTCGCGGGTCGACATGTCCGGAGCCAGATTTAGCCTATGAGCCAAAACGGCTGCCTGCGTCCTATTCGATGTGCCAAGGCATTTGAGGATAGCCGCCACATGCAATTTGACGGTGCCTTCCGCCATTCCCAGTGAACGCGCAATGAGCTTATTGGACCGGCCTGCGCCGATCTCGGCCAGCACGTCTCTTTGGCGACTGGTGAGTAGGTGAAGAGGGTTGTCGAGATCGTCGCGCCTACCGGCTGTAGGATAGGGAAGGCGCTCCTCCGGTCTCAGGTCGCGGGGCTGAACGCTGACGCCTCCTGTCAGGATGAGCCGTATTGCGCTCAACATCTCATCCTTTTTCATTGATTTCGGAATGAAACCGCAACAGCCAGCGTTCATGACGCGCTCTGCGTCTGCTCGGCAATCCGATCCGGAAATAACAACTATGGGGGTGCTGGGACTGGAACGGCGGAGTTTCTTGATCACCGAACCCCAATTTGCCGAACCCATGTAAAGGTCGAGAAGTATGAGATCGAGATCGACTGTTCTGTTCGCAACTTGGTCAACAACGTCATCGAACGTCTCGGCCTGAAAAATTCTGGTATCCGGTCCAAGACACTCCAGCACAGAAGCGAGAGCTTCACGGTAGAGAGGATGATCGTCTGCTATGAGGATATTCATGGCATAGGGCCCCTGAGACTCTTTGGAAGTTCAAGGTGATCCAGACAAGAAGCGGTCTTCTCGGGCGTGCCGGATGGAGCGCGAGGTTCAGCCGCACGCCATGACAAGCGTACTCCTGCAACCCGGCCTTTGCACACAAATTGTATGCTGCAGTGCGAAGGCATACTTCCACTTTGGCAGAGTGGCGCGACTGATTATTCGATCACGGCAAGGAAGGGTCGGCTCGATCACGACTTCGCCAAGTGTGACTGCAACCGAGCAGCAAACATCCGCAGTCAGAAAATATGCTTTGCCGGTCGAGATGCCAAGCTTTCGGGCCGTCCGATAAATTTGCGACGCATCAGTCTTTTGGCAGATCCGGGACATCATGCACCTGTCGGTTGGACTATGCCGAATTCCGGATGGACCATGCCGAATGCCGGTTGGACAAAGGCAGCATTCAACTGAAAGCATGCCCGCAGAGTCGATATTCACCCGGCAAGCGCCGCTACTTGGTTGCGGCGCGGTCATCGGAGCATGCGGAAGAGCCAAGATACCAGAAGTGTAACACCTGTTGGTGCAACTGCAGCGATCTGCAGTTCCAGCTGCCATCAGGCCCGTATTTCGCAGAACAAACGGTAAGAAAATGGAGGAAACGATGCCAAACCGGTTGCGCATCTTATGCGCATTTCTGTCCACCCTTATTTTGTTGGCCGTGGCGGCTCCCGGAGTTCGCGCCGATCAACCAAAGCTCGTGGTCTTCATCACCGTTGATCAGCTCCGAGGTGATATGCCTTGGCGATTCAAGGATCGATTTGGGGAGGGCGGTTTCAAGTATCTGTTGGAAAAGGGAGTCGCGTACACGAACGCAAACTTTCGCCATTCAACAACCTTTACCGCAGTGGGTCATGCCAGCCTTGCAACTGGCGGAAACGCTTTGCAGCATGGGCTTGCCGGCAACGACTGGCATGACTTTGCAACTGGAAAGCAAATCTACTGCGTAGAGGACGATCGCCATACGCTTATAGGTAAGGAGCCTAAAGCCCATGCCGGCATGTCGCCGCGCAATTTGACTTCTTCAAGTTTCGGCGATGAAGTGGTGCTCGCCACGGGCGGCAAGTCTCGCGTCTTTTCCGTTTCGATCAAGGATCGTGGCGCCATCCTGCCAGGCGGCCATCTGGGTAAGGCTTACTGGTACTCGTCGAGTTCAGGCCAATTCGTCACGAGCACGTATTATGCGTCGGAGTATCCAGCCTGGGTCACCGCCTGGAACAAAGCTGGCCATGCTGCAGCTTACAAGGACAAAGCCTGGGACCTGCTTCACGATCGATCGACATATATATTCGCCGATCGCGACGACGAGCCGTGGGAAAAGTCTTACAAGAAGCTTGGGCGAACGTTCCCCCATGCCCTAGGCAATGAAGACGAAAAAGCGTTCAACGCTGGATTGCGATTCACCCCGATGGGTGACGAGCTGACCTTGGCATTTGTCAAAGAACTGATGGATCAAGAGAAGCTGGGCAGTGGCCCGACAACCGACGTGCTCGCAGTCAGCTTCTCTGTCACCGACTATATCGGCCATGCGTTTGGTCCAGATAGTCTTGAGGCTGAAGATAATCTTCTTCGGCTTGACCGCACACTCGCTGACTTCTTCGCCTTCCTGGACAAGAAGCATGGCCTCGACAATGTAGTGATTGCACTGTCTTCGGATCACGGCATCGATTCAGTTCCAGAACGCGCACTGGACTCTGGACTGGCAGCTGGCAGGCACCGTCCGAAAGATTTCATCGCGACAGTGAACGAAGGTCTGAAGAAGCGGTTCAAGATTCAAGAAGACTTGGTGATGGTCTTCTGGAATCCGAGCCTGTATCTCGACCCGGACGCGGTGAGCCGGGCAGGGCTCGAAATTGAAACCGTCGAAGCTGCACTGAGGGAAGAAATACTCAAGGTGCCTGGAGTTCGCTTTGCCGTGACACGCACCGATCTATTGAAAGGTAACGTTACGAGCGAACCAATGCACGCAAAGTTGCAACTTTCGTTTCACCCGACGCGATCAGGCCATGTCCTCTTTGTACAGGACGTGGGATGGTACCTCTATCCAAAGCCCGACGAGTTCGCCGCAATGCATGGGACGCCATACACCATGGATACCTACGTTCCCGTCCTCTTTGCTGGCCACAAGATTCAACACAAAATCGTAGATAGGGAAGTTGCACCCGAGGATGTGGCTTCAACGATCACGACCTATCTGGGAATAAAGCCGCCAACCGGATCGACAGGTACCGCACTTGTCGAGGTGTTGGCGGGCTTGAGAGACTGAAGAGATGTCTTCAGGGGCCCGGATTGGCAATCCTAATGCCGGGCCCGTCTTTGTTGTGAGGCGTGGCGACGAAGTACCTGCACAATTATCTCGGCTGGCATCACTGCCTCGAGCGCGACGGACTCACCCGGCTCGGCTGCATTGCCGCGGCGCTGGCGTAGCATTCAACAGCATCGCCAAACAGAGCTATTCGAAATCTATCTTATCGGAAGTATGCATAACCGCGTTCCTCCGGCGACTGAAACTTCAAACCTAAATTGGACTCCCAAAATTTTAACGACCACTACCCACTTGTACCCCCCCCCCTCCAATCTATGAAACCTTGGAGTCAGTGAGGTACAACCGATCGGTGTCCGTGGCTGTACACTGGCCGAGGATGTGCCATAACTGAACCGCGCCGGGGTTGTCGGAGGCTCCGATTCTTGAGAGGCTGGAGCCATGACACAACGGACAGGATCCTCGAAATACTCGGCCGAGGTGCGTGAGCGCACCGTGCGCTTGTTGTTCGACCACGCCGGCAACTACCCCTCGCAGCGGGCCGCCAGCTGCACGATTTTTTAAGGACCGTCACTGCTGTTCTCCTTGGAGACAAATAGAGCGAGCGAACGCGGCCGGAAGCGCTCCGTAACCTTGCGCCGGCGATGCTACGATCATGCATCGCCCACGAACCTTTCGGCTTTCGACCAGCTGTTGGCACCGCAGTGAGAACAGGCTCCACGCGTCTTCTGGACGGTGCCACAATGTCTGCAGACGTATTCGGCACCGCTGACAGCCGTTGTTTGCGGAACGTTTGAACTCTTCCCGTTGTCATCTAAGGAAGCCGGAGGAACAATCGTCAGGCCGGGTCGGGGGACCGCGAATTTGAAGACGCTGAGCGAGCCGTTTTTCTCTAGAAACGCCGCTCTGACCTGACCCAGGTTTTCGATGCCGGTAAGTCTCAGCATGCCATAGATCTCTTCGGGTGTGAGCACCTTTTCATCGAGGACTATTACACCATCCTTGACGCATTGCTCAGGCTCGAGGTTGATCATCCGGTCCATTATTTCGCTTGTGCGGACGGTGAAGAACATCAACTCGTTCAACGCGACGATCAAGGTGATAACAACCATTGTATGGAGCAAGGGCACTTGGGGATAAAACATCGGGTCGCCAACGGCGGAGCCGAGCGACACGATCAAAAACAACTCGATTGTTGAGAATTGGCCCGTTGCGCGCTTGCCGATAACGCGAATGAGCACGAATGCGTAAACATAAATGACGACCGTGCGGAATAAAATTTCCGCGTAAAACAACCATGGCTCGCTGCCGACGAATAATCGCTCCAGATCAAACGGGGTGACAGGCGGATTCATGAAGCTACCTTGTTGCTGTTTCGTCGATCCAGCGGGACGATCGTGTAAGCTTCAACGTGATAAAGGGCAAAAAGTTGCGACACACAGGGAACGCCGCGCCCTTAGGATGATGATGGTGTTACTGTATCGCTCGGCGGCGTGAGTAACCGAGTCGCCAGATGAAGCAGAATCAGCATAGTGCCCAGGATCAGGAATGGAGTCACAATGAGGGTCGGCGTCAGGACCTGGAGATATTTGTAAATATACGCGTTTGGACCTTCAACGGGACTGATCCAGTGGTGCAAAGCATATTGTATGAACCAGAACTCTCCGGCCAGAACAACTACAATAGCCGCAAGGATCAGCCCAAACGTGACAATGGCCCGCCAGCGTTCCTGCGAGCTTCTTTTGTGCACCAATAGCCAGACCTCCCGCACCGCCATCCAGACGATCAACAATGCGTAGAAAATCCCGCCGAGACCCGTTCCTGGAAGTCCGGCCATGTCAGTGACCTTTCTCATAAACTAGCAAGCTCTTGCCGAGCACGAACTCGGACCACACCGCGCGCAGCATGAAAACCGCATTGACGAGTCGCATGACGAGAAAGCACGGCAGGCTGAGGACCGCCTTGAGGAACTCTCCGCGGCGGATGCCGGCCAGGAGGATCGGAACCGCTACGGCCGGCAGGTCGATGAGATAGCCGAGCAGGAAGAGCGGATGGACGAAAAGCGCCAGCACCGGCAGCACCACCAAATAGGCCAGCGAGGCAATCACTGCATCCCAGATGCCCACCGCCACCATGAGTCGCAAATATGGAACGTGAATGATCCCGCGCCAGTGCGTCCGCACATTCTGCACGAAACCGTGGGACCACCGCTTGAGCTGCTTCGCGAGAAAATGAAGGTTGTGCGGCTCGATCGGATAGCAGACGGCTTCTGGAACAAAGCGAACTTCAAAGCCGCGCTGATACAGTGTCCAAGTGAGGTCCATGTCCTCGGCCATCGTCCGATTGGACCAACCACCGACCCTGCGCAACACATCGGTGCGATAGGCGGAGAAGCAACCTGACGAGATCATCGGCTTGCCGAAGTATTCCTGGATGGGCTTGTAGAACGAGAACGCGAAGAGGTATTCGGCGTATCGTCCACGCTCCCACACAGAGTGCACGAAGCGCGGCAGCACGAATCCACAGGCTGCGGCGACGGCCTGATTGTCGAATGACGCCATGACCTTTTCAACGGCGTCAGGCGCGAGTTGGGTATCTGCATCGATGGCGATGCAAAACTCTGTGCGCACGAAATCCAGCGCATAGGTCTGCGCCCCGGCCTTCGAGCCTGTATTGATTGGCGGCCTGAGGACGCACACGCCCAAAGATTCGGCAATGGCGCCTGTGTCGTCGGTGGAGCAGTCATCCACCACGATGATCTCGCTGAATGGCTGGGTTTGCGCCCTGAGACTTTCGACTGTCTGCGTGATACTCGTCGCTTCGTTATAGGCTGGAATGATCGCTGTAATGCGCCGGTTGACCAAAAGCTCCTCCGAGTTTCGAACACGCGGCGCGTTGACGCGGACGCATCCTCAGCGCAGTTCGTGTTGGTGCATCAACGGTAGACATCATTCAATATTGGGTAAAAAAGGGCAGTCCGGTCGGGCGCACTGGGACTATGAGACGCCCCTGACCACTTTCCAGTGTGAAGATCAAACAGGGAAACGAACCAAAGACGGTACCCCGGCAATGGTCAAAGTCAGACCCATTATGCCTGGGGCCCGGCCATTAGCATTGTCGATCTGTCAGCCGCGCCTCTCACTGATATGAGCATGGGCAAAGCCGCTCGTGACGCTCTCGAAATCCGGACCCGAGAGGTGAATCAGCGTGCGGTGATCGCCGCCTTCAAAGTAGACGTCACTAATGCCATCGAATTCTTTGTCGACGACAGCTGAAAGTCCGTATGCCTCTGCCAGAGGAGGAACTGCGCCTGGTTCACAGTCGCTGAAGATGGCCGCGACCTCATCTTCCGTCGCAAGTCCGACGGGCTCGCCAATGACCCTACCAAGAGCATTTAGTCGCACATCAGCCGACGCAGGCACAATCGCCAGCAGGAAGCCCTCCTTTCGGCGGACCAGCACGCTTTTGGCCAACATTTCGCTAGGCACTGAGCAGGCACGCGCAGTCGCCTCCGCGCAGCTTGTCAGCTTATGCGTCAGCACATCGTAAGGAAGGTTATGATCTTCTAGATAACGCTGAATTGATATTGCAACGCCCATCGCCGCTCTCCTTGCCAGCCACATTCCGGTCGGCCGCTGCGGGTGAGCGTGACGGAGAGATCAGTGCCTAACGGTTTGG
>LOEV01000188.1 GCA_001516065.1 Alphaproteobacteria bacterium BRH_c36
TCTTGGTAAAAATTTTCTTGAAGGCTGGATTGCGCTCGCACAATTCCCGGAATGTAAGTCTACGCACCATGTCACATGCCCTACGCGCGGAGGACCGAAACCAACACCAACTGAGCCGTTTCGCCAGTCTTGAAAGTGCCTAGGCACTCTCAAGGGTAACTCGATTGCAAGACGGCCTTACGCATTCCGCGCTCTAAAACAGGGCTAGCATTTATGTCTTGTTAAGAAAGGACTTACCTTTTGTTTAGCTTAATTTCGAATTCCGCAAAGTCGGCGCGTCCGGGACCCGGTGGCGCCAGCAAATGAAGTCAGTTGGAGGGACACCAGGCCGTCGGAACGAACAGGTAATTGAACTGCTTCGCCGGGCGAACTGATGATCACCGTGACGTGCATCGACCCACGCGGCGCAATGGCAATCCGGATCTATCGCGAAGAGCGGCTAACGGTGAGGAAACGCGGCGGACGCAAACGGGCTATTGGAACGCGGGCACCGCTTGAGGTGCCGCAGGTTCGCAGCAGGGTCAGTGCCGCAATGGTGTCGGCAATTCGGAGACGGGACACTCGTCCTTCAAAAATGTTCCGACCGGATGACGCTGACATCGGACACCGTGACGACTCCGATCTGGCGCGAAACAAGTGCGAATAGCGGGTCGAGGATCTCGTCGACCCGGCTTTCGTCAACGATGCAGAATATCTGCACGACCGCGCCAACGCGCCCGACCAAACCGTCACGGTGCCAGGAGCCGTCGTTGCCCTTTCCGGCCAGCGCCGGAACGACCGTATAGCCGCCTGCCTCGTGCTCATCGAGGAGCTCCAGCACCCGCTTCATCAGCGGCGCCTCGACCATGATGTCAATTCGCTTCTTTGGATAAGTCTTCATGGCACTTCCTCCTCTCAGGGGACAGCGGTGGCAAGAGACAGATAAAGCGGAATTCCGATGCTCAGATTGAATGGAAACGTTACACCGAGGGACAGCGGAATGTAGAGCGACGGTTTCGCTTCCGGGAGCGCCAGACGCATCGCCGCGGGAACGGCGATATAGGAAGCGCTCGCGCACAGCGTTGCCAGTAAGGCGGTGCCGCCGGGCGAGAGTCCAATCAGCATCGCGGCGGCCAATCCAAGGCTCGCGCCCACCAGAGGCATGTAAATTCCGAAACCAATCACTGCTGGCGTAAAGTGCCTGCGACCTTCGAGCAGTCCACGCCCGGCAATGAGGCCCATGTCCAAAAGGAAAAGGCACAAGACGCCCTTGAAAGGATCGACGATGAACGCGGAGATGGATTGCAGTCCTTCCTTGCCGGTCACGCCTCCAATGATAAACGACCCAATGAGGATTACGATGGAGCCATTGAATGCGATCTCTCGCATCGTAGCGGAGTTGAAGGAGGAGGCACGCCCCTTTGCCATCCACAACGCAACGACGATCGCGGGGGTCTCCATCGCGGCCGCTACGGCGACCATATACCCTTCATAGGCGATACCCGCAGAGTTCAGAACCTGCACGGCAGCCAGGAAGGTCACAATCGAGATCGACCCGTAGTGCGCGGCAACGGCTGCTGCATCGACACGGGAAAGCCCGGTCGTAGAGATCAGAAACCGAAATGCAATCAAGGGGAGAAGGGCGCTGAGCAGCGCGCCTGTGGCAAGCGCCAGGAACAGTGTCGCATCCAGTCCGTGCTCTGCCACTCCGGCGCCGCCCTTGAAGCCGATCGCCATCATCAGGTAGAGGGCCATGCCCTTGGCTATCGCCTCGGGGATGTTGAGGTCGGACTTCAAGAATGCCGCCGCAAGCCCAAGAACAAAGAACAGGATCATCGGCGAAGTCAGGTTTGCGAACGCCAGTTCGAGTACGGAGTTCATGAGGCACTTTCCGTTATTGCTTTCTGCACCCGTCACTCGAAATAAAGATCTTGCGCCGGTTCAGTGCGTGATAGCGTGCAGTCCGTAGTAGGCTGGCGCCAGCACGAGGACGGCCCAGACTATCGAGGAAACCGCACTGGCCGCGACGAAGCGCCAACGCGGCATCCCGTTAGCTCCTACCAGCATCGGCACGATTGGGCGCAACGGCCCTGACAGCTTCGAAGCCAGTATTGCGACGATGCCCCAGCGCTCAACGAAGGACCTTGCGCGGGCGAGCTGCTCTGGGTGATTGCCTAAAGGCCAGATGCGAGGAAGCTCGTTGCGGAACCGATAGCCGATCGTGAACGATGCGAGGTCGCCTGCGATTGCTCCAAGCGTGCCCGCGACAATCAACGGGATGAGCGGCCCGTCAGCTGCGCCTTCCAAAGCACCGATACCGATGAATATCGGGGTGGACGGCACGAAGACCGACGCAAAGATAATTGACTCTGCGAAAGCGAATGCAAACAGAGCGAGTTCGATGGAAGTTTCATTCTCGCGCACGAAAACGAGCGCCGACTGCCACCACGTCTCAAGGCTCACAGCCGTCTTCCCCCGAATTGACCGAACTGTCCGACGTGGATCCTGCGCGGGACTGACCGCGAAATTGCACGCAACCGTAAAACGGCCCGGCGGCAAGACTACTCTGCCACCGGGCCTCTCCGGGCCTCACTCCCCGATCCTGGTCGGGAATATCAGTGGCTTAACGCACCACGATCATGCTCTCGACAGGTAACTCCGACTTCGACCATACAGGCTCGTCGCCCGATCCCGGCTTGAAGGCTGGATCGTTGTCGGTGTCCTTGTAGAGCGAGACCCACAAGCGATCTCCGGCTGCAGGCGCCTTGCTCAGATCGATTTTGAGCTGACGGTGATCGCCTGCATCAACCTTCGAATACCCCAGCGGCTCGCCGACCGGTTTGCCAGACTTGTCCGTGCCGTAGACGGCAACGTAGCCGTTAGCAGGAAGCTGGGCGTACTCGATAACGATAATGCCGCCGACCGGCTTCTGATCGAATGCCAGCACAGAGGCGGGCGGTACCGCGGCTTCACTTGTTGCGGCATGCGTCGGCAATGGTGCTGCGGCGGCTCCAAAGAGCATCGCAACGAGGAGTGCCTTGCATGTATGGCGCATGTCTACATCTCCATAAACGTGTTCGAAGGTCGGCGTTTCAGGTATCTGGCGCTCCGACTCTGACGCTTGATTGCCCAAGCGTTTGATCCAGAACACACGCCGACCGTGGATCGACTCCGCGGACGCACGCCCGATCAATCAGTCGCATCATATCAGGCGGCGCCTGCGTTGATGGGGAAGTAGTGGTACTCCAGGCGGGCGGCCAATTGATGTTGCGGGGCGTCCTGATCGAATTTACCGATCAGCTGAATCCGTTGCACCAAGCACCATGAAATCGGGAAAATGCCGCCTGATCTGGTTTCGCAGGAGGTCCGCCAGCTCCAGGTAGGTGGCGTTTCGGGAACTCGTCTTGCGCCAGATGAGGCCGACTGTGCGGTGGTTCTTGCGTCCGTCCAGTTCCACGGTGGTGACGCTTTCATCGCGTGAAACGACCGCCTTCACATAGAGGCCTGGCAGAAACGTCACGCCTAGATTCATGGCTACCATCTCACGCAGGGTGTCGAGGCTGGTGCCTTCGTAGTCGAACCTCAGGTTCGCGCCAAAATCTTCGCAAAGCGCCAGAACGGCATCATGGAGTTGATGTCCCTTGCCGAGCGCCAAGACGTCGACCCCGGCCAACGACTCGCGCGTTGCCGATCGGCGTCCGGCGAGAGGGTGATTGCGCGCCACCGTCAGCAGGAGCGGTTCGCGAAACAGCGGAACGCTGGCGAGTTCAGATCCGCCCGCCGGCAGCAATGACATAATGAGATCGTAATTCCCTTCTTCGAGCGAGTGCGGCAGGGATACGGGCAGTTCCTCGCGCACGTAGAGCTTCAGATCCGGGTAGTGGGTTTGAAGCTCGGGAATTACGAGCGGCAAAAGGTATGGACCGATGGTCGGGGGAAAGCCAAGCCGCAGCAGACCTGTAAGTCCGGCTCCACAGCTCGATGCCAGCGTCTTGATTTCATTTGCATCCGCCAGCATCCGTCGCGCGATTTCAGCGACCTGCTGTCCGAGAGGCGTCAATAATACACGATTTTTGGACCGCTCGACGAGTTGTGCGCCAAGACGCGTTTCCAGTGATTTAAGCTGCTCGCTGAGCGTCGGCTGGGTTGTGTTCGCCCGCTCGGCGGCGCGGCGGAAATGCCGGGTCTCCGATAGTGCCACGAGGTATTCCAGCTGTCGCAGATTCGGCATCTCAGTTCCTTAGTTCCAATGACGCGACAAAGTATGCGCTGAAGCTTCAACCCGCCAGCATTGATCGAAAAAACCGATCAGACGCACTGCCTCTTCCGATTGGCCAGCCTGAAGGCAGCGCACCATCTGCCAGCCACGGCCAAACGGCGGCCGGTGATTTCGAGGCAATCATGACGCAAACGATACCGACGATCTCGACTGCCAAACTGGCTTTCAGGACTGTCGAACTGGCAGAACGGCTTCAGCGCGACCGGGCGCCGGCCTACGCTTCCGTCAACGGACATGCGCAAGCGTTGATCGTCAAGCCGCTGCCGGAGCCTGAGAACGTATCCACCAGCCCACGGCAGCAATCCTAACGCGGAGACGCACCATGTTCGATCTGACACGGCTTACCGAGTTCGTCGGCGACCTCTTCGGGCAAGGCGGAGGCGCAGCTGGCGTGCAGGAGATGCTGCAGACTCTCGGAGATCATGGCATCGACCTGTCGCAGCTCGAGGGACTGGCACCCGGGCAACTCATCGACCTGTTGGCTGAGAACGGCATCGAGTTATCGCAGCTCGACGCCAGCCAACTATCCCAACTGTCCGACCAACTTAATCTTGAGCTGCCCATGGGTGACGTTATCGAAACCTTCCTTGGGAAGCCGCCCCTGGAATGACTTCCCAATGCAGCAAGCACCCGCGCCACTATTTCGGCCGACGCTTTCCTGCTTCGCGGACTTCGCAAGCGACCCGTTGCTGCATCACCGCTTCGAAGCGAGCCAGGCCGCCCCCCTCCCGAGCGGACAGACTCGTCACCCCCGCGGCCACACGACGATAAGCGTTTCGAAAGCGGGTAAAAGGGTCGCCGGCAGGACCAGGAGCCTGCCGGTGGCGCCGGTCTTCCAACCACATGAGTCGAAGGCCTGTAGCGCTGGTCGCTTTTCCCGCCGCGGGATATCCACAGCGCCGTGCCGCTCGACCCACCGAACTAACACCCAAGGATCGAGATGACTGCGAGCGATCTTCTTTTTGTCGTGGCGGGACTTGTGCTGCTCATCGTCGGGGGCGAGTTACTCGTGCGGGGCGCCGTCTCGATGGCGGAACGCTTCGGCATGTCGCCGCTGCTGATCGGCATCACGCTGGTCGGGTTCGGGACTTCGATGCCGGAATTGGTCACAAGCGTGCAGGCCTCGCTGATCGGCGCACCAGGGATCGCGATCGGCAACATCGTCGGGTCGAACATCGCCAATATCCTCCTGATCCTCGGAGTATCGGCGCTGCTTGCACCGATTGCCATCAGCGACGGCACTGTCCGGCGCGATGGCCAGATCATGTTCGCAAGCGCTTTCGTGTTCTTCCTCTTCGGTTTCGCCCTGCCTTTGGACCGGCTGGTCGGCGCGGTCTTTATCGCGGGACTTGTGGGCTACCTCTACTATGCCTACCGGCAGGAAACTGCCGGGGTTTCGTCACACACGGCAGCCTTCGAAAAATCCGAGGCGCACGATGAATTGTTCGTTTCGGGGACCGGTCCTTCCAGCGCCCAGATGCCGGCGGCGTCGGTGCAGGCGTCGCCCGGACTGGCGGCGGCCTATTTTCCGCTGGTGGGCGCAATTGCCGGGCTCGTCATCATCGTTGCGGGGGGCAAACTGCTTGTCGACGGGGCCACGGGAATTGCACGGCATGCGGGTGTCTCGGAGGCCGTCATCGGCCTGACCGTCGTTGCCATCGGCACGTCGCTGCCTGAACTCGTGACCTCGGTGATCGCCGCGCTGCGCCGGCATGGCGATGTCGCACTCGGCAACGTCATCGGCTCAAACATCTATAACATCCTTGGTATCGGCGGCGTAACTGCGATCGTGGCGCCGACCTCCATTCCTCCTGAAATCGTTCGTTTCGACAATCCGGTCATGATTGCGGTGAGCGTTTTTCTGCTTGCGCTCATATGGAGAGGACTCACGATCTCAAGGCTGCAGGGCGGCGCGCTGGTTGCCTGCTATGCGCTCTATCTGTTCTCTCTTTGGCCGCATTAGGCCGACTTCGCGAGGACAAAAGAGCGGCTATGGCGTTTGCCAGGCCGCTAGTGTGGCGTCGCGCCTTAATTGACAGATGGGTGCGGCACGGTTGATGTCAATTAAGGCGCGCTGAGCG
>LOEV01000189.1 GCA_001516065.1 Alphaproteobacteria bacterium BRH_c36
GCCCGCCGTGCCGGTTGCGCTGTCGTCGAAGGAGGATGCGGCAGGCGCAAGCTTCGCCGCGGCGCGGGTGGCAGTTGTCGGCGCGTCGCCGGATCCTTGGTCGGCTGTTCCGTCATCGTCGGCCGATCCGCCAGAGGTCGGCGTGCCCGGTGCATCGCCAGAACCCTGGTCAGGCGTACCGTCGTCGTCCATGGAACCTGACAGGGTCGCGAGAGTAGCCGTCGCGTTCAGCCTTTCGGATTCGGTCGACGCATCGCCACCTGCGTCGCCGGCACCTTGGTCCGGAGTTCCGTCGTCATCATCCGCGCCCGCCGGGGTGATCAGCGCCAACGCGTCGAGCCGCGCAATGTCCTGTTGCGTAGCGGTCCGTTCGACGATCGTATCGCCGTCGCTACTCTTACTCTCGTAGCGGCCGTCTCGGATCTCTTCCTTTGAACCGTCGGAATACTCGATCTGGATTCCGTCGGGATAGAATTCGACTTTCACAACTTCAGCCATGTCGAGGAGCATGATGTCGGGCAGCTCGTTTTCGGCAAGTTGAAGCGCGGAATCCTTGGAGCTGCCCTCGCCGACGGGGACGAACACGGCGTCCTGCCGAAGACGGGCTCAATCGTGAGAATCGCACGTGCGAAAAAACGAACAGTTAAGATGAGCGGCTGCGATTTCAAGAAAGGTGAAAACGCTTTACTAAACCAAGCTAATTGCTCCAGGCCGACCCTGCAGGAAAACAGGAAACTATACTGCCACGCTATCCGGCACTCGCGACGACCAGTTTCCGAATGCGCAGAATTTCATTGCGTGCCAGGCTTTGACATTCCAGATCGTTCCAAGGCAATAAGCCGTATCCCATCAAATCATATGCCGTGCCATAGAGTTTGTATTGCAGTTGGCCCTGTGCGCGCTTGTAGGCGGCGATAACACGGTCGAGCTGCGCGCCGTCAAGCTTGATTTGGAAGCACTCTCCGGGAAGATTGATCCCGCGGGCGCGCCAGGATTTATTGGCTAGGCGGCGATACTTCACGGCGACCCGTTCGGCAAGCTTGAACGCCCTCTCACAGGCCGTGGAAACGAAGATGCATCCGGTATCAGCCAGATAGCCGATGCCTGAAGCCTCGTCGATTTCGTCGAGCGCTTCCGTCCACGTTGCGAGTCTTTGCGAATTTTCGTCGGCAACCGCACCGCCGGTGCATATGCCGATTAACAGGACAGCACTCACAAGCCGAAAAAAGCTGTTCACCACTGTGGTATTCCTCCGCACCGCAACAACGGATGGCGTTTCGGCGTTCCGTGTTTCGCCACTCGCGATTGTATCGTTGAAACGTTCCCTGCAGGCAGTCATGACGGAAAACAAAAGGCGCCGCAAGTGTCGGCTTTTTGAGTTATGGCAATCCCGCCACGGAAACTGGTTTTGCACAATAAAAAGTGGAAATAGATTTCCGTTTCGAGGCATCTATGGCGAACTTACGGTGTCAACCATCTTGCGATCGCCCAGCAAGCAAATTGCTTCGACAATTTCAGCCCCGGCGCCTGGTAGTTCGACCCCAGGTCGCTGCCGTAGATTACGCGGCGGCTCACTGAGACGCTTGTCGATGAGCCGCCGCCTCAATCGCCAGACTTCAAGCCAGACTTCAAGCCAGACTTCAAGCCAGACTTCAAGAATGAATCGCGTATCGATGGGGCAGCGCCGCTGACGCTGCCCGCAATGGCAAACTAAGCTGCGCGTCTGCTGTGCAAGTGCTGCGAAACACAGCCCACATGTCGGTGATCGGTGCCGCAGCACCCGCCAAAAACCCGCAGATTTGGCAGCAGGTCGACAAGATCGGCATGCAACTGTCCAAACTCAGCGGGATTGCCTTCATCCAGTCGCTCGGACTGGTCGAGTTCGGCATGGCTTAGACGCGAAGCGTTCGCACGAACACCTCCCACGCGCTTCACCCAACCTGTCCCAGTCGCTATGGCTTGGCGGAAATGATCCGGATGGGCACAGTTGACCATGTAATAGATCGGGGCGCTGTTGGTGGCCGCATCAACATGGTCGATCGCTTCGCCCAGTGTCTCGCCCGTCGGCAGTCGCCCATCAGTTTCCACCGTGAACGAGATTACGACCGGCAGACACACTTCCATTGCTGCCTGTGCTATGCCGGAAGCCTCGCCGGTATTCGTCATGGTTATTGCCGAAACCATGTCCACCCCTGCCTGGGCAAATGTTTTAATTTGCGGCCGGTGCAATTCACGTGCTTCGGCTGCGTCGGGTACGCGGCCCGGAGCATATCCGTCGCCGGCAGGGCCAACGACGCCGTTGACGAGTATCGGCGAAACGCGCGACTGCCAGTTTGACCGGATTTTCATGGCGAAGGCCACCGCGAGCGAACTGAGCCTAAGCATCTCCTGCTCGGTTCGCTCCAGTTTCGGCCCCCAATGGGTACAGCCCCTCCAGGTATTGGTATCGAGCACGAATCCGGTCTGCGCTGCCGCTGCCATGCTCAGGAAGCCGTCGAAATAGCGGTGCATCGCTTGTCGCGCTTCATCGTCGTCCATCAGTACGATCGCGGCGAATTCGGGAGCTTCGAAGCCCTGCTGGAAGAACAACCAGGTCTCAAAACCGCCATCGGTCAGAAACGGACGGCGCGTCCTCAACAATCTTTCCACGTCTGTCATCTTACATCTCCGTTTGACGCGAGGTGCGTTGAGACGGGTATGCCTTCAAACGGACTGGTGATGAAAGGCGACTTGCGGTACAGTCCGGATCAACAAATTTCTAGGTTAGAATCAGAGGGATACGCGGCTCGCGTCTTGCGGGCGCAGGGAAAAAAATTAGAATCCATACCAGCGGTACTGTACTTGCGGTACGGTTCTGGAGGCAATTGCTGTGGCGCGGGCTCGAGAAACACGCAAGAAAATCCTGGATGTCGCCGAAGAGGCCGTCTTGGTGAAGGGCTTCGACGCCACCTCGATCGACGAGATTGTCGCCAGCGCAGAGATCACGAAGAGCGGCTTTTTCTATCACTTCCGGGATAAGAACGCGCTCGCACGCGCTTTGATTGAACGCCACATCGAAGTCGAGAATCAACTTTTCGATGACCTGTTTGCCCGCGCACGGGACTTGTCCGACGATCCGTTGCAGTCCGTACTGATCGGCTTGAAGCTACTGGCTGAGCTGATCGAGAACATGCCGGACGGGCACCCTGGCTGCATCGTCGCCACCGCCGCATATCAGGATCGGCTGTTTGATAGTGATGTGCGTGAAGTAAACCGTCGCGCGGTGCTTGGGTGGCGTCGTCGCTTCCGAACGATGTTCGACGCAGTCGCCGGATGTTACCCGATGAACGACCCTGTGGATCTCGATCATCTGTCCGACATGGTCAGTTCGGTAATTGAGGGCGGAATTATCATGTCGCGGGCAGTTGGCGAACCGCAGATAACAGCTCAGCAGATTATGCTTTTGCGTTCCTACATAAAGCTCCTTTTCTCGCCTGCAGTGCAGTAAGCGACGACCCGTCGACTGAAGAGGGTGGCCGGCGGGAGGAATAGCCGTGAGCGCACGGTTTCAAGCAAAATGCTTCGATAATTTCAGCCCCTGCGCCTGGTAGTTCGACCCAAGGTCGCTGCCGTAGAGTACGCGCGGCGGCTCGCTGAGAAGCTCATAGATGAGCCGCCCTATGATCTGCCCGTCTTCGAGGATGAACGGCACCTTGTGGCTGCGCACTTCGAGGACGACGCGCGATCCCGCCCCGCCTGCTGGCGCATGTCCGAAGCCCGGATCCATGAACCCCGCGTAGTGCACGCGGAATTCGCCGACCAGCGGGTTGAACGGCACCATTTCGGCAGCGTAGTTCGGCGGCACGTGCACCGCTTCCTTGGACGCCAGAATGTAGAACTGGTCGGGATCGAGGATCAGGCGGCGTGCGCCGCGCAGGAAGATAGGTTCCCAGTAGTCGAGCACCGCGCACGCTCCCGGCTTGTCGACGTCGACGACGCCCGAGTGGCGCTTGGCGCGATAGCCTATCGGTCCTTCCCCCGTTTCCTTGAGATCGACTGACAGCGCGAGGCCGCCGTCGATATCCGCAGTTTGCGAACTGACCAGCCGATCGCTCGCGTGCAGGGCGGCCAGCGCCACGTCGTCCAGTTGCGGCGAACCGCTGCGGAAGCGAATTTGCGACAGCCTCGAGCCTGTCCGTACCACGATTGGAAAGGTCTGCGGGCAGATCTCAGCAAACAGCGGGCCGTTGTAGCCGTCCGGGATCTGGTCGAAGGCAGTCACTCCGTCGGCGATGACGCGCGTAAAGACGTCAAGCCGCCCTGTCGAACTCTTCGGATTCGCTGACGCGGACACGCCCGACGGCAGCGCCAGCGCCTCCTGCAAGGGCACGACGTAAACGCAACCCGTTTCCAGGACAGCACTGCCGGTCAGGTCAATTTCGTGCAGCAGCACGTCTTCCAGCCGCTCCGAGACTTTAACGCCGGGGCCTGGAAGAAAGCTTGCCCGCACCCGGTAGGCAGTTCTGCCGAGGCGCAGATCGAGGCTTGCCGGCTGCAATTGGTTGTCCGCGGCAGGCGCTTCGAGCCGTACCGCCCCGTCCGCGATCAATGCTTCGATCGCCTGGACCGGAAACACTCCTTCGGTCCTGCTCATGTCCTGGCTCGCCTTTTCGTTCAATTTCAACGCCCTTGCCGGTGTGTTTCGAATTTCCTGATACCCGGCCTAGACCAACCGCATCTTGACGCCAAGACCTGATTGCCTGTAGTCCCCATGGTCGTTGAACCGTGGTGATTTGGCTGGCCGGCTTGCAGCCACGAAAAACAACTTGCTAAAAGGCCGCGCGCTCCGCTCATCGTGCTCGACACTTATCCGTGTTGGTTTAAGCCCGTGGGGGCCCGGCTTTCCTTATCGCCGGCTTTGCCCGTGCGCGCTTGCGCCGGGCCGAAGAGTAGTTGAGGACCGCGCCGTGACATCGAAACCTGCAACCTCGAAACCCGAAACTCCATCCGGCCCGGCCGAATGGGCGCCTGCAACCCGACTTGTCCACGGCGGCACGCTGCGCTCGCAATTCGGCGAGACCTCCGAAGCGCTCTTCCTGACGCAGGGCTACGTCTACGAAAGCGCCGAGCAGGCCGAGGCCCGCTTCAAGAACGAGGATCCGGGCTACCAGTATTCCCGCTTCGCCAACCCCACCGTGTCGATGTTCGAAGAGCGCCTGCGCCTACTCGAAGGCGCAGAGGCCTGCCGCGCCACCGCAACCGGCATGGCCGCCGTCACGGCAGCCCTGCTGTCCTATCTGAGTGCGGGCGACCACGTTGTCGCCGCCCGCGCGATGTTCGGCTCGTGCCGCTACGTCATCGAGGATCTCTGTCCTCGCCTCGGCATTGCCGCAACCCTTGTCGACGGCCGCGACATCGAAGCCTGGAAGGCGGCAATCGGGCCCAACACCAGGGCGGTCTTCTTCGAAACGCCCGCCAACCCGACCCTCGATCTCGTCGATATTGCAGCCGTCAGCGCTATTGCCCATGACGCCGGCGCGCTCGTCTTCGTCGACAACGTCTTCGCCACGCCCATGCTGCAACGGCCGCTGGAGCATGGGGCCGATGTCATCATCTATTCGGCGACCAAGCACATCGACGGCCAGGGCCGCTGCCTCGGCGGCGCGGTTTTGGGCACGCAGAAATTCGTCGACGACCATTTGTCCGTCTTCATCCGCCAGACCGGTCCCTCGATCAGTCCGTTCAATGCCTGGGTTCTCCTCAAGGGCCTGGAAACCCTGCCCCTGCGCGTCAAGGCCCAGTGCGAGAATGCGCGCCGCATCGCCGATCATCTGGCAGACCACCCCGCGATAACCAAGGTCCTCTTTCCGGGCCGCGACGATCACCCCCAGGCCGAACTCGCGCGACGCCAGATGACGGGCAGCGGCCAGGTGGTCACATTCTCGGTCAACGGCGGCAAGGCGGAGGCATTCGGGTTCCTCAATGCGCTGCAGATCGTCAAGATTTCCAACAACCTCGGCGATGCCAAGAGCCTTGTCACCCATCCCGCGACGACGACCCACCAGCGCCTCAAGCCGGAGGCGCGTGCCGAACTCGGCATCATCGACGGCATGGTGCGCTTGTCCGTCGGCCTCGAGGATGCCGACGACCTGATCGGCGACCTCGACCGGGCGCTGGCGGCATCGCGTTGAAGATTGGAAGTTTGGACCTGGTTGACCGGTTGACCCTTGGCCGTGCTGTCGTAGTATCCGCCCGTTCCGCAACCCGTAGGCAGTAGGCCGCAATCAGTGTGCGCATTGTAAAGCGTTCGCCGGCACCATCGCCATAGAAAGTTCCACGATGTATGAAGCCGTAACTAAGGGCATCCGGGTTCATGTCGAGCCGGAATATCTCGAGGATCAGTCCTCTCCCGATGAGGGCTATTTCTTCTGGTCCTACACGGTGACGATTTCGAACGACACCAAGGCGCCTGTGGAGTTGCGCACCCGGTTGTGGCAGATCACCGATGCCAGGGGCCACCGCGAGGAGGTCCGCGGTCCAGGCGTTGTCGGCCAGACCCCGCGCATCGAACCGGGAGAGAGCTTCACCTACACCTCGGGCTGCCCGTTGCGCACGCCCTCGGGCATCATGGTCGGCAGCTATCAGATGGTCGATCAGGAAGGCCGCATGTTCGATGTCGCAATTCCGGCCTTCTCGCTCGACAGTCCGTTCTCGGTTCCGACCGTCAATTAGTGTCGCCAACAGCTTTTAAACGGCCGGTCCGCAGTGAAACCCGATATCCCCGCTGAGACGTCGCCCATCGAGCTGCTCGAGGCCCTCGTCGCCTTTGATACCACCAGCCACAAGTCCAACGTTGCGCTGATCCGGTTCGTTGCCGATTACCTCGGTCGCCATGGCATCGAGTCAAAGCTCATCCCCAACGAAACCGGTGACAAGATCAACCTGTGCGCGACGATCGGCCCGGCTGACGCCGGCGGCGGCATCGGGCTGTCGGGCCACACCGATGTCGTGCCGGTTACCGGCCAGGACTGGGATACCAACCCCTTCGAGCTGACGGCAAAGAACGGCCGCCTGTACGGCCGCGGCACCACCGACATGAAAGGCTACCTCGCCTGCGTGCTGGCCGCCGTTCCCGACTTCGCCGCACGCCCCCTGAAGCGCCCGATACACATCCTGTTTTCCTACGACGAGGAGATCGGCTGTATCGGTGTCCGCCCGATGCTGGCCCGGCTCGGCGTCGACCTGCCGATGCCGGAGATCGTTTTCGT
>LOEV01000190.1 GCA_001516065.1 Alphaproteobacteria bacterium BRH_c36
GGCGCGACATCAGGGCCACTAGCAACATCAATGACTTAGTGAGGCGTTTATAGCGCCTGAGTTGACTCAAACCTAGCCGCACCATCGGTCAACTAAGGCGCGACGCCTCACTAGGACCTGCTGTAACCGGAAGCAAATCGCTGAACCGGAGCACTAGTTTTCAACTGTGTCGCTGCCGAAGATGTCGGTCTTGTAGTCGACCAAGCCAAGGTGTTTGAATTCGAAGGACAAATAGATCGTGCGGTCGGTATTCAGATCTGTCGCCCTGTCCTTGTAGAACCTCTCCGAATACGTCGCGGACAGAACGAAGCACTCGTCGGCGTATCGCAGTTGCAAAGCGTCGGAGAGCAGCTCTTCGGCGTCGATGTCATAGCGCACGCGTCCAAGGATCGACCACCGGTCGGTCAACTTCAGCCCCAGGCTTCCCGACACATCCTGCTGGGAAGTGTCCACACCGAACACAGGGTCGGCGGAGACATAAGTATAGGTCGCAGCGGCCGTGAGGGGTCCGATGTCGGCGCGGGCGAAGAGATCTTCCCGGCGCAACGCCAGCGAGTCCTCGTCGAAGCGGGTTTGTGAAACGACGCGGAAGGCATCAATCGGGGCGACGTAGGCGCCGAGAACGTAATCGGACCGTGTCGTTTCCAGTCCGCTGGCCGGGTTCAGCAGGTACTGCGGATCAGTACGGACACGATTGTTTCTTGGGTTGATGACGGATATGCGCCCGGGGTCGGCGAAGGGGTTTTCGCCGGACAGTTGGAAGCTTTGACCCGCAAGCAACCGCGCATAGCCTCCGGTGTTGGCCTGGAAGGTGTATTGCACGCCGACGTTTGCACGGGTCCCCGTTTCGGTTCGGTCATACCCGGAGAACTTATCGATCTCAAACAGGTTGGTGTCGTCGAAAACGAGGCTTTGTGCGTCCTCGTTGGGCAGGCCGCGCTTGTTGTTGCTCTGCGTGCGGCCGATCACCTGACCGATCGGCTCAACCGTATGGGCGCCGACGGACGATGGCGCCACCCAGGGATAGGCGACCGTGAGGCCACCGGAGGCGACACCGTTCGCGACCGTGTCGTCCTCGAGGGTCGGGTTGAGCAATTCGGCGGCCGGATCCGGCGCGAGGGGATTGCGGTAGTTGTTGAACTGGATGACATCGCCACGAATGTTGGCGAAGGGCGTGTAGGTAATGCCGATCGTATCGATCAGCGTACGGCGCCACGTCATTTCGGATGCGATACGCGCCGAAGTCTGCTGAGTCTCGCTGAAGCTGCCGCCGCTCAGGATCACTTCGTCGCGCGACAGGCTGTAGGCGTTGGAATCCCACCGCAATTCACCGCCGAGAACGGGATCGGAGAAGATGTAGTTGTAATCGATGACCGGGTGAACCAGGCTCTCGGAGCGCGGTGTGTCATCGAGCAGAAGACCGCCGAACTGATACAGCGTGGTGCCGAAGTAGTTGCGGTCGGAAATGCCTTCGAAATAGACCTTGTTGACGCGGTCGGTCACTAGCCGGCCTTCAAGTCCGTAGAAGCGACGGAATGTGTCGTCGCTCTCTATGGTGGCGTCCCAGCCGAAGCTCCACCAGCTCGACAATGAGAAAAGGCCTTGTGTCTTGAGGCTTCCGCGCCAGCCTTCGAGCCTCTCGCGGTCAGCATCAGACGTGCTGTCGGGAAGCGATCCGCCACGCTGGTCGATCCCGGCCATCTGGATCTTGTATTCGCCGTTGGCCAATTTATGCCGCCACTCGCCCTGGTAGAGGATGCCCTGCTTCGTCGTGAAGTTGGGCGCGAAGGTGAAATCGTAGTTCGGCGCGAGCGCGAAGTAATAGGGGACAGTGGTCGAGAAGCCGACATCGGAGGAGGTGCCGAATGTCGGGGCAAGGAAGCCCGAGCGGCGCTTCACCGACGGATCTGGATGTTGGAAGTAGGGCAGGTAGACGACCGGCTGGCCGAAGACCTCGAACTGCGCATCTTGGTAGGTAATCGTCGCTTCCTGCTGATCGTGAACAATGCGGCGGGCCGAGATGCACCACAGCGGCGGCATTCCGCCTTCGGACTTACACGGCGTGAACTTGGCATCCGAGAACTCTGTGACATTGCCTTCGCGCCGGGTCGCCTGGGCGGCGGCGATGCGCGTGTCGTCCTTGGCAACGACGCTGAGCGACTGGACGAATCCGTCGCGGAAGTCGTCGGTCAGGGTGTAGCGGTCGGCGCGGATGACGTTGCCGTTGGGCTCGCGCAAGATGACGTTGCCGGCGGCCGTCAGCGTATTGGCCGACTGGTCGTAGACGACTTCGTCGGCGGTGAGGGCGTAGTTGTTGAAGTAGATCTCGACGTTGCCGCGCGCAATGACACTGTTGCCGGAGTTGTCGTAAACGAGCTGGTCGCCCTGCAGGTAGAGCGGTTGCGAACGGTCGACCTTGGTGGACGGGAGAAGGTCGGTGCCGGGCTTTTTGAACGTCGTCCTGCCGCCGCCGGAGCCGCCGCCTGAACCGCCGGTTTTGGCGATGCTGGGATCCTGAGCGTAGACGGGCGCGAACGCAGCCGGCGCAAGCGACGCGGCCACGGTGAAGGCAAGGGCGCATATCGACCCGATCCACGGCCGAATCCAGTTCGGCTCCGGCTTTTCCCGAGCGTGGTTAGGCCTTTCGGCGCGCCCCCAGCCGCAGCGGTCCTGCGGTTTTCGCGCCAAACGCGTCACTCAACCGTCCTCCTGGTGCAACAACACCGTTAGTGAAATCAGGATCACAAGCAGAATAGGCAGCCAAACCGCTGCCCACGGCGGAACAAGTCCGGCCACCCCGATCTGCCGAGATACCTCGGCCAGCAAGAAGAACCCCAGTCCCCCAAGCATTCCGGTGATGACCATAGTCTGAATGCCTCCGGATCGGAATGACCGCAACGACACAGTGGCGGCCAAAAGAACCATGGCGATGCAGAGCAGCGGCCGCGACAGCAGAAGTTCATACTGGATCTGCAGTCGCGAAGAAGAAATGTTAGCTTTTTCCGCGACTTCTATTAGCCCCGGCAAGTCCCAGAAAGACAACGATATAACTGTGCCCAACGCATCCTGGACGCGCTCCGGCGTCAGATAGGTTGAAAGGAGATAGGTCTTGTGTTTGGTGGGTTCGATTCCGGGCGCTACAACCCAGGCGTCCGTCATTTCCCAGTAGCCGTTTTTCAGTTCAGCGGTATGCGAATCGACACGTGCCACGAACTTGCCATCTGGGTCGTAGACGAGGGCTGAGACGCCGGTGAGTTTCAGCCCGCGGCCGGTAGCATGGCCCGCCGTCAACACCGACTGGCCATCGATGCCGTTCTGTCGCAGCCAGGATTCACCTGATTTGGCGCGCAGAAGGTTACCTTCCTGACCGAAGGTGTCAGCGAACAGCTGTTCGGCTTGTTCGCGCGCAGCCGCCGCGATGGGATTGTAGACGGTGGTGGCAAGCGTGCCGAGGACGAAAGCGATCACAAGGCCGGGGCGGAGGAACTGCCAAGCCGACATGCCGCCCGCGCGCATGACAGCTAATTCGCTCTTTCGACTTAGGAAAAGCAAAGTTGCGATGGCTCCGACCTGGACCGCGAAGGCGAGCAGAAATTCGGTGTAGGCGGGCAGCCGCAGCAGCGTCATCCAGAACAGCAGACCGGCGGGAACGGCGCCGGTGTCGTCGTACTTGCTGGCTTGGCGCAGCAATTCGACGAAGTCGATCATGAAGATCAAAATAGAACAGAGAGCGAACGCTCCGAGAATCGAAGTCAGGAACTTCTGACCCAAGTACCAATTGAGGGTTGCGCCTTTCATTTGGCCACACGGGCCCCGCTGTCAATGCCAAGGCTCGTGGAGTTGGCGATTTCGGTTTCTGGTGCCTTTTCCCGGATCAGGCGGCGCATGATGGGGGACACCAGATCCTCGATCCGGTCGCTGAGCAGCGGGTCGCGGCGCGGTCTCGCATTTCGCACGATGAGGACGAAGGAAACAGCACCGGCAACGACCGGGATGACGTAGAGCAGCGGAACGAAGGCCGTGTTGGTGACGACGAGATTGTTGGCGGCAAGCCCTCCCATGCGGCAGCCGACGGCCACGACGAAGCCGATGACCATGCGCTCGGTGCGCGCCTGGCGGGTCGATTGTGCCTGCCCGGCAGCCGCCAGCGCGATGAGAATGAAGGCGATGGGATAGAGCGGGTTGGCGAAGCGTTCGTGGATTTCCGCCCTGAACATCCCAGGATTCTGTCGGTAGAGGGGGTCGCCGGGATCAGGGTTGACGAGTTCGTCGAAATAGCGTTCGCGCGGCTTCAGATCGAAACTTTCGTCCTTGCGCTGATCGAGGCGGTCGAGATCGATGATGTATTTGTCGAAAACGATGATTTGTGCCGGCCCCTTTGGATCGGTTCGGCGCAGGATATGGCCGCGGCTCATGATCAGATAGGCGGTCGGCGGCTGCTTCACAATCTGACCATGCTCAGCCAGATAAGTCTGCGGTTCCTTTGGGTTACGGATGTCGTTGACGACCAGCCCGATGAGATCTCCGTTGAATTCCCGCTTCGCGATGTGAAACGTCAGTCCTTTTTCGGGCGATGAAAACTGGCCGGGCTGCATGACTTGGCTCAACAGATCGGTGCGCATCTGTACGATGTATTCGCGCAGCAGCCGCAGGCTTGAAGGCATGCCGATGTGGTTGACGAAACTGACGGCGATGGTGACGAGAATGGCGACAGCGATGAGCGGGCGGGCGACGGTCCAGACGGTCGCTCCCGCTGCCGTCATTACGATGAGCTCACTGTCGCCGTTGAGCCGGTTCAAGATGTGCAGCGCCGAAATCAGCAGAGCAAACGGGGCGATGATCGCCAGCAGGTTCGGCAGCGCCAGCGTCGTCATCTTGAGCAGCATCCAGGCGTCCTGACCCTGCGATGTTACGACGTTGAGCTGCTTTAAGGCGAGCGCGATCCAGACGATTCCGCCCAGGGAAGCCAGAATCAGCAGGAGTGCTGCTCCCGTCTGTCGGAACACGTAGCGAAAGATGATCGTCGTCATTGAAATCTGGCTTGCTCCCTCGAGCGCTCGGCGTCGTTCGACGATCTCGGTCAGGTGACGCTGCACCGGAAGTTTGAGCATGCGCCGGGGCAAACTGGCCGCCCAGCATGTTGCGCCGCAGTGCACCGCTGGTCACAGGCTGCGTTCCATGGCAGCGTGGCAGAAATTCGGCTGATCGCCCAGCCAATCAGGGGTCGGCGCAGATTGTTGCGCAAATACGCCTGTCCGGTTCATCGGAGTACAGCCAACGCCGCCGGGAGGAAGGCTATCGGCCCTTCAAGGCGGCCGCTCAGCCCGTATTTTCCACGCGGCTTGATCTTGACGGCGGGCTGGCCCATCCTTGTTGCAGAGCACTGGGGTTCCCGGTCACGATTCTGTCAACGGTACCGCTCTCCCACGAGCGGGGCTTAAAGTATATCGCGTGCCCTGTGCACATTCCACGTTCAAGTCATGGAGAATTCGATGCCCGCATCGCCGGCAGGACGTCTTGACGTCAGCTTCGCTTCCCTCAAGGACGACACCGAGGAGGTCGTAGGCCTGCTTGCCGTCGACGGACCGGAATTCGGAGCCACGGGAAAGGCGATGGACGAGTCAGGCGATGGCATTCTGAGCCGCGCCGCCAAGGCTGCCGAGTTCAAGGGGAAAGCGAAGTCGTCGGCCGAAATCCTGGCACCGGCCGGGATCGCTGCATCGCGGCTGATCCTGGTGGGTGGCGGCGATGCCGAAAAGGCCGAGGAGAACGACTGGGTCATGGCGGGCGGAGCGGCGCTCGCCAAACTCGATACCCACAAGGCGAAGTCGGCGAGCCTGGTCGTCGAAGTCGCCGGCGAGTCGAGGCTTGCCCAGCACGAGATTGCCGCGGCGATGGCGCTAGGCGCGTATCTGCGCAGCTACAAATTCGAAAAATATCAGACGAAGAAGAAAGAAGACAACGAGGATGAGCCCAAGCCGAACGGCTTGAAGAAGTTGGTCGTGCATTGCCTCGATCCAAAGAAGGCGGAGAAGGCCTTCGAGCGGCAGAAAGCAATCGGCGACGGAGTGATGCTGGCGCGCGATCTCGTCAACGAGCCTGCCAATATCCTGGGTCCAGTCGAGTTCGCAGAGCGGGCGCAGGCCCTCGAAAAGGTCGGCATCGAGGTGGAAGTGCTCGATGCCAAGGATCTCAAGAAGCTGAAGATGGGCGCTCTTCTCGCCGTGGCTCAGGGTAGCCCGCGGCCGGCCCGCGTCGTGGTTATGCACTGGAACGGCGGCAAGAAGAACCATTCGCCGGTTGCCTTTGTCGGCAAGGGCGTCGTGTTCGACACCGGCGGCATTTCGATCAAGCCGGCCGCCGGCATGGAAGACATGAAGGGCGACATGGGTGGGGCTGCTTGCGTCGTCGGTCTGATGCATGTGCTCGCAGCGCGCAAGGCCAAGGTCAACGCCGTCGGCATTATCGGCTGTGTTGAGAACATGCCTTCGGGCGAGGCGACGCGACCCGGCGATATCGTCACCTCGATGTCGGGCCAGACGATCGAGGTGCTCAATACCGATGCGGAAGGCCGTCTCGTTCTCTCCGATATCATGTGGTACGTGCAGGAACGCTATAAGCCGAAGATGATGATCGATCTGGCGACCTTGACGGGGGCTATCATGGTCGCCCTGGGCAAGAACTTCGCCGGCCTCTTCTGCAACAACGACGACCTCGCCACCAGTATCCTCGAAGCCTCGAAGGTAACGGACGAGAAGGCGTGGCGGATGCCGCTCGACAAGTCCTTTCACAAGATGATCGATTCAAAGAATGCTGATGTGAAGAACCTCGGCGGGCGCTGGGGGGGGGCGTGCACGGCCGCCGCCTTCCTGGAGCGCTTCGTCAAGGACAAGGAGACGCCATGGGCGCACATCGATCTTGCCGGCACCGCCATGGACGCACCGCGCAACGACATCAATCAGAGCTGGGGGTCGGGCTGGGGCGTGCGGCTTCTCGACCGGCTGGTGGCCGAAAAGTACGAGGGATGACGAAGTGGGTGCTGGGCCTCCAACGGTGCGCGTGAGGTCCAGCTCAATTCCGACCAATTAACTGACTGGTGTACCATTATAGAACATCATGCATTTTCCATAATATGCGTTATGCGAACCGATGGTGACGGGTTGCAGGTTGGAAGGACGAGGCTTTTGGGGCGGGCCCTCGGACGCTGATAATACGCGCACCCGACTTAATCGCTCCAAGCGTGTAATCCAGAACAATAGTGGCCCGTCGCGCCAAAATCGCATCATAGCCGCAACTTCGTTCGATTTAGGCGCGACATGAGGGCCACTAGCAACATCAATGACTTCGTGAGGCGTTTATCACGCCTTAATTGAC
>LOEV01000191.1 GCA_001516065.1 Alphaproteobacteria bacterium BRH_c36
CGGCTCGCGCAAGGCCGCACTTCGCGCCGCCGCCGACCGAGACGGCGTTGCCGTTGGCGAGGAACTGCTGGCGAAACTCAACAGCACCCGTTGAAAGCGAGTGGCGACCTATCTTGTCGCCCCCGCCTCCAGCGCTTCCGCAATTACGTTGGCGTTGTGCCGCATCATCGCAAGGTAGCTGTCTGCGTCGCCTCCGGCCCTGGATAACGCGTCCGAATAAAGCCGTCCCGCCGGCTTCAGTCCGGTCTCGCGCGCGATCTGCTCGATCAGCCGCGGGTCCGAAACGTTCTCGACGAAGAGCGCCTTGATGTCGTACTTGCGGATCTGCCGGATGAGTGCCGCAACATCGAGCGCCGCTGCTTCCTGCTCGGTTGAAACGCCCTCGGGCGCAAAGATCTCCAGATGGTAGCGCTGGCCGAAATAGCCGAATGCGGTGTGCGAGGTGATGACCTTTCGCTTGCCCGCTGGTAGAGCCGAGAACCGCGCCGCGATCTCGTTGTCGAGTGCAGAAATCTTCGCTGCATACGCCGCCGCGTTCGCTCGATACGCCGCGCAGTCTTCGGCATCGGCGGCACACAGCCCGCGCGCGATATTTTCGACATAGACGGCCGCGTTCGCAAGGCTCTGCCAGGCGTGCGGATCGACCCCGTCTTGCTCGCTTTCCTGCGCATGTCTATGCGCATGTTCGCGGCCATGCTCATGGCCAGTCGCCGACCCGAGCGGCGTGATCCCATTGCTGGCAACGAGCCGCTCTCCCTTGTAACCCGACGCCGCGATCAGGCGGTCGAGCCAGCCTTCGAACCCCAAACCGTTCTCGATCACCAGAAAGGCGCGCTTGAGCATCACGGCATCCGCAGGCGTCGCCTGGAACACGTGCGCATCGCTGCCAGGTCCAACAAGCGCAGTGACCCGCACCCGCTCGCCCCCGACGATAGCGGCCATGTCAGCCAGTATCGAAAAGGTCGCCACCACCTGGACCCTGTCGTCTGCCGCAGCATCACGGACCCAAAGTGCCGGCGCCTGCGAGGCGAGAACCGCCGCCAGCAGGAGGAGTTGCAGGAATTTCATTGGACACCTCTCAGGCTGCACGGTGCTTGTGCGGCAGCAGTTGCCAGATTACCCCGCCCGCCGGTCCAACCAGTAGCGACCCCAGGTAGAACACGCCGGCCGCAAGCGTGATGCACGGTCCCGACGCCAGCCGCCAGTGATAGGAGATCAACAATCCCGCGACGCACGACAGGATCGCCACCACGACGGCCGCAACGATCATGCCGCTGAGCCGCCGTTGCCAGAACCGCGCCGCAACCGCCGGCAGCACCATGATCCCGACCGCAAGCAGCGTGCCCAGCGCCTGGAAACCGGCCACCAGGTTCAAGACGACCAGCATCAGGAATATGAGGTAGGCAAGCGCACCGGGCCCGCGCACGGCTGCAAGGAACCCCGGATCGACAAACTCCGCAATCAGCGGCCGCAGGATCACGGCCAGCCCGCCGATCGTGAGGGTCGCCGCCGCCCCGAGCACGATCAAAGCTTCGTCATTGAGTGCCAGGACAGTACCGAACAGCACATGCATCAGATCGACGCTCGACCCCTTGAGGCTGACGATCAGCACACCCAGCGACAGCGATATGAGGTAGAATGCTGCCAGGCTCGCGTCTTCTTTCAACGCCGTGCCGCGCGCCACCAGGCCTGCCGCCAGCGCCACCACCAGCCCGGCGATCATGCCCCCGATGCTCATCGGCAAAATCTCCAGACCGAACAGCAGGAAGCCGACCGCTACTCCCGGAAGAATCGCATGCGCGATCGCGTCGCCCATCAGGCTCATGCGCCGCAACATCATGAACACGCCGATCGGCGCAGCGCTGAACGACAGCGCAATGCACCCGGCAAGCGCCCGCCGCATGAAGGAGAACTCGACGAATGGGGCGAGCAGCCAGTCGTAAAGGAACATCAGGTCATACTGCCTCGCGCTCGCACCAGGGCGCGGCATCATCCCAGCACTCCGACATCGCCCGCGCTTTCAAAAGATTAGCCGGCGTTATGACTTCGCAAGCCTGCCCCCAGGCGATCTTCTCGCGCGCCAGCAGCAGCGCGTTCGGAAACCGCTCGCGTGCCAACTCGAGGTCGTGCATCACCGCGACGACGGTGCGCTGCTCCTGATGCCAGCGCTCGATGAGGTTCATGAGATCGGCCGCAGTGTTGGCATCGATGGCGTTGAACGGTTCGTCGAGCAGAATGAGCGGGCTGTCCTGCACCAGTACGCGGGCAAACAGCACGCGCTGCACCTGCCCCCCCGACAGGGTGTCGAGTGTGCGCTCTTCGAACCCCTCAAGGCCCACTGCCGAAATCGCCCTTGCGACGACGGCCCGCTGCTCCTTGCTGACGCCACCGAACGTGCCGCACGCCGACCACAGCCCGAGGCTCGCAGTTTCCTCGACCGAAATCGGAAACGTCCGGTCGATGTTCGCCTGCTGCGGCAGATAGCTGATAGCGCTTCGCCCAAGCCCCTCGATCTCGATGCGCCCATGAATCGGCTTTATGAGCCCGACGATCCCCTTGAGCAGCGTGCTCTTGCCGCTACCGTTGGGACCGACGACAGCCGTCATCGAGCCTGCCGCGATTTCGCCGCTCAGGTGATGCACCGCCGGATGCCCCTCATAGCCGAGCGTGACATTGGACAACGCGATGCGCGGAGCGAAAAGTCTTGCCGTCATGCTTGACGCCTAAATCCTAGAAAATTCAGTTCCAGATCGCCAGCAGGATGACGGCCCAGACGCCGGCTATCGCAACCGCCGCGATCCCAACCCTTTGCATCGCGCTCATATAGAGCATTCCAAAGCTCCCGTGCTCTTTGCAGTAGAAGACCGATCCCGGCCGGGACAATATCGCTCCGATGCGGTTTCATTCACGCTGCCTTGCCCAGGCAAGCCGAGCAACTTCCGCGAAGTTCAAGCGTCGTTTGACGCAGTTTGAACTGCGCGCGAGCCGCCCAGCCCTCGAGAATTCCGGTCAACTCCTGCGACTCGAACTCTTCCACCGACCCGCAGTCCTCGCACACCGCCAGCGCCACCGCTGCGCTACCATGTTTATGGGTACACGCCACGAACGCATTAAGAGATTCGAGCCGATGCACAAGGCCCGCTTCCATAAGCCTTCCGAGCGCGCGGTAAACCGTCGGCGGCGCTTTCACCCCTTCCGGCTTCAACGCGTCGATGAGGTCATAGGCACTGGCCGGCTTTCGGCAGCGCCGCAGCGCTGCCAGCACGAGCTTTTCCTTGGCGTTGAGCGGTCGTTCCACTTAGGTCTCCGTATTGCCAGGCTGAAATGTCTGGGCTTCGGTAGAAGCGTCGGCATAGCCGTCGTATGTTATAATATCCATTTAGCCGCACGCAAGTCGCGCGTATCCCCAGCAGCCCCGATACCAGCATGCAGCCTACCCGGCCCGCCCATCACATCTGTGGCAGCCTGGCCACAACACACGCACAGGTTTTAGCCGTAGTGAGAACTTCAGCTTGCGCACGGAATTCATGCGGGTCTACGCTCGCTATGGTTAACAGCGGCGCAGACTTAGGCAGACGGGCTAAAAACAAGGGCGAAAGCCACCCACAGCACGGCCTGAGCACTGCTCCAACATTGCCTGGGAGGGCGAACAATGCCACGCGTTAGAGTTGAAAGATCCCCGATTGAGGGATGGGTCGGCATTTTCGGCGGCGACCATCTGATCCTGACTTATCAACCCGCATCATTCGTCGATCAGGTGCACTGGTTTGGCATTGAAGGCGCCCGCGTCACATTTTCCGGCAGCACAACGCCGACCCTCGGCGTTCTCGGCGCCAACGGCACGACGACACTTGCGACCCTCAACGCCTTTTACGACGGCACCAGATATCGCGCACCCGACGAAACCGAACTGGCCAACATTATCGGTACGCCTGAGCAGCGCGGCAGTCGGGCTCTGCCCGTCCTAAATCCCGACGAAGCCTGGGCGACAATGGCCTCCTACGCCCGCCAGATCGACGCGCAAGCCTACCCCTACACGGCCGTAGCGCTCCCCTTCACGGCCAACTCAGCACTGAACTCCACCTCGCTGATCGCCTCCTTGCTGCACTACGCCGGCACCAACCTGTCAACCAATCTCCCTTTCGGCCTGCGACTTTCGCCGGGCCGCGAAACGCTTCTGGGCACCGGTGCCGATGAGGAACTGCGCATCGAGAATGGCTTCACGTCCCTGCATGGCGGTGGCGGCGCAGACACATTCTATGGAGCAGACGACGTTTCCGTGCGCGAACGCTTCTACGGCGGCACCGGTGACGACACCTTCAACTGGTCGAAAGGCTCGCACGTCTATCACGGCGGCGTCCTCGACCTTTTGTACATCAAGGACGGTATAGATACCGTCGTTTATGATCAGATCGGACCGTTCTACATCCGTCTCCCGGCAATCGACCACGTACCGCATTTCAATGCCCAGTTCGTCGTCGAGCACGCCACCGGCGAAGACTGGCTGTTGTCGATCGAGCGTCTCGAATGGCGTGACAAGAATGACTTTATCAAGCTCGGCCCCGGCGTCGATCTCATTCGCGAAGGATTGGATTTCCATCTCGGCGGCCAATCCTCTGCCGCCCCCGATGACGACCGCGGTGACGTCGTCGATTTCACAGACGTTGAGGGTGGCGGCCTCCTTATCAACGCCGTCAATTCGCACACCGTTTTTGCCCAGGCTTCACAGACCGACCTGAGGGGACTTTGGATCGAGGACGCCGAGTGGGTTGCTGGAACCGCCGGCGACGACCGCATCTACCTTTCGGCGGGCATGCGCGGCGCTGAAGGCGGCAGCGGCGATGACCTGATTGACGCGCGCCTCGCCACCGCCCTGTCCGGCCCGACCGCTGACGGCGATACTGCTCGCCTGGAAGGTGGCGCGGGCGATGACACCATCGTATCGACGAGTGGCGAGACGCTCGCCATCGGCGGTGCCGGATCGGACCGCTTCGTCCTTTCCAACCTGACTGGGCTTGACGGCGCCATCGGCAAGGTCGAGTTCATCATCGACGACGCCGAGTCCGACGACCGTCTGTTCGTGCCCTATGATTATTTCACCGGCGCCCAGGGCGAAGGCCAATTCGACGGTTCCGAACTTCTGCCGCTGCTCGGCGCCATTGGCACCTACGCGGACATGCGCGACAACGGTTACGTGTTGCGCTTCGAATGGCGGCTCGAAGACGATTATTTCTTCGGCCATGACTTCACGCAAGGCGTTATCAGCTTCACTGGCTCCATCGAGTATTCACTCGATGGTAACGATCTCCTCATCAACATCTATCAGGGCGAAACGATCGACAATCCAGTCTTCGGCGACCTCGGCGAGTTGCTCTACACCGAGACGCTGCTACTGATCCTCGAAGATGAGACGACGATCCGTGTCACCGACTTTGAGCCCGGCGACCTCGGCATCGACTTCCACGACCCCGGCGAAGGCACGAACATCACTCTGCCCGGTGGCTTCGCTGCGACAACCTACCCGAACTTCGACGCGGCCGTGAATATCCTGACCAATGGCGGCACGCTCACCGAACCGCTTGATCCCCGCCCCGAGGCCCCCACCTCGAATCCCAATCACGACGATGAAACCGGCGGCAGCGACGCGCAGATCGCATCCGGCACCGGCGGCAACGACATCATCGCCATCGCCAGCCCGGCCGACCACGATATCTTCGGCGGCGGCGGCGACGACATGCTCTCGGGCGGCGACGGCAACGACACACTCAATGGCGGCAGCGGAAATGACACCCTCGAAGGCGGCAACGGCGACGATGGCTACGTCGTGGACAGCACCGGCGATATCGTGATTGAAGCCGCCGGCGCCGGCAACGATCGCGTGATTTCGACAGTCGACTACACCCTGACGGCCAACGTCGAATCCCTCACGCTCATTGAAAACGCAGTCTCAGGCACCGGCAACAGCCTCGACAACACTCTCACAGGAACCGACTCTGCGAATGTCCTCAATGGCGCAGCCGGAGATGACACCCTGATCGGCAAGGCAGGCGACGACATCCTCGACGGCGGCGAAGGCAGCGACACCTACGTGCACAGCCTGGGCGACGGCAACGACTTGATCCGCGATAGCGGTGCGGCCGGCGATATCGACCGCCTCTACCTGCCGGGCCTCACCCCTTCGGACATCACGCTCCTGCGCCATGCAAGCTCGCTCGACGACCTGCGCATCCTCTTTTCTGACGGCGCCAACATCACGGTGGAGGACTACTTTTCCGCGACGCTGGCGGGAGCCGGGATCGATGCGATCGCCTTCGACGTCGCTCCGGCTCTGACGCGTGCCGACATCGACGACCTTGTCGCCCTTTCCGGCGTCACCACCAACGCACCCCCCCAGGCGGTCGCCGACGACACCTACACCGTCTATGGCCACGACATCGTGATCCCCGCCGGTGCGCTGCTCGAAAACGACCGCGACCTCGACGGCGATACCCTGACCATCGTCGCCGTCGGCACGCCCTCGCTGGGCACAGCGACACTTCTCGCAGGCGGCGACATCAACCTCATTGTGCCCGCGGGAACCGAAGACGTCGTCACCTTCACCTACACCATCCAAGATCCCGCAGGCGCCACCTCGACGGCTCAAGTATCCCTGCTCGTCGGCCCCGAAAACATCGCTCCCGTTGGTGTCGCCGATGGACCCATCGACATCGCCCGGGATGCCGCCATGACGCTTCTGGCTTCCGATCTGCTGGAGAACGATTCAGACCCGGATGGCGGCAGCCTCTTCGTTTCCGGTGTCGCCAATGCCGTGAACGGCACTGTCGTCCTCAACCCCGACGGCACGATCACATTCACGCCGGACGCCGGCCAAATCGGTACAGCATCCTTCACCTATACGGCCGGCGACGGCAGCGACGAAAGCGCGGCAACCCTCGTCGATCTCATCGTTCACGACGTCAATGAGATCTTCGGCACATCGTTCAACAATTCAATAACCGGCACCGTTGGCTGGGACCGTATCTTCGGCCTTGAAGGCAGCGACGAAATCTTCGGCGGCGATGGCCACGATGTGATCGAAGGTGGTGACGGCAACGATGTCCTCCACGGCGGCGACGGTCACGACATCCTGGTCGGCGGCAATAACGGCGACGCACTCTACGGCAACGCCGGCAACGATGTCCTCGACGGCGGTTCCGGCGTTGACGTGCTGTTCGGCGAGGATGGCGCCGATATACTGCTGGGCGGTAAGAGCGGCGACACGCTGGTCGGCGGCGCTGGCAACGACGACCTTTACGGCGGCGATGGCAACGACACCTTGGATGGCGGTGAAGGCGAAGACGTCCTGCAGGGAGAGGCCGGCAACGACACGCTGAACGGCGGCAACGGCAACGACCTGCTCGACGGCGGCGGCGGATATGACAGCCTCGACGGCGGCGACGGCGCCGACCAGCTTTTCGGCGGCGCCGGTAACGACACGCTGGCAGGCGGCAATGGCGACGACACGTTGAACGGCGGCACCGGCACCGACCTCCTCGATGGCGGAGCGGGAGACGACATCTTCTTCGGCGGCGATGGCGCCGACACATTCCTCTTCGCACCCGGCAGTGGCCACGATACGATCCTGGACTTCGAATGGGGCGTGAATGGCTCCGACAAGCTCGATCTGTCCGCTTTCGCGCTGAGCAGCCTCGCCGATGTAACCGCACTTGCAACGGAAACAAATGGAGATACGCTAATCGCACTCGACGCCGGCACAACAGTGAAGCTGCTCGGCGTCGGTATCGCCGACCTGCATGCCGACGACATCGTTCTCTCCTGATAGGAAAAGCAGCCCTCGAGTTCAAAGGCGCGGAGCGGACTGCTACAACCTTTCGGCCGTTACAACGACTCGGCCGGCGACGAGTAAAAAACGAGTTCGATAATGCCTCCAGCTGAGAGACGGCGAACGATAAGCTGCTTGAGGTTTGGTTTCGGAACTGCGTTAGCTCGGCCAGGAGTTGTCGGATCCGTGACCGGCGCTGTGGCACTTCTCGTCTCGCTCTCGGCGGTTCCAGCACCATTGCACGCCGCCGAGTCGACAGCCGCGCCGGATTACCGGCAGTCAACTTCGGCCCGCCGCTGCGCCGACCGCACCGCTATCAGTTTCCCGGTCCGCTCCATTACCGATTCCGAGAACGTCCTCCTCGACGACGGCCGTGAATACAACATCGGCATTCTGACGGCTGGCCTCGATGATGAAGCAGCAAGGTCGGCACTGCAGGACTTGGTTGGAGGGCGGTCCATCTCGATATTTTCTCCGCAAAAAGGAGAACCGATTGGCGTCGACCGCTACGGCCGTCTTCGCGGCGATGCGATGGTGCCGGCAACAAGGGGCAAGGAAAGGTTCTCTCTGCAGGAATCGCTTGTCGCGCGCGGGCTGGCTCGGGTCACCTTCGATCGACCGTTGGTGTGCAGTCTGCAGGCCTTGCTCAAAGCGGAAGAAGAAGCCCGTCGCCGCAAGCTCGGCCACTGGGCCAGCGGTTTATTCAGCGTTCTTGACGCGAACGACGCGGCTGCCGTTGCAGCCCATATTGGACAATTCGCCATTGTCGAGGGACAGCTGCGCCGAACATCGAAATCCCGCAAAGGACTCTATCTCAACTTCGGCCGCAACTGGCGCAGCGACGTCACCATTTTCGTACCCGCCAGGCTTTTGAACCCGCGCCAAACAAAATCCCAGCGCGGCGGCCGCCGCCCGGGCGGGCTCACTGCACCGCCTTTCAGCAAGAAAGCAGGCAACACCATCTCCAACCTTGGGCTGAAACTGAGGGCACTCCCCCGCCTCCGCGCCCGCGGCTGGCTCGACCATCGCGCCGGCCCCATGATTGAGATCCATAACCTCGAACAAATCGAGAAGCTCCATTGACCCCCCGGATCGGCGCGAACGGTCGCGAGACAAAAAGAAGCGCCGGAAGCGAAGCTTCCGGCGCTTTGTCCTGGTAGTCGGGCCGCGAAGACCCCGAGCGGTAATTCAATTAGGCAGCTTGCGAAGGCTCTCCGTCGCTCTCGGCAGCATTTTCCGCGGCCCGCCTCGTGCGGGCGCTCTTTGACAGCACATCCGTGATCGTCTGAATCGCGCCGCGCTCGTCGAGTTTGTAGACGACGGCAACTTCGCGAGCCATCCGGTCGAGAGCCGCTTCATAGAGCTGGCGCTCCGAATAGGATTGCTCGGGCTGGGCTTCGGAGCGGTAGAGATCGCGAACCACTTCCGCCAGCGCAATAAGATCGCCCGAATTGATCTTCGCGTCATATTCCTGCGCGCGTCGGCTCCACATCGTCCGCTTGACGCGGGCGCGGCCCTTCAGCACGTCGAGCGCCTTGGCAACGACTTTGTCCTCGGCAAGCTTGCGCAGGCCCACCGACTCGAGCTTGCCCGTGGGCACGCGCAAGGTTAGCTTTTCTTTCTCGAAGTTGATGACGAACAGCTCAAGCGCCATGCCCGCGATTTCCTGCTCCTCGATACCGATGATGCGGCCCACGCCGTGCGCTGGATAGACCACGTGTTCGCTGGTCTTGAAACCGTGGCGCTGGCTGACGGATTTCTTCTGCTGCGAAGCGTCGACATTGAAGGCAGATTTTTGCGCAACGGCCTTCGGCGTCTTAAGAGGCGTAATCGGCGAGCTGATCTTACGCTGTGCGGCTTCGGCGATCGAAGCAGCAACAGCACGTGCAGCAGCGCCCGTCGCCACGGCAGCGTTCGCAGCCGGTACGGGCTTCGCGAAAGTAGCTTTCGGTGCCTTTGCTTTTCGGGCAGCAGAAGCCTTTGCCGGCTTGGCAGCAACCGGCTTCTTCGTCGCCGTCGCCGCTTTGCTCGCCGCAGCCTTGGTGAGAGGTGGCTTCTTGGCCGTCTTCGCTGCGGCCTGGCCAGCGGCCGCCTTTGCCTTGACAGGCGCAGACTTCGCCTTCGTGCCAGCCTTTGCAGGGGCGGCCGACTTCTTGGGTGCAGCGGGTTTGGCTGCGGACTTTGAAACAGACTTTTTCAAGTTTTGCGATGCCTTTTTAGCCGAAGTGGAAGCGGCAGCTTTTGCGGTTGTTTTGACCGATGCTGGGGCCGGTTTTGCCTTGACAGGTTTCGTCCTCGATGCAACGGAAGACTTGGAAGAAGTTTTGACCTTGGGAGTCGCTGAACGCGACCTGCCGGCAGCGCCGGACTTTTTCGGCACAGCAGCTCGTTTCGACGAAGTTGCCGAAGTCGTAGTCGCTTTCGTCGGCTTGGCCTTCGGTTTCGCTGGCCCGGCCTTTGCCGATGCTTTTGTCTTTGCTGCCATCTGAAGTCTCACCTCTTCCCACGCATACAATCTGACCACCATCGACATGATGAGGTCAGGTGCGCCGGCTTGAGTTGCCGGTCGCGCAAAGTCCGCCAAGCACGATCATAGCGTGGCGGAATCGAAAAGTGCTCCAATGCGTCTCCAAGCAGGAGCTGCAAAGGTCGCACCCAGTCAGTTATGGCTATGCTGTCCGAAGTCTGACCCTCGGGCGACTGCGCCTGCGTGCGCTATTTCAAGTTCCGTTCCAGCCTGAGATGGACTGCCGGACCCCCTTTTGTTCGCCGAAGTTCTACAAGTGTTCAGCTACGCCACTCGTTGCGAACATAACACATTCTTCACTGAAATTGAAGAGCCGTTTCAATTGCTGTATTTACATGGTTACGCAAATATGTTTCACGGCTCGCGCAATCTCGCAGTGATTGCAATCAACAAAAAAACTCAGAGCCTGAATCGAGACTCAGTCGCCTTCACCTGGTTTTTCGGAGAAGTACTTTTGAAATTTTCCTTCTTCCTCGCGGTACTTGTCTGCATCTTCAGGTGCAGGCTTCTTCTGAGTAATGTTCGGCCATTTGTCTGCAAAATCGCGATTGACTTCTAGCCACTTCTCCAGGCCTGGCTCCGTGTCCGGCTTAATGGCATCGACAGGACACTCCGGCTCGCAGACACCACAATCAATGCATTCGTCGGGGTGAATGACAAGCATGTTCTCGCCCTCGTAGAAGCAGTCGACAGGACATACTTCCACGCAGTCGGTGAACTTGCATTTGATGCAGTTGTCATTGACGATGTAGGTCATTCGTTCTTCTGCTCTCGGTTTTTTCCATGGCCTCTTGGCCCGTTTGGTACGCGCTCGGCTAGTGGCCCGTCGCGCCAAAATCGCATCATGGCCGCAACCTCGTCCGATTTTGGCGCGACATCAGGGCCACT
>LOEV01000192.1 GCA_001516065.1 Alphaproteobacteria bacterium BRH_c36
CTTAGTGTGGTACTTGTCTCGCAATTGCCGACTACGAACCCAGCAGAAATGTTGGTCGGCAATTGCGAGGCACCACACTAGCGTTCATGGTAACAACGACCAAATGAGCATTGAGGACCGAGAAGACGAGGACGGCGAAGCGGGCATCAATCCCCAACGCATCATTTCGGCTGTCCGCCGTCGCTGGCGCATCGCCGCCGGCATTGCCTGCTCTACGACCTTGATCGCTCTGACTATCGCCTTGCTGATACCCAACCGCTATGAGGCCTCAACCACAATTCAGCTCGACCCGCGCAAAAAGAACGTCGCCAATCTCGAAGGCGTCGTCTCGGACCTCAACGTCGATACCGCCGCGATTGAAAGTGAAGCCGAAGTCATTCGCTCGCGCCAGATCCTGTTGAAGGTCATCGATCGACTCGATCTGCGCAACGACCCTGAATTCCACCGAGCCGGGTTCATCGAGCGGCTGGTACTTCCGCTGAGTTCCAGCGAAACGAAAACCGGCATCGGCGAACACGCGACCGAGGCGGCTGATCCTGTTGTTCCTCGCCGCGACGAGTTCGCGACCGCATTTGCTCGAAATCTGAAGGTCGAACGCGTCCGCAACACTCTGCTGCTCGAAATTCAATTCACCGCAGCCGACCCCGACAAGGCAGCTCTGATCGCCAATACGATCGCCGACGTCTACATCCACCAGCAGCTCGCCGCGAAATCGGAGATATCCGAAACCGCGACCAACATGCTCGACGGTCGCCTCGATGCCCTGCGCAAGAAGGTCAGCGACGCCGAAACCCGTGTCGAAGCCTACAAGGCCGAGCAGAACATCTTCGCCAGTGAAGGACAGATCCTGTCTGAAAAGGAGCTGGCGAGGTTGATGGAGCAGACCGTCGAGGCCCGCAACAGGTCGGCGGAAATGCGCGCCCGCTTTGAGCGCGCCAAGGAACTGCGGTCATCGGGCCGTTCCACGTCCGCTATAGCCGACGTCCTGGAAAGCCACACTGTACGACTGTTGAAGGACAAGCTTGCAGACGCCAGCCGGCGCAGGGCCGAGCTCGCAACACGCTATGGCGAGCGCCATCCAGAGATGGTCAAGGTTCGCGCCGAACTCGGCGACGCCGAACGCCAGCTGGAAGGCGAGATTGCCTCGCTGATATCCAATCTCGAAAACGAATATGCCGAAGCTGCCGCCCGCGAGGCCGAACTGCTTGCCGGCCTAGAAGGCAAGAAGCGGGAGGAAGCCAATCGCCGCGCCGCCAACGTCCGCCTCAACGAACTTGAACGGGAAGCGGAAACCTCGCGCCAGATTTATCAAGTCCTCCTCGCCCGCTACAAGCAGAACGCCGCCACCCAGTCCCTGCAGCTACCGGATGCCCGCATCGTCGAATTCGCCGATACGCCGACCCAGCCTGCCGCCCCCAAGCGAAAGCAGATCGTCATACTGGCGGCCGCAGGCGGACTTGCCCTCGGGCTCGCGCTCATCCTGGCGCTGGAGTTCGCCACGTCTGGCATAGGGCGACCCGAGGAGGCCGAAGGGCTTTTGGCCCTCGAGCACATCTCTTCGCTGCCCCGCTTTGACTACGCCAACGACGAACCGGACGATCCGTTACGCGCGACGCGCCTCATGATTGCCGCGCCGAGTAGCGGTTTTGCCGAGGCAATCCGTTCCCTGCGGCGCGAAATCGACGTTCGCCAGATTGAGCCCGGACCCCGCATAATCCTGATCGCTGCGAGCCTCCCCGGCGAAGGCGCGAGCGTGGTTGCCTCGAACCTCGCCCACTACTATGCCCAGACCGGCAACCGCGTCCTGCTTGTCGATGCCGACCTGCGGCGATCGAACCTGACACGCCAGCTCGCGGGTCGCCGCTCTGCCGGTCTCGCTGAAGCCCTTGCCGGCGCGGTTCCTCCCGAACACGCAATCCTGCGCGACCAGTTGACCAACTTGCACTTCTTGCCTGCAACCGGTGGCGGACCCGTTGCCTCCGGCCACGCCGAACTACTCGCTTCGGCGGCCATGCCCCGCGTTCTCGGTCGCCTCAAGGGCCAGTTCGATACGATCATCATCGATGGCCCACCGTTGTTGCCGGTGATCGATACGCGCGTCATCGCCGATTATGCCGACCAGATCGTATTCGTGATGGCCTGGCGCCGCACGCCAAAGCAGCTCGCCCGCAAGGCGATGAAACTGTTGAGCGTCAACGCCGACCGCATCGCGGGTGTCGTCGTCAACCAGGTTGCCGCCGACGTGCTGGCGGACGACAACGGCTTCGAGCTGGTCAGCGATAAGAGCGATCTCGAACCCGGGCTCGCAGCCTGAAATCCCCTCAATCGAAACGTTGCACGCAATAACAGGCCGGCACCAAGGCCAGCAGCCGATCGGGCTGGTCCAGCCCTGATCGCCGATACCGGCAACTGCCCCGCATCCGGACACGGCGCAAACAATTTTAATCAATTAGTTCAGTGACTTTCAGTCTATATTTAGGGATTTAGGTTGAAATCAGCATCACTAAAAGCAGAGCAGTTTTAGCCACGCGCGTAAGGTGTCAAATGTCGCTAAGCCCCGCACTGACGAACGAGTACAAACTGGCACCCGGTGCCGCCCCGGCAGAACAATCTTCGCCACGCCAATTCGCACCACGCCAATCCTGGTCGCGCCGCGTCGCAGTCGATGTCGTCGCCCTGCTCGATGCCACCGCGATAATCATCGGTGCGTTCCTGCCGGTTGCGATCTACGCCAACTTCGGCGGCCTCGACCCAAACTGGATACTGACGCTTCAGTCGAGCATTGCCGCAGCCCTCGCCGCCTTTTTCCTTCTGCGCAGCTGGGGCATGTATGATCAGCGCCAGCTGAGCGACTTTCCAGAAAGCCCCGGCCGGCTGCTGGCCGCCCTCCTCATCGCGCTCTTCGCCGTCATCGGTCTTGGTTTGCCGTTTGCCATCAAGGAAGCGCATCTCTGGGTCTGGTATGCGGCATGGGCTTCGGCAAGCTATACCCTTCTTCTCGCCAACCGAGGCATTGCCCGCGTCGTCCTGCGGAAGATGACTGCCGCCGGCCGCTTCGATCAGCGGATCGCCGTCTACGGCGCCGGCCAGATTGCCCGCCGTGTCCACGACTACCTCACCAGCGCCCAGCACGGCATCCATTTCTCCGGCGTCTATGACGACCGAATCGGCGAGGACCGCATCAATCCCGAAGGCCTTGTCGTTGCCGGTCGGCTGGACGACCTCATCGAAGCCAGCCGCAATGAACAGATCGACCAGATCATCATCGCGCTGCCGCAGGTAGCCGAAGGCCGCATGGCCATGATCGCTGCGAAACTGGAACGGCTTCCTGTCAGCGTCCACATCGTGACCCACATTGCTTCCGACCTCATCGAGCACTCGAACGCACATAAGGTGTCAAACTTCGGTCCCGTCGGCATGCTCGACGTGAAACAGAAGGCGCTGGCCGACTGGGCCCCGATCGTCAAGCGCACCGAAGACATCGTGCTGGGCTCGATCTTTCTTCTCCTCACCGCACCGCTGTTCCCGCTGGTTGCGCTCGCCATCAAGGCGGAAACGAAAGGTCCTGTGATCTTCCGCCAGCGTCGCCGCGGGCTCAACAAGCAGGAATTCGAAGTCCTCAAGTTCCGCTCGATGTCGGTCATGGAGGAAGGCGACGACGTCCGACAGGTCGTTGAGAATGATCCACGTGTCACTCGTGTCGGCGCTGTCCTGCGTCGCCTCAGCCTGGATGAACTGCCTCAGTTGATAAACGTCCTGAAGGGCGAGATGAGCCTTGTCGGCCCGCGCCCCCATGCCGTTAGCCACGACGACGAATTCGGCGGCAAGCTCGAACGTTACGCCAACCGCCATCAAGTCAAGCCGGGTATCACCGGGCTGGCCCAGGTACGCGGATTGCGCGGGCCAACCGACACCGCCGAGAAACTCCAACAACGGCTGGCCTGTGACATGGAATACATTTCCAGCTGGTCGCTGTGGCAGGATCTCAAGATCCTGGCCCGCACCTTCTGGGTCATCGCGCTTGGCCGCAACGCTCACTGAGGACGAAAGCGGGGCCTCCGTGCCATGCGAATTCGAGCCGGCCCAACTTCGCAGCGCGGATCGCGGGCCGCCTCTCTCAAGATAATGAATCCGGGACGAAAATCCGGATCTCGACAGGCGTTAAGACGCAGAAGTCCGAAACAGGGCCACAATCCGGAGAAGAACACGATGCGCCGGCCAGAACCACAATTGGCCGCGCGCGAAGAACGGTAGTCCGATGTTGCGCGCCCTCATGATTGCCCCCTTGCCGGTGACCCTCGTCATCGCGAGCTTCCTGTGCCCGACGGAGCTGTCGCTGTTTCTTGGCGGTTTGCGCCTGCCCCCGCATCGCATCGCCCTCATCGTACTGTTCCCGATCGCTCTCTACCGCCTGCTGTTCTCGCGCAAGGTCCGCCTGCAAGGTTTCGATCTCGTCTTCGTCGCCTTCAACATCTGGACGGTCGCGGTCTTCACAAACCACAGCGGCACACCTGATGGCCTCGTCTATGGCGGCTCGCTGGCACTTGAAAGCCTTGGCGCTTACCTGGTGGCACGCGCCTACGTCCGCGATCAACAATCGCTCAACGCCAGCCTGAAGGTCATGCTTCTGGCCATTGCCACGGCAGCCTTGATCGCCCTGCCTGAAACGCTGCTCGGGCAGAACTTTGCCCACAATATCCTGCGCGCGCTGACCGGCTACGAGCATCCGGTCGCGGTCGAGACGCGCCTCGGCCTCACCCGCGCCTATGCGACCTTCGACCACCCGATCCACTACGGCACTTTCTGTGCCGGGCTGCTGGCGCTGCTGCTCTATTCCGAGCGCCAACAGAATCGCCGCTATGGCCGGGCGACCATCATCGGCGGCGCGACGTTCCTTGGCCTCTCCTCCGCTCCGATGCTTTGCCTCGCACTACAATTCGCAATGATGGCCTGGGACCGGCTCACGCGCGGCATTCGTTCGCGGGCGCTGATGACATTCGCACTGATTGCGGGCCTCTATGTCGGTGTTTCCCTGGTTTCCGATCGCGGCCCCATCGGTCTCATCGCAACTGGCCTGACCCTCGATTCATGGACCGGCTATTACCGCATGCAGATCTGGATTCACGGGCTGGAGAACGTGTGGGCCAACCCGTGGACCGGCATCGGCCTCGCCGACTGGGAGCGCCCCTGGTGGATGGTGTCCGACACCGTCGATGCGTTCTGGCTCGTTATCGCCATGCGCGAGGGCATCCCCGCGTTTCTACTGCTCACCCTCGCCATCGCCATGCTGGTTGCCGCCGCCGTATCGAAGGGATTGAGCACCCACGACAGGCAAACGAAGAGAATTCTGCGCGGCTGGCTCATCTCACTGATCGCCCTCTGCCTCATCGGCGCAACCGTCCACTTCTGGAACGTGCTTTATGCCTACTTCTTCTTCTTCCTCGGGCTCGGCGGCGTCCTCGCCGATCCAGCCCGCAGCAAGGCCAGGCGATCGGCACCGACATCACGAACCGCGCGCCCCCGCATCAAGCGCGCCCCCCGCCGCTCCCGCCATCCGATCCCGGAAGAGGTCTGGGCTTAGGCAATCCGGACAATGGTGCTTGCCCACACGGCTTCAACCGACCGCGCGTTGAGCGGCTGACACGAGACCGGTCAGGCCATCGGCCACGAGATCGGCTTTTGCATCCCAACTTTCTGCGCGCACCCTTTGACGGCCCGGCGCCGCATCGAAGTGCGCGCCGACCGCACGCCGGATCGCATCGGCAAAGGCAGCAGGCCCGTCGGCGACAGCCACCAAGTCACGCCACTCTTCGATCGAGGGAAAGGGCGTCGTCACGATCGGCCGGCCGACAGCGATGTATTCCTTCAGCTTGATCGGATTGCACCCCTTGATCCAATCGCTGGAATTCCAAGGCATGATGAGAACATCCATCGCCGCCATATAATTGGCAACCTCATCGTACGGCTTGCGGCCGACGAACCGGACATTCGGGAACGGACACCAATCGTCCGGCAGTGAACATCCCCCGACGACGACAAACGACATATCTTTGAGTGCGGCGACAACCTTGAGATACAGCTCAGGATCGAACGTGTGCCGGTCAACACCGCCGATAAAGCCGACACGCGGCCGGGCGAGATCGGCAATATCGGCGGGCGCGGACTTGCCTTCGGCATCGCCTGCCGATGCAAACCGTTCAAAGTCGACGCCATGCGTCACCAGGAGTTGCCGGGCGACTTGCCCACGATCTTCCTCCATCAGATTAGGTGCAGCGTATATTACGAGATCAGCGCGCGCTTTGAGATGCGCGATCTGCGCCCCGACAACGTCCCGATCAGCCTCGGGAAACGCTTCGAAGCGATCGGTGCGCTGCATCACGACTGCCGCCGATGGAATCGCTTCGGTAAGCTTTGCTCCGGCCGGGCAATGCACCCACAGGATCGGATTGCTGATACCGATCCGCTGCGCGGCAAGCCGGATCTGCGGGCTGAGCGCCCAGGATGTCATGTGCTCGGCAAGCTTGCCCGGCGACGTAACGGGCGAAAACACAAAGAATCCGGGCACGGTTTCGACCAGCCCCCGCGACAGGCTCTTCAGCTTGCGCCCGATGCGCTGCGCGAATACCCGCTTGTCGGACAGCCCCGGCATCCGTACGCCCAGGGAATTGACGAACAGCACGGGAAAACGTTTGGCCAGCCGCCGCATGATCTGGAAATCGAAGTGGCCGCGGTTGTGGTACCACCAGTCCTCCCCGCCGATGCAGATGATTCCGTCGAATCCGTTGCGATGTTGTGCGCTGCCGTCTGCCATGATCCGACCTGCCGGTGCTGAATGAAGTCCACGGGCAAGGTAAGCGCGTGGCCGTTAACCACCGATTAAGGATATTGCTCCGCGAACCGACCTTAACGCTAGGTTAGCTATGCAGGCGTACGATTCGCAGCTGAACCGTTCCCCGCCAGCAGGCCGGACCCGCATGCACGCTGCCAACCGAGTTGCAGATCGAATCGAACTATCGATCCTCGTCGTGAGTTACAACACGCGCGAGTTGACGCTGGCCGCCCTGCGTTCGGTGGTCCGCGAAACGCGCCACGCCTGCTACGAAATCATCGTCGTCGATAACGCTTCGAGCGACGGATCCGCCGATGCCATCGCCGCCGAATTCCCGCACGTGCACCTTTTCGCGCTACCCGAAAACATCGGTTTCGCCGCCGCCAACAACCGCGCGTCCGTCGAGGCCCGCGGCGAATACCTCCTGCTGCTCAACCCGGACACGCTCGTCCTGGACAGCGCCATTGACCGTCTCGTCGATTTTGCCCGGCGCGAGCCGCTGGCGAAGATCTGGGGCGGACGCACGCTTTACGCCGATGGCCGCCTCAACCCATCGTCGTGCTGGGGCCGCATCACGATGTGGAACCTGTTCTGCCGCGCCAGCGGCCTGACCGGTATCTTCAAGAGCAGCGAAATCTTCAACGGCGAGGCCTACGGGAACTGGCAACGCGACAGTGTCCGCTCCGTGGACATCGTCTCGGGCTGCTTCTTCCTCATTCGCCGCCAGGACTGGCAACAGCTCGGCGGCTTTTCGCCATTGTTTTTCATGTACGGAGAGGAAGCCGACCTGTGCCTGCGCGCGCGCGCCGGCGGTGCCCGTCCCATGATCACGCCCGAAGCAACGATCGTGCATCTGGGCGGCGCCTCCGAACGCGCACGAACCGTCAAAATGATCAAGCTGCTCGCCGCCAAGGCAACTTTGATCGAACGCCACTTCTCCGGCGCCTCGCGCTTCGCAGCCCACATGCTGCTCACCGCCTGGCCGGTCTCGCGTTGGCTGGCGTACCGTCTGGTCTACGCGCTGGTGGGCACCGAGAATTACCGCGAAGCGATGACAGCTTGGGCGGAAATATGGAGCGCACACGGACTGTGGTCCGGTGGCTATCCGATGCGAGCCAAAGGCCCCGTAATCGGCAAGCCCAATGCTGTTCCAAACCCTGCCGGCGCTTAAACCGCCGATTGCAGAAGAACAGCATCTGAATGCGGGGCAGGTTTCGCTCCGCTGTTAGTGAACGAACGTACCGCGTCACCCATCAATCAGGTCGCCTCGGCGTACTCGAGGCTTGGACCCATCGAGAAGGACGAAGCCCATGGCATCGTCAAGCGACACGCCGGTCACTGTGCCTGCGCGCTCCCTGAGCGACGGTGCGGAGGGACAGTTGGCTTACACGATAGCCACGCTGGTAAACGATACCGGCCAGTATGATTCCATGCGTGCGTCCTTCGCCGCCGGCGGCTTCACCCCGCTAGATTGCGAATATCTCTTCGTCGATAACACCGGCTGCAAACAGACCTGCGCCTATGACGGCTTGAACCGGGCACTTCTCGCCGCTCGCGGCCGCCACGTCATCTTGTGCCATCAAGACATTCGCCTGCTCCCCGGCGGCGACAGCCGTCAAGAACTCGACGCCCGCCTCACCCAACTTCTAGGCCAGGACCCGGATTGGGCTGTCGCCGGAAATGCCGGCGGCTTGGCCCCCGGGCGGCTGTCTGTGCGTATTTCCGACCCCCACGGCCGCGACCAGCGCGTTGGCGACTTCCCCGTCCGGGTTGCCAGCCTGGATGAAAACTTCGTCGTGGTGCGTCGCTCCGCCAATCTTGCTTTCTCTCGCAACCTTGCCGGATTTCACTTCTACGCGACCGATCTATGTCTCGTCGCCGACGTGCTCGGCTGGAACACCTACGTCATTGATTTCCATATCGAGCACCTCTCGCCGGGCACCGCCGGTAGCCGCGACTTCGAAGCGCGCAAGGAAGAGTTCCGTGCCAAATGGTCGAAGGCATTGCGCCCCAGGTGGATCCAGACGACCTGCGCACTGCTGCGCCTCGACGGAGAACCCTTGCGACAGCTCGTCGGCCAGCTTCTGGAAGAACCCGTCCGCAAGCTCAGCCGCCGTCTCCCCGGCGCCAGCGGCTGGACGGGTGGCGAAACCGGCCTCCTCCAGACTCGCGGTTTGCAATCCGCCACCCTCACCCCGGCACGCCCTGCTGCCGGCCCCGGCAACGACGAGGCCGCGTAAGCCATGATGAACACACGGCCCGCCGCATCCTCGCCAGCCCGCCGCGCCATCTCCCGCATCGGCGGCCAGGGCGCTCTCCTGATGGCAGGTTTCGCCGGTGCCCAGGGCTGCTCCTTCCTGCGCAATGCCTTGCTCGGCCATTGGTTGTCGCAAGGAGACTTCGGCATCGCCGCCGCCATTACGCTGATGCTGCAGCTCGTCGACACTCTCAGCGACATCGGCGCCGACCGCCTCATCA
>LOEV01000193.1 GCA_001516065.1 Alphaproteobacteria bacterium BRH_c36
CCCGGCTCATGCCCCGCCACATCGCCCTCGCAGCCGCCATGGGCCACGACTCGCTACCCACCCGCCGCAAGCCCGTCGTCGCGGTTCTCGCAACCGGCGATGAACTCGTCACACCGGGAACTACGCCTGGACCCGGCCAGATCGTCGCTTCCAACAGCTACGCCATTGCCGCGATGATCACCCGCGCCGGCGGCGAAGCCAAGCTTCTCGGCATCGCACGCGATACCCTCGACAGCCTGAAGTGGCACCTCGACCAAGCCGCCGACGCCGATGTACTGATCACCATCGGCGGTGCCTCCGTTGGCGACCATGACCTCGTTTCGCAGGCCCTGGAGGCCACCGGATTCAAACTCGACTTCTGGAAGATCGCCATGCGGCCAGGAAAGCCACTGATGTTCGCGCAGGCGAAGTCCGGCCAACGCGCCATCGGCGTGCCGGGCAACCCCGTCTCCTCGATCATCTGCACGGCGATTTTCGTCATTCCATTGATTGAGGCTCTGAGCGGCGCGAACCGATCCGGGGCCCAGACACTCACCGAAGCGATTCTCACGGCCCCCCTCGAAAAAAACGGCCCCCGCCAGCACTACATGCGTGCCGAGTTGATCTTGGCCGCTGACGGGACGCTGGCTGTCACCCCGGCTGCCAGCCAGGACAGCGCACTGTTGACGATCCTTGCCCAGGCTAACGCGCTGATCGTTCGGCATCCCCACGCCCCGCCCCTCCGAAAAGGCGATAAAGTCACAGTCCGGACGATTGATTTTTGATTCAGTTGCATGGGCTTGCGGAACGCAGCACGAACATGTATGGTACGTTCATGATTTGTACAACCCAACACGAACTTGGGAAGTGTTGGCACAAGGGAGAGCCCAACACGAACTTGGGAAGTGTTGGCACAATCGCAGATGAACTTTGACGAGGCCCTAGGGAGCACGAGACCGCCATGCTGACGCAGAAGCAGAAGGATTTGCTGCTCTTCATCCACGAGCGCCTGCAAGAGGCGGGCGTCCCGCCTTCGTTCGACGAGATGAAAGATGCGCTCGATCTGAAATCGAAGTCCGGCATTCACCGGCTGATCACCGCGCTTGTCGAGCGCGGATTCATCCGGCGCCTTCCCCACCGGGCGCGCGCAATTGAAGTCATCAAGCTGCCTGAGGGAATGGAGACGCCGGCCCGGAACCAACCGCAGGCAACCACTCTGCGCAGCATCGAAGGCGGCATGAGCGCCATGCGCGCACCTTCCCCGCCACCGCCCGCGTTGGTCTCCTCGCAGTCCGTCTCGATCCCCGTTATGGGCCGCATCGCGGCCGGCACGCCGATCAGCGCCATTCAAGATCACACCCACGACATCGACTGCCCGCCCGATCTGATCTCGGGAGGAGAACACTTCGCGCTGGAAGTGAAGGGTGATTCGATGATTGACGCCGGCATACATGACGGCGATACGGTAATCATCCGCCGCTGCCAAACCGCCCAGAACGGCGACATCATCGTCGCTCTCGTCGAGAAGGAGGAAGCGACCCTCAAGCGGCTTCGCAAGAAGGGTTCAGCCATCGCCCTCGAAGCCGCCAACCCGGCCTACGAAACTCGCATCTTCGGTCCAGAGCAAGTGGATATCCAAGGCCGCCTCGTCGGATTGATCCGCCGCTACTAACACTGGATGTTTCGGCGGAAATACCAGGAAGCCGCTACAGGCATATTGAGTTACCGCGATGACTCAAAGCGAGCGGCCGCGAGTGCATGCAAAGTGAACACGCTCTAACTGTCCGCATCTATGCGTAACCGAGCGCCCCTCATTTGCCGAAGCCTATCCCCGACCAGGGCCGCACGCCTTGAAAGTCTGCGACGGTTTCGACAGCGATCCCCCCATCCTCCGCAATCGAAACCGAATGTGTTCCAAACCTTTGCAGCGCCGCGCGTGTGATGATGAGTTTCGGACGCGGGCATGCCGACCTCGCGGCCTCCATGGCGGTCGGTGCATCCGCCGGTTCCGCCGCCGTTGCCGAAACTCGAGGCACAGGCACGCTCCGGCCGGTGACAAGAATGTCGGCGCGCCGGCAGTCGTCGCGCAGTGCTGAGGCATGCCGCGCAATGGCAACCCTCAAGCCCTTCGCATGTCCCGTACACCCGGCTTCATCGCAAATCATGGCGCCACCCAGTCCGACTTCCTTTGCCTCGCGCTTGTCACCATCCCGAGACAGCCATTGCGCCAGCTCGTACTCGGAATATCGAGACGTCAGCCCAGCGAACGCCCCCGTTGCATCACGCAGGACCGCCAGCCGGCCTTCGTCGCCAACGAGTAGATCGGGAGCCGATCGAAGCGGGGTCATCGCCAGGCCGGCAGCGATCGCCACAATCCCCAGAAGCCGCCAGCGCGGACGGATCAGGCAAAGCCACAAGCCCCCAACGGCCATTGCCGCGAGCGCGAAAGTCGGGATCGCCGGAACATGGCTCACCGCCCCCTTGAGACCGGCCACCCAAACCGCCACCAGGCCCATCGCATCAAGCCCCGGCCCCATCACCGCCAGCGCCAGTCCTTCGCCTCCAAACGGCATCAATACCAGTGCACCGAGTGCAGCCGGCATGACGATCAGGTTACAGATCGGACCCGCGATCAGGTTGGCGAGAACGGCAAAGTGCTGCGACTGGTGAAAGTGATAGACCCCGAGCGGCGCCACCGCAGCACTCGCCACCAGCGTTGAACCGACGATCGCACCAAAGAACGCTGCCGCCCTCCACATCCACGATTGCGGTCCATCGAGCCACGGCGCGGCGCGGCGTGCCAGTGCCTCATAGACCGACACCAGAGCCACCACCGCGGCAAACGACATTTGGAAACCTGGATCGACCACGCTTTCGGGAAACAGCAACAGGATCAGCAGTGCCGATAGCGCCACGTTGCGCAGCGCGATCGCCGGACGGTCGGCAAGGATCGAAGCAAACATCACCGCGATCATCAGGAACGACCGCACCGTCGCAAACGATCCCCCGGAGATCATGAGATACCCTAACGAGCCGAGAATGGCGCCCGCCGCCGCCCACTTCTTGATCGGGTAGTTGAGCGCGATCGATGAAAACAGCGCCAACATGAACCGCAGCGCAAAGAACACCGAGCCGCCCATGATCGCCATGTGCAGACCCGAGATAGACAGAATGTGGAATAGCCCCGACGCGCGGTAGGCTTTGTTGGTTTCTTCGGCGATACCGCTGCGGTCCCCGGTAATGAGAGCGTTGGCAATCGCTCCGGTCTGGCCGGGCAACGCAGCCTTCACTCGGTCCCCGATGTGTTTGCGCATGCGCGCAACGGCCAGTACGGCATTTTCCACGATGCCCGCTTCGCCCGATTGCCCGGTAGCCACTTTGGTTTTGACAGGCGGCACGGTCGCATATCCCACGGCGCCGATCCCGCGAAAGAAGGCGTAACGCGCGAAATCGTAGCCGCCGGGCACCGAAGGGCGCGGCGGCGGCGACAACCTCGCCTTCATCGTGATCCGGTCACCCGGAAGTAGTCCTTCGACAGCCGGCCGAACCGTCACGCGCATGCGCACCGGCAGATCGTCCGGTCCAATCGAGCCGATCTTCTCCACGCGTACCGTCAGCCGCACGCCCCCCCCTTCGCGCGCTTCGATCAGTTCCACGAACCCGGCGGCTTCGACTGACCCGATGTCACCGGAAAGAACCGGCCCCCGCACGATTTCCGTACGCACCTTCGCCGCCGCCATGCCGATGGCGACGCACAGCAGGGCGGACGCGGCGATCTCCGCAAACGTTCCTCCAGCAATGCCAAACCGCACGCCGAGCGCGGCGGCCAGGAATCCGGCGATCACAAATCCAAGAGGTTCGACCGGCAGCGAGAAGTAGAGGAGCGTGCCACATCCAACAAACACGGGCACCCAGTAGAACCAGCGCGCACGCTCCTCTTCCAGGCCATCAGAAATCCTTTGCACACTCCAGCGGCGGACCGGTTCCCGAAAGGCGCCGGCCGGTGGCTGTTGCGTCTCGTAATCGCCTGCCCCCAGTAGCATCGAATGACCTAAATCCTTAACCAGCACCGGTTGCCATGCTACACCGCCTCCAAGCCAAATAAAGCTGAGCAGCACCAGGTGCTCACGTGCAATCGCCGCTCGCACCCATCAAGCCACAACGAGAACGTCCTCAATGTCGAATGCCGCCCCCTCCAACGCGCCCGTCGTCGTCCGTTTCGCCCCCTCGCCGACCGGCTACCTGCATATCGGCGGCGCACGCACCGCACTCTTCAACTGGCTCTACGCTAAGGCGAAAGGCGGAAGGTTCCTGCTGCGCATCGAAGACACCGACCGGGAACGCAACTCGCCCGAAGCCGTCGCCGCGATCCTCGACGGCCTCACATGGCTCGGCCTCGACTGGGACGGCGAACCGGTCTCCCAGTATGAGCGCGCCGACCGGCACCGCGAAGCCGCCGAAAAGCTCCTGACCGACGGCAACGCCTATCGCTGCTATCTCACCCAGGAACAACTCGCCGCCCTGCGCGAAGCCGCCGAAGCCGACAAGCGCCCCTTCAGGGTCGACTCCCCCTGGCGCGACTGCGACCCTGCCGACGCGCCCAGTGACGCACCCTTCGCCATCCGCCTGCGCGCGCCGAAAGACGGCGAAACCGTCATCCGCGATCACGTCCAGGGCGAGGTCACTTTCGCCAACAAGGACCTCGACGATCTCATCATCCTGCGCTCGGACGGTTCCCCAACCTACAATCTCGCCGTCGTGGTCGACGATCACGACATGGGCATAACCCACGTCATACGCGGCGTCGACCACCTCACCAACGCGGCCCGCCAGGCGCAGATCTATTCTCTCCTGGGATGGCCCGTGCCGGAGTGGGCGCACGTACCACTGATCCACGGTCCCGACGGCGCCAAGCTTTCCAAGCGCCACGGCGCGCTCGGCGCCCAAGCCTACCGCGAGATGGGCTACCTGCCGGTTGCCATGCGCAACTACCTCGTGCGCCTCGGCTGGAGCCACGGCGACGACGAGATCATATCAACCGAGCAGTTGATCGAGTGGTTTGACATCGAGGCCATCAACAAGGCCCCTGCCCGCTTCGACATACACAAGCTCGAAGCCCTGAACGGCCACTGGATCCGCGCCAGCGGCGATGATGAACTGTTCGACAGCCTCGTCCACCTGCTGCCCCACCTCGCTGATGGCGATGCCGTCGCGAAAGCCTTCGCAGCCGGGGCTGGACCGAAAATGCGTGCCCTTGTCCCGGCGATGAAAGAGCGCTCGAAAACCCTGCTTGACTTCATCGACGGGGCCAAATTCCTCTGGGCAAAACGTCCACTCGAGTTGGACGAAAAGGCCGAGAAGCTCCTCGATGACGCAGCGCGCGACATGATCGCCAAATTGGTCCCGAACTTCGAACACCTCCCCAACTGGTCCGCTGAACCGCTCGAAGCAAAGGTCCGTGATTTCGCCGAAGCCCAAAACCTCAAGCTTGGCAAGGTCGCCCAGCCGTTGCGGGCCGCACTCACCGGCACCACCGTTTCCCCACCGATTTTCGACGTCATGGCGGTGCTTGGCGAGGAGGAAACACTAAACCGGCTCCGGGATGCGGCGCGCTAGTGGCCCGTCGCGCCTAAATCGCATCATAGCCGCAACCTCGTTCGATTTAGGCGCGACGTCAGGGCCACTAGCAACATCAATGGCTTAGTGAGGCGTTTATCGCGCCTTAGTTGACTCAAACCTCGCCGCACCGCCGGTCAATTAAGGCGCGACGCCTCACGAGTG
>LOEV01000194.1 GCA_001516065.1 Alphaproteobacteria bacterium BRH_c36
TGCCGCAGAGTGGAGGCGAACTTCGGAGACGGGACACTAGCAGTTAGTCGAATGTTGCATTAAGACTTCACTGTGTTCGGCCCGACGGAGCTGTACACCAACCCCACCAATCCAAACAATCACTGCAGCAGGTAGGAAATGACGCGCATCGTATTCCTCGACCGGGGGACCATCGGGCCCACCGTGAATCTCCGCAAGCCCAGCTTTGAACACGAGTGGGTAGACTATGACCGGACAAGCCCCGGAGACGAGGTGGTCGAGCGTTTGAAGGACGCCGATATCGCCGTGTGCAACAAGGTGCCCATCCGCCGCGCGCAGATCGAACAGCTCGACAAGCTCAAGATGATTGCCATCCCCGCGACCGGCTACGACGCTTTCGACATCGATGCCTGCAAAGAACGCAACATCGTGGTCTCCAACGTTCGCGGCTACGCCGTCAACACAGTGCCCGAGCATACGTTCGCTCTGATCTTCGCCCTGCGCCGCGGCATCGTCGGCTACCGCCAGGACGTGATCGACGGCAAATGGCAGGAAGCGGGTCAGTTCTGCTTCTTCACGCACCCGATCAACGATCTTGCCGGTTCGACGATAGGCATCATTGGCGAAGGCTCGCTTGGTCAGGGGGTCGCCACGATCGCACGGGCGCTAGGCATGCGCGTTCTTTTCGCCGCCCATAAGGGCGTCAGCGGTCTTGGCCCGCTCTATACGCCATTCGAAGAGGTCATTGAGGCCTCCGACGTGATCACGATGCATGCCCCGTTGATGCCCTCGACGCGCAACTGCATCGCCATGCCCGAGTTCAAGAAGATGAAGCGCAATGCCATTCTGATCAACTGCTCGCGCGGCGGTCTTGTGGATGAAGCAGACCTGGTGGCGGCACTTGAGCAGGGTCTGATCGCCGGAGTAGGTTTCGACGTCCTGACGAGCGAGCCGCCCGCACCCGATAATCCCCTTCTCAAGGTCCTCAACCGTCCAAACGTCATCGTCACTCCGCATGTGGCCTGGGCCAGCACCGAGGCTATGCAGACATTGTGGGATCAGACGGTCGACCACATCAACAACTTCAAGGCCGAAACTCCGAGCAATACGCTCTGGTAGGAGACGCCGGGAATATTCCGTGACGCCCGATAATGGTCAAGGCAGACGTCTGGGTCGATGTCTGGCGTCACGGTCACCCGGCGAACTGGCCGGCTGTTCGTCCAGTCGTGAAATTGGATTTGCCGGCCTTTTCGCCTTTGTATTGGCGCCGATTCCGGCTCGCCCATAACCCGGCACGCCTATAAGCCGGACACCCTCTATGGCGAAGCCGGCGACGATTTTCTTTATGGCGAGCGCGATGCCGATGTGCTCTAAGGCGGCGCCGGAGCAGGCTCACAGCATCGACCGAATTGCCGATTTCGACGAATTCGACACGCTTGATATCAGCCGGCTTCTGAACAGCGTGCATGGCAGGAATCTCGCCAAGGCGGTGACCGCGACAGAAACCGATGAGGGCACCCTGATTTCGGTAAACCTCGGCGGTCGGGCCGGGAACGTCAATGTCGTGCTGCTGGAGGGCGTGACCGATTTCGACATGGGATCGATCGATGTCGGCCGCAATGGATTCGCCTCGCGCGGAAACGCTTTCGGCCAGCGCCATGAAATCGAGCAGTCCAACGGTCAATCGGTAATCACGGATCGGACCATACGATGGCGACCGGGTCGGAAGCATCTAACAGCATCGACCTGTTTGCTTGACGCAATCCTGTAGGCCGGAGAACTTCGCGAGAAAAGTTCCCGGCCTGGACCGTGCCATTCCAGAATCAGAACCTGCTACTAACTTGAGGAAGAAACGCCGCTGTCCGATGTCACCTGCATCGGCGCCGGGTGAATCGGCGCGCGCTGCAAGTCCGATGGCTTCCGTGAGCGGCTCAGTGAACCGACTTCTCACCGCTGATGTAGTTTTGAAGCTCCGAGATGATGAAACTCTTTTCCTCAATGATGCTCTTGACGATGTCCCCGATTGAGATGACGCCGATAACGCGCCCCCTTTCCAGAACCGGAAGGTGGCGGACGCGCCGCCGCGTCATGATCTCCATGCAGTGATCGACTGACTGTTCGGGTCTGGCGCAGGCAACGCAACGGTCCATGATATCGCCGACGAGCGTATCCGGAGAAGTCTTGCCCTTGAGGACAACATTACGTGCGTAATGGCGCTCGGTGATGATCCCGGCAAGTTTCCTGCCGTCCATGACGAGCAGCGATCCGATGTTCTTTTCGGCCATGATACGGATCGCTTCGTAAACCGTCTGGTGCGGGGTGACCGTACAAACCTCGCTGCCCTTAATTCCAATAAGCTGCTTCGCGGTGACCATGGGTCCGCCTCCTCTTTGGTTCAAGGCTCCCCGTCCACCCCCCTCGAAGCGATCACTGGCATCCAGGACTGTTCAGGCCAAATCGCTTCCGACATTGCGAGCGCCGAATTCCTCGACGGCAATTCTTGAAATATACTGCAAGCTCCAGCCGCTGTCTCTGCTCAATCTCAGCTCGGCTACGTATTCCACATCGAAAAAAATTATCCAATAAGCCTGTCGCCTACCGCCTCTGGTCTTCCACCCTCGTCCATAAGCCCCCCTTTCTGCTCACTGCGCAAAGGGCCGATGAATACTTGATCTAATCGGGAACAGCTAGATTGCGCGCAAAGTAAAGACGCCAACGCAGCGCAACGTAGAATTGCGCAACCCGCATCAACAGCCTTGATTAAAATCGATGATAAGCGTCAACTGTCGCCGGACAAACGTCATAAAATGCCACAACCTTGCATTGTGGGTTCACTGCATGGTGACTCGGTATTTGATGTCCGGCGGAAGGACGAAGAAGGCCTCCTGACGCTCGCCATTCGACCGTCGACAGCAAACGTTCTGCGTACGAGGAATATGCAGGGCGAACCTTGCTCCGCGCCGGGCTTCCGCAAGCCACCGTTGACACGGCGCAGACACGCTTACTTCTGGTCGCGGAAATCGGCGGTGGAGACCTTCTGCCCAACGCGACCGTGCTGGCAACCGTCCTTGAAACCTTGGGCGTGCATCTTGGCGAGGTTGATGTCCGGGTGCATGGATCAGCCTGCGGCGGAGCTGTGCTTGCCGGCTGACAACACCTTATGCCCACCCGATCGCTTGGGCGGGTCATGGGTATTTATTGCAGCGATTGACATTCTCCACCTTCTTCGCCGAGCATCGAGCGAGGTCGCGATTGTCGAAGAGGGCGGAGCCGATGGCGGACGTAGCAGGAACAGGCGATCTCCTCAGGACGCCTCTCTACGATTTTCATGTCGCAAACGGTGCGCGCATGGTCGCCTTCGCCAGCTACGAGATGCCCGTCCAATATCCGCTTGGCATCCTGAAGGAGCATCTCCACACGCGGTCCTCGGCGGGCCTGTTCGACATTTCCCACATGGGTCAGCTGTCGATTACCGCTCCAGGCGGACATCTCGACGAAGCAAAGCGTGCGTTGGAAGCCGTCATCCCCATCGATATCCTCGGCTTGCCAGAAGGCCGCCAGCGCTATGGTTTTTTCACGAACGATACCGGCGGCATCCTCGACGATTTGATGATCGCCAATCTTGGCGACCGCTTGGTGCTCATCGTCAATGCCGCCAGAAAGTCGGCTGACGAGGCCCATCTGCGCCAGCATCTTCCAGGCGGCATCGGTATCGAGCGGATTGATAGCGCACTCATCGCGCTTCAGGGGCCTAAGGCGGCAGGCGCTCTCGCGCGCCTCGCCCCCGAATGCGAGTCGATGCGCTTCATGGACGTGAAGACGCTGAAGATCCTGGGGCACGACTGCCTTGCGTCGCGCTCTGGCTATACCGGCGAGGACGGATTCGAGATCAGCGTACCTGAGGAGGCCGCGGAAGCGATTGCGCGAACTCTTCTCGGCCTTGCTGAAGTCGAAGCGATCGGTCTCGGCGCGCGCGACAGTCTCCGACTGGAGGCGGGTCTCTGCCTGCATGGTTCCGACATCGACGAAACCACCACGCCCGTCGAAGCCCGACTGACCTGGGCCATCCCCAAGGTGCGACGCGCGGGCGGCGCGCGGGCCGCCGGCTTCCCTGGCGCTGACATAATCATGCGGCAGCTTCACGAGGGTGTTTCGCGCCTGAGAGTTGGCCTGCGACCTGAGGGGCGTGCGCCCGTCAGGGGCGGGGTTCAGGTCTATGCCAGAGAAGCCGGCGGCGAGGTCATCGGCCACGCGACGTCGGGTGGATTTGGTCCGAGCGTCGGCAGCCCGGTGGCCATGGGCTACGTAGAGACGTCTTTAAGCGAGCCGGGCACCCGGCTGTTCGCTGAACTACGCGGCAAGCGGCTGGCGCTTGACGTGGCGCAACTGCCGTTCGTCCCATCCGGCTATAAGCGATGACTGCAACGAAACTCGGGAGATGACCGTGCTGAAGTTCACCAAGGACCACGAGTGGGTGAAGATCGATGGCGACACCGCCACCGTCGGCATCACCGCCCATGCCGCCGAGCTGCTCGGAGACCTCGTCTTCGTTGAATTGCCGGGGGTCGGCAAAACGCTCTCGAAGGGCGACAACGCCGCCGTCGTCGAATCCGTGAAGGCGGCTTCCGACGTCTACGCACCTCTTTCCGGGACCGTGAGCGAAGTCAATGAGGCGGTTGTCGATGACCCATCGATCGTCAATTCCGATGCCGCCGGTGCCGGTTGGTTCTTCAAGCTCGAATTGAAGGATGTGGCGGAAACAGACGGCCTGCTCGACGAGGCCGCTTATCAGCAATTGATCGCATAACCGATGTTCAAGTCAGAACCCTACCACCCTTACGATTTTGCCAATCGACGCCACATCGGGCCCTCGCCCGAGGAAATTGCCGCGATGCTCCAGGCGCTCGGCTTCGACAACCTCGACGACTTGATCAACGCTGCGATTCCGGCGGGCATCCGGCAAAAGGAGCCGCTCGAACTTGGCCGCCCCGTAACCGAGTTGGGTTCGCTCGACCGCATGCGCGAGGTCGCCAACAAGAATCGCGTTCTGACGTCGCTCATCGGGCAAGGCTACCACGGCACCATCATGCCGCCGGCGATACAGCGCAACATCCTCGAAAATCCGGCTTGGTACACCGCCTACACTCCCTATCAGCCCGAGATCAGCCAGGGACGTCTCGAAGCGCTGCTGAATTTCCAGACGCTCGTCACAGACCTGACCGGCCTCGATATTGCGAACGCCTCGCTCCTCGACGAAGCCACCGCCGCTGCCGAAGCCATGGCCATGGCTCACCGTCTGGCGAAGGGAGAAAGAACGAAATTCTTCGTCGACGCCCAGTGCCTGCCACAGACTATAGCCGTGGTGAAGACCCGCGCCGAACCGCTTGGCTGGAGCGTCGTCGTCGGAGATCCGGCGATTGATCTGGACGGTTCCGAAGTGTTCGGCGCGATTCTCCAGTACCCGGGCGTCTGCGGCGGCTTCCACGACTTCACCGATGCGATCGCCAGACTGCATGACGAAGGTGCGCTAGCCGTTGTCGCCGCCGATCCGATGGCGCTGACGCTGCTGAAGCCGCCCGGCGAGATGGGCGCCGACATCGCAGTCGGTTCGATGCAACGGTTCGGAATGCCGGTCGGCTTCGGCGGCCCGCACGCGGCCTATATCGCCGTCAAGGACGCCTACAAACGCGCCCTTCCCGGCCGTATGGTCGGCGTTTCGATCGATTCTCGCGGCAATCGCGCCTACCGTCTCGCCCTGCAGACCCGTGAGCAGCACATCCGCCGCGAGAAGGCGACGTCCAATATCTGCACCGCCCAGGTTCTGCCGGCTGTCATATCGGCCATGTATGCCGTGTTCCACGGCCCGCGCGGATTGAAAGCCATTGCCGAGCGCATCCATCGCAATACGGTGCGCCTTGCCGAGGGGCTCGAATCGCTCGGGTTCGAAATCGTTCCGCAATCCTTCTTCGACACGTTCACCGTCAGCGTCGGCCCCTATCAGGGTCTCATCATGAAGAACGCTGTCGACAATGGCGTCAATCTCAGGAAGGTCGGGCACGACCGTATCGGCATGAGCATCGACGAGCGGACCTTGCCGGCCACCATTGAGGCGGTCTGGCGTTCGTTCGGCGGCTACGATCTGAAATTCCGCGACGCCGCTCCTGATGTCCGCCTCCCCGACGGCCTCATCCGGACGAGTTCCTATCTCGAACATCCCGTCTTCCACATGAACCGGGCTGAAAGCGAGATGACGCGCTACATGCGCCGCCTTGCCGACCGCGACTTGGCGCTCGACCGTGCGATGATACCGCTCGGCTCCTGCACGATGAAGCTCAACGCCACCGTCGAGATGCTGCCGATTACGTGGCCGGAGTTCGCCGAGATCCACCCCTTCGCCCCGGCCGACCAGGCGCTGGGCTATCATGAGCTGATCGAGGATCTCTCCGAAAAGCTCTGCCGGATCACCGGCTACGACGCGATCTCGATGCAGCCGAATTCCGGCGCGCAGGGCGAATATGCCGGGCTCCTTACGATCCGCGCCTACCATAAGGCGCGAGGAGAGGGCTATCGCGAAGTCTGCCTCATTCCAGCCTCGGCGCACGGCACCAACCCGGCGTCTGCCTCCATGTGCGGGATGCAGGTCGTCGTGGTCGGCACCGATGAACACGGTAACATCGACCTGGAAGAATTCCGCGCCAAGGCCGAGACCCATTCCGCCAACCTTGCGGCGGCAATGATCACCTACCCGTCCACGCACGGAGTCTTCGAGGAAACAGTGCGCGAGATTTGCGACATCGTGCATTCGCACGGCGGGCAGGTGTATCTCGACGGCGCCAATCTGAACGCGATGGTCGGGCTGGCGCGGCCCGGCGATCTCGGCGCCGACGTCAGCCACCTCAATCTGCACAAGACATTCTGCATTCCCCATGGCGGTGGCGGGCCGGGCATGGGGCCGATTGGCGTCAGGGCGCATCTTGCCCCGCATCTGCCTGGCCACCCTGAGACTGGCGGCAATGACATGACCGTTTCCGCTGCCCCCTATGGCTCGCCGTCGATCCTGCCGATCTCGTGGAGCTATTGCCTGATGATGGCTGGCGAGGGCCTGACGCAGGCTTCGCGCATTGCGATCCTCAACGCCAATTACGTCGCCAAACGCCTCGCGGATGCTTACCCGATACTCTACAGGGGCAGGCAGGGCTGCGTCGCCCACGAGTGCATCGTCGATACCCGGCCCTTCAAGGACCGCGCCGGCGTCACCGTTGACGATATCGCCAAGCGGCTGATCGATTGCGGCTTCCATGCGCCGACCATGAGCTGGCCGGTGGCCGGGACGCTCATGGTGGAGCCGACCGAGTCGGAGACGAAGGCCGAACTGGACCGCTTTTGTGATGCCATGTTGGGCATAGCGCGCGAAATTGGCGACATCGAAACGGGGAAAAGTGATCCCGAAAACAACGTGCTGCGGAATGCGCCGCATACCGTGGAGGATCTCGTCGGCGACTGGGAGCGGCCCTATTCGCGCGAAGAAGCTTGTTTTCCGGCAGGTGCATTCCGCGTCGACAAATACTGGCCGCCCGTCAATCGAGTCGACAATGTCTATGGCGACAGGCATCTGGTCTGCACCTGCCCGCCGATCGAGAGCTATTCGAAGTAGGGCCCTTCCCGCAACCGCCGCTCACGGGCCCTTCCCACTGCGATGCACGTGTGGTCGGAGGGCCAGATGAGTCAGGTCGCCAGCCCGACGACGGTAAGTGGTTAACTATCGATGCGGCCCCCGATGACCGGGCCTACATTGCCCGCCCCATCAACGACATCATACCTGACCAGGATCAGTTTCAGCTGTATGGACGCTTCTCGTTGACGCCCGAGTGGTAGGGCCGCCGCAGCAATCCCATTCGATGCATCTGTTTTTTGTGCTGCAGCGCAATATCTTGGCTGTTTTTAGCGGCCTCCTGCCACTGGTGTTGCCCCCCATGTTCAGGTTAGACTAAAGGCGACCAATGTAAGCCAGCAGCCCCGATATCAACGGGCGCCGGCGCGACATCGCGCCCGGGCGGACTGCGTCAAGAACGGGCTATGTCTCCGGAGCACAGACGAGATGCAGGCGCGACCGCAATCCTATGCCGAATCCGAAGCGCGAAATCTCGCGCAAACCCAGACATCGCCCAGAGACCATCAATTGCAAAAGAATGCTGCAATCATCGCCATTGGCGACAAGAACCCGATCGTGCGCGCCGGTCTTGCCGAGTACATCGCCAGGGACGGCCGCTTCAGCGTTCGCGAACTCGTCTCCAGCGGCTCGGAGTTCATTGCTCTTTGCGAGCGCACCAGGATCGATGTCGGCGTGATCGGCTGGGGCCTGCCCGACATGACCGGCGGCGATGTGCTGCGCGCCATCAAGCGCCGCGGTTTGCCGACGCGTGTCGTCGTCTACACCGGCGACTTCAGCCCCGGCGTTCTGCGCGAAGCGGTCAAGTCGGGTGCCTGGGGTGTCACATCGAAGGCCGATGACCCATCCGTTCTGATTGAGACGTTGGCAAGCGTGCGCGCCGGCCGCATGAGCATTCCCTACATCGACATCAGCCAGCTCGCCACCGATCCGCTGGAGAACCTCACCGTCCGCGAGCAGGAACTGATGCGCGCGCTGGCCAAGGGCTGGACCAACGAGCAGATCGCCAGCCGCATCGGCATCTCGCGAAACACCGTCAAATACCACCTCAAGAACCTCTACGAAAAGATCGGCGCTTCAAACCGCGCCCAGGCCGTCGCCATGTATCTTTCAAGTTCCAGCAACCGTTGACGAAGCAGAAATGCCGCCCCGCCCCGCTCCAGGGGTAGTAAAGTGCCTACCCGGGCGATGACGGCGCTACCCTGTCGGGTAGTCGATCCCAAGCAGAGACCTGTTTCAATTGAAGAAATATCGTCTGTCCCGGCTATCCCGTCGGGTGGCAAATCCTATCCGCGCGGGTGTTGTTGGGTCTGCGACCAAAGTCCATAACAATCTGGACGCTGACCGGAGCTGGAGCTTCAGGAGGCGGGTGCAATTCAGGTCGGGCCCCGCATGGGCTTCGACCATCAGATAATGAACTCGGAGGGATCCCGCCTATGCTCGTACAGCCGCACCTATTCATTCCCGGCCCAACCAATATCCCCGAGCCCGTGCGCATGGCCATGAACCTTCCGATGGAAGACATGCGCAGCCCCGAGTTTCCCAAATTCACGCTGCCGCTCTTCGAAGATCTGAAGAAGGTCTTCAAGATGAAGGACGGCCGCGTCTTCATCTTTCCCTCCTCTGGGACCGGCGCCTGGGAATCGGCCATGCAGAACACGCTTGCCCCAGGCGACAAGGTTTTGATGTCGAGCTTCGGCCAGTTCTCGCTCCTGTGGGTCGATATGGCCAACCGCATGGGCCTCGAAGTCATTCACTGCGAAGAAGAATGGGGTACCGGCGTTCCGCTGGAGAAATACGCTGACATTCTTGCCAAGGACACCGCTCGCGAGATCAAGGCGGTCTTTGCAACCCATAACGAAACCGCGACCGGCGTTACCAGCGACATCGCTGGCGTCCGCAAGGCCCTCGACGCAGCAAGCCACCCCGCGCTTTTGATGGTCGATGGCGTCTCCTCGGTAGCTTCGCTTGACATGCAGATGGGCGCCTGGGGCGTCGACTGCTGCGTTTCGGGCTCTCAGAAGGGCCTGATGCTGCCGACCGGGCTGGGAATTCTCGCCGTCAGCAACAAAGCGCTTGAAGCCAACAAGTCCCAACAGCCGCGCATGAACCGCTGCTTCTTCTCCTTCGAAGACATGATCAAGACGAACGACCTCGGCTTCTTCCCCTACACCCCGGCAACCCAGCTTCTGCGCGGGCTGCGGGCGTCTCTCGACATGATCAAGGAAGAAGGCCTGGAAAACATTTTTGCCCGGCACCATCGCATGGCCGAGGGCGTCCGCAAGGCCGTTGATGCATGGGGCCTCAAGCTGTGCGCCAAGGAGCCAAAGTGGCACTCCGACACCGTCAGCGCGATCCTCGTGCCGGAAGGAATCGACGCCAACAACGTGCTGAAGACGGCGTATTACCGGTACAACACGTCTCTCGGTACCGGATTGAACAAGGTTGCTGGGAAAGTGTTCCGCATCGGCCATCTCGGTGCACTCGACGAGGGCATGATCGGTGGCGTGCTGTTCAACGTTGAAATGGCGCTGTTGGACTGCGGCGTCGACATCAAGGCTGGTTCGGGCACGGGCGCGGCGGCCGAATACTTCCGCTCCACGGCGACCAAATCCGCCACATCGCGGGAAACCCCCGGTCTGAAGGCCGCCTGAGCCTGTCTCCAGACGAAGAACGCGGCTGGTGTCCCGTCTCCGAATTGCCGACACCTTTGCGGCACCCGGTCATCGGCAATTCGGAGACAAAGGAACACTAGCAATATCAAAATCTTAGTGTGGCGCTTGTCTCGCAATTGCCGGTTACGAATTCAGCCGAATTTTTGGTCGGCAATAGCGAGGCACCACACTAGCCGCGCCGAAGTCACATCTGGTATGAGCCCTGGTAGCGGCGCGGTCCTTCGCGCCGCACGAGGAAACTCGTGCCCTCGAGAGGAAAGAAAACCCAATGAGCTATACCCTTCACCCCCTCCGCAAGCAGCGCCTTCAGCGATCCGAACTCGCCTGCCCGGGCTCCAATACGACCATGATCGACCGCGCCTTCAAGAGCGCCGCGGACTTCGTCTTTCTGGACTGCGAAGACGCGGTCGCACCGCCGGAGAAGGAGCAGGCCAGGAAGAACATCATCCAGGCGCTGAACGATCTTGATTGGCGTGGCGCCGGCAAGACTGTTTCGGTCCGCATCAACGGCCTCGACACGCATTACATGTATCGCGATGTCGTCGACATCATGGAGCAGGCCGGAGACAAGCTCGACACGATCCTTATTCCCAAAGTCGGCGTGCCGGCAGATGTCTACATGGTCGAGTGCCTGATGAGCCAGATCGAAGAGGCCAAGGGGTATGCAAATCAGGTCGGCACCGAGGCGTTGATCGAAACGCCACTCGGCATGGCTAACGTTGAAGCGATCGCCGCCGCACCGAGCCGGCTCGAAGCGATGCACTTCGGCGTTGCCGACTACGCCGCCTTTAACAAGGCGCGCACCGTGGTGATCGGCGGCCTCAACCCCGACTATCCCGGCGACCAGTGGCACTTCGCCTTGTCGCGCATGACGGTTGCTTGCCGCGCCTACGGCCTTCGTCCGATCGATGGTCCGTTCGGTGACTTCAGCGATCCCGATGGCTACACGGCAGGCGCCAAGCGCGCAGCAGCACTTGGCGTTGAAGGCAAGTGGGCCATTCACCCCTCGCAGATCGATCTCGCCAACGCCGTATTCTCGCCTCTCCCCACCGAGGTTGAGCGCGCGCATCGCATCATCGCGGCACTCAAGGAAGCCGAAGCGCAGGGCAAGGGTGCAGCCTCGCTCGACGGCAAGATGATCGACGCGGCGTCTGAAAAAATGGCGCGCAATATCATCGTTGTATCCGAACAGATCGAAGCGGCGAACGCCAAGCAGGGCGGCTGATGCCCCCACGAGGCCGCCGCTAACCAGAAAAAAGGGAGGAATGGAATGGATATCCACGAATATCAGGCCAAGGAACTTCTGTCGAAGTTCGGTGTGCCCATCCCGCGCGGCGGCCTCGCCTACTCGCCAGAACAGGCAACCTATCGCGCCAACGAGATCGGCGGCGCGACCTGGGTCGTCAAGGCCCAGATCCACGCCGGCGCCCGCGGCAAGGCGGGCGGCGTCAAGATCTGCCGTTCGGACGAAGAAATCTGGGAAGCCGCCGACAGCATGCTGGGTAAGAAGCTCGTCACGACTCAGACGGGTCCTCAGGGCAAGCTCGTGTCGCGCCTCTACGTCGAGGAAGGCACCAACATCGACAAGGAATTCTACCTGTCGCTGACCATGGACCGCGGCAAGGAGCGGATCGCGGTTGTTGCTTCGGCTGCCGGTGGCATGGACATCGAGGAAATCAGTGCCAGCGATCCGGATTCGATCCTCACCGTCGTCGTCGATCCCGCGGTTGGTATGCAGGGCTTCCAGGCCCGCGAGATTGCCTTCGGCCTCGGCATCGAACCCGAACTCGTCAACAAGTTCGAGCGCACCATTCTCGGCTGCTATAGAGCCTTCCGCGATCTCGACGCCACCATGGTCGAAATCAACCCGCTCGTGATTACGAAGGAAGGCGCCGTCGTCGCGCTCGACGCCAAGATGTCGTTCGACGACAACGCGCTCTTCCGCCGCCCGCAGATCTCCGAGCTGCGCGACAAGTCGCAAGAGGACTCACGCGAGACGTACGCGTCCGACCGCGGCCTCTCCTATGTTGGTCTCGAAGGCGACATCGGCTGCATCGTCAACGGTGCAGGCCTCGCCATGGCGACCCTGGACATGATCAAGGTGTCCGGCGGCGAGCCGGCCAACTTCCTCGATATCGGTGGCGGCGCCAGCCCCGAACGCGTCCAGAAGTCCTTCCGCGCGGTTCTGCGCGACGGCAACGTCAAGGCGGTCCTAGTCAACGTTTTCGCCGGCATCAACCGCTGCGACTGGGTTGCCAAGGGCGTCGTACTCGCCATCGAGGAACTTGAGATAAAGATCCCCGTCATCGTCCGCCTGGCTGGCACCAACGTCGACGAAGGACGCAAGATCATCTCCGAAAGCGGCCTCAACCTGCTGACCGCCGAAAGCCTCCGCGATGCGGCCGAGAAAGCCGTCGCGGCTGCAAAACAAACGCCCGCAGCGGCATAAGGGAGGATCAGTGACATGGCGATTTTCATCAACGAGCACACCAAGATCTTGATCCAGGGCTTCACCGGCCGCATCGGCACGTTCCATGCCCAGGAGATGATTGACTACGGCACCAATGTCGTCGGCGGCGTAACCCCCGGCAAGGGCGGCACCGAGCATCTCGGCCGCCCGGTGTTCAACACCGTGAAGGGTGCCGTCGCCGAAACCGGCGCGGAAGCCTCCATCGTATTCGTGCCTCCGCCCTTCGCCGCGGACGCGATCATGGAAGCCGCCGACGCCGGCATCAAGTTCTGCACCTGCATCACCGACGGCATCCCCGCCCAGGACATGATCCGGGTGAAGCGCTACATGCGCCGCTACAAGAAAGAAAACCGCATGCGGCTTGCGGGCCCGAACTGCGCCGGCACCATCTCGCCGGGCCGCGCCATGCTCGGCATTATGCCGGGCCACATTTACGCGCAAGGCCGCGTCGGGGTCATCGGCCGCTCCGGCACATTGGGCTACGAAGCTGCCGAGCAGCTCAAGGCACTCGGTCTCGGCATTTCGACGAGCGTCGGCATCGGCGGTGACCCGATCAACGGTGCATCCTTCAAGGACATCCTCGAAGAATTCGAGAATGACCCGGAAACCGATGTGGTCTTGATGATCGGCGAGATCGGCGGCCCGCAGGAAGCTGAAGCCGCAACATACGCGCGCGACCACATGAAGAAGCCGGTCGTCGCCTACATCGCTGGACTGTCCGCACCAAAGGGCCGCCGAATGGGCCACGCCGGAGCGATCGTCACCAGCTATGGCGAAGCGGCCGCCGAAAAGGTTGAGATTCTCAAGGCCGCTGGCGTTACCATCGCGCCGACGCCCTCGGATATGGGCTCCACAGTCGCGGAGGTCGTTTCGAAGCTGAAGAGCGCCGCCTGATCCAGGGGCCGCAACAGCCAGACATTTCGGTCGAATCAGCATACCCAGGGCACTTCCGGACCGGCCGGAAGTGCCCTGGCAAATCCGCGATGAGCAACTGTCGAAAGAGGCAAAAACGGTGAACCCCAACCAGGCGTCTCCAACGGCGGGCAAACCGCTTGACGAAATCGAACTGCGCAACGAATTGCGCCAGCTTCGCACCGGCATTCCCGATGAGCCGTGGCTCAACCCCATCGTCTCGCTTGCATTTCAGTTGTCGCGGCGGCTGGAAGCAGGCGAGATCACCTTGTCGGACATCCGCACGTTGTCGACGCGCCTTATGGACCGCGCGCTCCTCAATCGTGCCCGCGGGTTACGCGACCGTGTCGGTTACGCCTCCACCGGCGGGGATGGCGATACGTTTTCCGCCCTTGTGGCCACGACCATTGCAGATAGCGGCCCGACGCCCGATCTGCAGGCGTTCGGCAAGTCCTGGAACCGCGCCCGTGCCGGAATTGTTCTGACGGCGCATCCGACATTCGGGATCTCCGAATCTCTCGCCGCCCAGATGGTCGAGATCGCTGCCAGTGGCAGTGAATTGGCAACAGAGCGTGCCCGTCTACCGCACCGCCCCGACGAGCCCATCAATCTCGCCTACGAGCATCGCCGCGCCCAGTCGGCGATCGTCAACCTGCGCAACGCGCTGGAAAGCCTGCTGAACCGCTTCTATACCGTCGCCCAGGACTCGTTTGGCGATGAAGCGTTTTCGATCAAGCCGAAACTGGCGACGATTGCCTCATGGGTCGGCTACGACCTTGACGGGCGAACCGACATCACGTGGCTCGATTCCTTCAAGCTGCGCCTGCGCGAGAAGTTGACGTCACTGAGCGATATCCGCCAGCGCTTTCTGCTCACGAAGCACCGGCTCGGCGACCGCCCCGAAGTCGAACGCATCGGGCGGCAACTCACCGGCAAACTCGACCTCGCGATTGCCGCCGCCCAGGAACAGGTCCAGGCCCTCGAAAGCATTGGCAAGGACGACCATGCCGGATTGGCGAAGGCTGCCAACATCATTGCCGCAAGCGACAGCTACAACCTGACGTCCACCGCGCCGTTGATTGACCTGATCGACCAGTTGATTGGCGTGGTCGACGCGCAGCAGATGAAGCGCTCGCTCGCCGCCTTGCGCGGCCTTCTGGAGACGACCGGACTCGGCAACTCGCACATTCACGTGCGCATCAACGCCGCCCAGCTCGACAACGCCTTGCGCGCGTTGATCCGTGAGCCCTGGACCCACAACACCAGCGAGCGCCGCGCGGTGCAGAACCTCGCCGAGCGCATCGAGCAGGCAAAGGCGAAACCGGAAACGGTCAACTTCGGCACGCTGGAATTGGAGACCGCGACCGCGATCCGCCAGTTCGCGCTGATTGCCCAGATCAAGAAGCATGTCGACCGCGAAACGCCGATCCGCTTCCTCATCGCCGAGTGCGAATCGCCGGCAACCGTCATGATCGCCGTACTCCTTGCCAGGCTCTTCGATGTCGCCGACATAGTCGACATCTCTCCGCTGTTCGAGACCCCCGACGGCCTCGAGCGCGGAGCTCGCCTGATGGAGGATCTGCTCGAGGAAGAGACCTACCGCGATTACTTGCGCGGCCGGGGCCGCATGTCGATCCAGACTGGCTTCTCGGATGCCGGCCGCTTCATCGGCCAGGTCGCCGCGACGCTCGAAATCGAGCGCCTCCATCTGGCGGTCGTCGAGGCCGTCAAAAAGGCCGGTCTGCATGACATCGAAACGCTGATCTTTTCGACGCATGGCGAATCGATGGGCCGCGGCGCGCATCCCGGCAATCTCAGGAAGCGCCTCTCCTATGTCCTCCCCCACGAGGTCCGCCGCCGCTTCAAGAAGCATGGCCAGTCGCTGAAGCATGAGACGAGCTTCCAGGGCGGCGACGGCTTCATGTTCTTCTCCGACACGACGCTGACCACCGAAACGCTGGCAACGATCATTCGCGACGCTTTCGAGATCGATGAGTCCGAAGATCCTTTCTATGCCGATGACAATCTGTCGCTCGATTTCTTCCTGCGGCTGCGCACCTATCAGCAGAACCTGTTCAGCCACTCTGGCTACCGCGCCATGCTCGGTGCCTTCGGCCCGAACCTCCTGTTCAAGACCGGTTCGCGAGCGGTGAAGCGCCAGTCCGACGTCGCCACCGCGCTCGATCGCGGCGATCCTTCCCGCATGCGCGCCATCCCCAACAACGCCATACTGCAGCAGTTCGGCTACGTGGCAAACGTCGTCGCCGGCCTCGGCTATGCCACCGGCTACGATCGTGAACGCTTTATCGCGCTGGCTAAGAAGTCGCCGCGCTTGATCGACATTCTCGAAATGGTTGCGCGCGGCAAACAGCTCTCCAGCCTCAATGCCGTCGGAGCCAATGCCTACATCTTCGACGCCGGCTTCTGGGCCTCGCGCGCTTCGTGGGGCCGCGAGCAGACACTGGAGGCTGCCTTCCGCCAGTTGTCCCGCGCCCTTTTGACGGACAAGCGGGCGAGCGAGATCAACCGCCTCGTGCACCATATGCGCATCGATGCCATCGATCTCCACGCCATCCTCGAAGGGCTCGGATTGGAGGGCGGCAAGATCCCTGACGACACCCGCCTGGAACTCGATCTGCTGCAGGCGGTCCGTCTCGCGTTGATCATGCGCATCTTCATACTGGCGGCGCGTCTGCCGCGCTTCGCCCCGCGCAACGACATGTCTTATGAACGCGTACTCGACCTCGCCATCGGCCTTGATATTCCCGAAGTCGTCGAATTCATGCGCCAAGCCTTCCCCTACCGCTCGGCTGGCACCATCAGCGGCGAGGACTACGACGAGAAGGCGACCTACAGGCCGCACGGGATAGACGAATACGGCCGCCTTGAGCGCGAGTTGCTGGCGCCGATGCAGGAGACTTACGAACTGGTTCGTGAGATGGGCACCGGCATCTCCCACCACTTCGGCGCATTCGGCTAAGCTCAACACCGGCTTGCCGAGTGTTGACCGAGAAAGACGCGCTCAACACCGGCTTGCCGAGTGTTGAACAAGAAAGACGCGCTCAACAGGAGTCTGTGCAGCGTCGCAGATTGAAATTGCAGTCGAGCGGCAGATCAACGCCAGCTCTTCTTGATGGCCCTCGTTAGCGTCAGTACCCGCTTAAGGCGGCGTGCGTCCTCTCCTAGAAGCGCCATGCAGCAGCAGCAGAACAGCGGCCGCTGCGCCAATTCGAGGTGAATTCGATAGCGGCGGAGTCTGGGGCTGAATTGATCGAGGTTCGGCATCGTTGAAACGTCTTCCAACTGAACATGGAAGTCAATGACCGCGATCAAGAGACGATGACGCGCGCGTGCCCCGGCGGCTCGCCTCTCAGCCCGGCAGATCTTCTTTGCGCAGCAATAAGACCTCGCCCTCGCTCTGTTCCGTATCGAGCCAGTGGAACGGGATTTCCGGATAGCAGCTTTCGAGTAGATCCCGCCCCTGTCCGATCTCGGCGATGAACGTGCCGCCCGCCTCCAGCTGCGTGCCAGCGCCTTTCAGAATCCGATGCACGAGATCGAGTCCGTCGGTGCCACCCGCATGCGCCAGGGCCGGTTCGGCGGCGTATTCAGGCGGGAAGGCTGCGACGGCCTCATCGGTGACGTACGGAGGGTTGGATATGATCAAATCGAAGCGACTGCCATTGAGCCCGTCGTAAAGGTCGGACCTCACGAGCCGGATCTGCTCCTCCAGGCCATAGTCCGCGACGTTCTCCTTCGCCACCACCAGCGCATCGGCGGAGATATCGCAGGCAACGATCTGCGCGCCTGGAAATGCGTGCGCCATCAGTATTGCGAGGCACCCCGATCCGGTGCAGAGATCGAGTCCGCGCCTGATCTCGCCCAACTCCCCGATAAATTCGTCGAAGCCGCCCACCAGCAGTTCGCCGATGAACGAGCGTGGCACGATGACCCGTTCGTCGACCCGGAAGCTGTAAGGGCCTATCCAGGCTTCGCCGACCAGATAGGAAGCCGGCTTTCGCGTTTCGATGCGCCGCGCAATGACATCGGCGACCAGCTCGCGTTCGGGCGCCGTGAGCTTCGCCTCGAGCCACGGATCAATTTCTTCGATGGGTAGCTTGAGCGTAGCGAGAATGAGAAAAGCGGCTTCATCGAGTGCCCGCGTCGTGCCGTGTCCGAACACGAGTTCTGCGGCCGTGAATTGCGACACGGCGTAGCGCAGGAAGTCGCGCACCGTCGTCAACTCGTGCGCGGCCCGGCGTATGTCTTCGCGTGTCGGTACGATTGGATTTTTCATCGCTCAGCGCTTCGCCCAGACCTGAACCAGCGCCGAGTTCTCGTCCTGGTTCGCCACCTCGATCACGCGTGAGCGGTAGCGCGCCAGTACCTCTTTCACCTTCTGGCCGCTGCGCAGCGTGATAGGGCCGTAGGTATCTCCAGCTTCGATCCGTGAGCGAACCGGCACGATGTCCTCCTCGCCGTTATCGTAGACGATGCGCAACTGGTTCAAGGTGATTGCCCGGCCGCTCACATTGACGCGAAGCTCCGAAAAGCCGTCGTCATGATCGGCGAGCGTGATGACGTCGTTGTCGAAGCCAACGAAGCCGGCGGTCTGCGCGCCAATCAGGACCCAGCCGTCGTTGAAGCGGGCGCCATCGCCACCGGACCTGATCCAGTTTTCCTCCGGGTCCCCATACAGTTCAAACCGCGCAGGCGCGGTCAAGCTGGTCTTTTCCTTGAGTTCCAGGCCGACGTTCTTGATGAATTTTGAGCCGTCGATATCGAACCATGGCGTGCTGGTGTTGGGCTGCAGGCGTCCGTTGACCGCGAATTCTTTCTTTGAGCCATCGCCAAACACGACCCTGATCCGATCGATTGCCGCCTCGTTTGCCCGCGTCGCCAGTTTCAGGCGTTTGAATTTCGCGATGCCATCAGCGACGTCCAATGTCTCGCTGGTCACTTCGCGGCCTGCCGTCTTCGCGGCGATGAGGATTGACGTGCTCGCATCGAGCTCCAGCTGGCCGACGCGCGGCGGTGGTGGCGGCACCGGCATCTGCTGTTCCGGGCGTACCGCGTTGCGGCCGTCCCGCGTTTGCAGGCCCCACAGTTCGAGCATGGCCGAACGGCCGCTTCTGACGCCATTCTGATAGGCCACGCTCAGAACTTCCGGAAAGCGCTCGGTATCCTCCCGCGCGAAAACGCGTGTTCTTTCTCCGGAGCGCAGCTGGAATGGCGCCGGACTCTCATGCTTGGCGTCGCCTTGGAATTTCAGGACGATTTGCTGGATGGCGACGCGGCCTCCTCTGGCGCGCAGCTGGAATCCGACGAAGGAGCCTTGCGCGGCCGCAAGATCGATCGTTTCTTCTTTCGCGTTGACGTCGATCGTATGCTGGGCGATCCGCACCCAGCGCTCGGGCGCGGCTGCTTGCGCCGGTCCACACCAGGACGCGGCAACCCAAACGAGCATCGCAAGGACGGGGACGAAACGCTGCAACATGGTTTGGCAACCTGTGTTCAGTGAACGACGGATTATTCAAGGCCTTTTAGATTAGCCAGACCCAGAACGAAAGTGCGGCGGTTTAGGGGCACGGCGGGATTTACGATCGCTACCGGTACTGTCCGGCGCCGATTTGTCGGCTGGCGCATTGCCGCTGAGGCCTCAGCCGGTGCTATACTTCAATCATTGCCGCATGAAAGAACGGATCGACCGAAATGCCAGACCCGCGCCCTGACCACAACGCCTGTCGTGCGGCCATCGCCGACATCAAGCAGAGCCTGGGCGCGCAGGTCGAAACGGGCGACGAACTTTGCCGCCAGCACGCACATACGTTGACCTGGATCGACGGGCAGCCGCCGGATGCTGTGGTCTTCGCCCGCTCGACGGAGGACGTCGTCGGCGTCGTCGCGATTGCTGCACGCTACCGCGTCCCGATCATCCCGTTCGGTGCCGGCACTTCGCTGGAAGGCCACGTGAACGCTCCGTATGGCGGCATATCTCTCGACCTGTCGCGGATGGACCGGGTCCTGCGCGTCGATACCGGCGATCTCGATTGCACGGTTGAAGCGGGCGTCCCGCGCGGCAAACTCAACGCCTACCTGCGTGATACCGGCCTGTTCTTCCCCGTTGATCCGGGCACCGAGGAAGCCACTATTGGTGGCATGGCCGCGACACGCGCCTCCGGAACGACTGCAGTCCGCTATGGCACCATGCGCGACAACGTCATCGCCGTGAAAGCCGTGATGGCCGATGGAAGCATCATCGACAGCGCCAGTCGTGCCCGCAAATCCTCGGCCGGATACGACTTGACCCGGCTGCTTGTCGGTTCGGAGGGAACGCTTGGCATCATCACCGAAGTAACGCTGCGCCTTCACGGCATGCCTGAGAAAGTTGTTGCCGCCATCGCTGCGTTCCCCACTTTGGAAGCCGCCTGCACCACGACCATGGCGGCGATGGCGCTGGGGCTGGGGCTCGCCCGCATTGAACTCCTCGACCCGCTGGTTCTTCGTGCGGTCAATGCGCACGCGGGACTGTCGCTGGAAGAGGTCCCGACCTTGTTCATCGAGTTCCATGGCTCAGAGGCTGCGGTAAGCGAACAGTCCGAAACGTTCGAGGAACTGGCCCTGTCCGAAGGTGCTATTCATGTGTCGAGCGCCGCAGACGAGACTGAGAGGCGAAAGTTATGGAAGGCCCGCCACGATGCCTTATGGGCCGTGCGCGAAGCCTGGCCTGGCTTGCGTCCTCTGGTGACGGATGTCTGTGTTCCGGTCTCCCGGCTCGCCGAATGCGTCGCCGCAACGCAGGCCGACATCGCCGCCTGCGGGCTTATCGCCCCGATCGTCGGACACGTTGGAGATGGAAACTTCCATGCACTCGTGATGCATCAGCCGGACGATAGCGCCGAGCGCCGCAAGATCGAAGCATTCTCGGGCCGCCTTGCGCAGCGCGCCATCGCCATGGACGGAACGTGTACCGGCGAACACGGCATCGGCCAGGGTAAAATGAAGTATCTGCAAGCCGAACTCGGCGCCGGCGTTAATATCATGGCTCGGATCAAGCAGGCTCTCGATCCGCATGCAATCATGAATCCCGGTAAGATTATTTACTTGCCCTAGCCCGCCTTTCAGGTCGTCCGGGGCGGGCGATCGGCTTAGGAAGCTTCGGCATGTCGAGTCGCTCAACCGTATCAACCCGTACGCTTTTCGCGTCCCTCGTTGCCGAGTGACCCGCCCTGGAGCGATGACGACGCGCATCCCTGTGAGAAAGGCGGGCTAGTGTGATTCAGATTCAGAAGTTTGCTCTGAACCGAGCCGCAGGTGGTAGCGAACTTCTGAATCATCACACTAGCAACTTTCTGATTCTAGTGTCCCTTTGTCTCCGAAGTTCGCT
>LOEV01000195.1 GCA_001516065.1 Alphaproteobacteria bacterium BRH_c36
CTCCCCCCGCGGCCGGTACCGGTTCCGGCAATTCGCAAGCCTACATCGCCTTCGACCAGGGCCGCTACCTGACTGCCCTGAAGCTTGCCGAAACCGCAGCCGCCAAGGGAGATCCCGCCGCTCACACCCTCATCGGCCGCATCTACGGCGAGGGCTTCGGCGTACCCCAGGACGAGGCCGCCGCTGTGAAGTGGTACACGCGCGGTGCCGAACTCGGCGACGTCAACGCCATGTTCGCCCTCGGTCTCATCGCAGCCGAGGGCCGCGGCGTAGAGAAGGATAGAACCGCAGCCGCAGAAATGTTCGAGCAGGCCGCTCGCAAGGGTCACCCCGAGGCCAATTACAACCTCGGTCTTCTGTTCCTTAAGGGTGACGGCAAGCCTCAAAACCCCCACCGCGCTGCGCAGCATATCAAGTATGCCGCCGAGCAGGGCCTGGCTGCCGCCCAGTACGACCTCGGCGCGCTCTACCAGAAAGGCGTCGGGGTGGAGCCCGATGCCTATGAAGCGTCCCGGTGGATTTCGCTGGCCGCCGAGCAGGGCTTGCCAGCCGCCCAGTACGACTATTCCATCATGCTGCTGCAGGGGAACGGGCTGAAGAAGGACGTCCACAAGGCGCTGCGCTACATGCATCAGGCTGCCGATAGCGGTATCGCCGGCGCCCAGAACCGCCTCGCCTATATTTACGCCGAAGGCCTCGGCGTCGTAGCGAGCCCTGTCGAAATGGCCAAGTGGCGTCTCGTAGCGAAGGCCGGCGGCCTACCCGATCCGGCCATGGACGAAAAGATCTCCGCACTGCCGCAAGACCAGCGACTTGCTGCGGAAAAAGCCGCCGTAGAGTGGCAGGAGCGTCGTCAGGTCAACCCGCTGGAGCCGTGACCGGGTCCGCTTCGGCAGACACCCCGTCTCAAACGCGAGCCGCCTGCCGCCCTTGCCAAGTCGGCGTCGGCGGGCTAGAGGATGTCCCGCAAACGGGTCGGCGGTTTTGCGGCTAGAACATACGACAAATCAAAGACTTGAGAAGCGCGGCCGTGGTTCCTCGAAATGCGATTGCTCTCTAGTGAGGCGTCGCGCCTTAATTGACCGGCGGTGCGGCGAGGCCAGTGTCAATTAAGGCGTGATAAACGCCTCACTAAGTCATTGATGTTGCTAGTGGCCCTCATGTCGCGCCTAAATCGAACGAGGTTGCGGCTATGATGCGATTTAGGCGCGACGGGCCACAAGTCCCACTCCCTTCGCAACCGCGCAACTCTTTGGCCTCATCAGCCGCGCCACCACACCGGAATCCGATTCATGGCCGCTTCACCCCTCATCAACGTCATGGTCACGGCCGCCCGCAAGGCCGGACGCAGCCTCAACCGCGACTTCGGTGAGGTCGAAAATCTCCAGGTGTCCGTCAAAGGACCGGCGAATTTCGTCTCCGCCGCCGATCTACGCGCCGAGGAGATCATCTATAACGAGCTTTCAAAAGCCCGCGAAGGCTACGGCTTCCTGATGGAAGAACGAGGCGTGGTTGAAGGCGCCGACAAATCCCACCGCTGGATCGTCGATCCCCTTGACGGCACCACAAACTTTCTCCACGGCATTCCGTTGTTTGCCATTTCAATCGGCCTCGAGCGCGAGGGCGAGCTTGTCGCGGGAGTAATCTACAATCCGGTGCTTGATGAACTCTACACCGCCGAAAAGGGCAAAGGCGCCTTCCTCAACGACCGCCGCCGGCTGCGCGTCGCCGGCCGCCGGGATATCGGCGAATGCGTCATCGCCACCGGCATTCCCCATCGTGGACGCCCCCAGCACGAGATCTTCCGCAAGGAGCTTCGCGCCGTGATGGCTACCGTTGCCGGCATCCGGCGCACCGGCTCGGCGGCGATAGACTTGGCTTGGACCGCGTCCGGCCGCTTCGACGGAATATGGGAGCGCAACCTCGGGCCCTGGGATATGGCCGCCGGGATCGTCCTCGTGCGCGAAGCCGGCGGCATGACGAGCGATCTCCACGGCAACGACGCCATGCTGGAACATGGCAGCATCGTCGCTGCCAACTCGGACATCAAAAAAAGCCTTTTAGCCATCCTCACGGACGCAACAGGGCGATGAGTGTTCCCTTGGGAACACCACCGATTTGAATTGTTTGGCCATTGTCGCAAGCACCGGTACAACAAGTCAGCCGGGAGAGCCCAATCTTGCCCGTTTCAGCTGTATAAGGGTTAGGCTAAGACAGTCTGGCCCAAGAATTCGCTGAACACCGCTGGAGGCCGATGCATGGCGAGACGACGCAAATCAGACCTCGGTTCAGGTACGTTCCACAGAACGCTGAAGCCGCCGGGGCTCTTCCTCGCGCGCATGGTGATTTTCCTCACCCTCGTCGGCTTCATTGTCGCAATTCTCTACCGGCCCCTGGCGGATGCCTTTGCGAACAACCCGGCGTTGAACGGCCTCATCGTCGCGGTTTTGTTCTTCGGGATTCTTTATTCCTTCAACCAAGTACTGCGGCTTTACCCCGAAATCCGCTGGGTGAACGCTTTCCGCATCGCCGACCCCGGCCTTGCCATTGCCCACCAGCCCCGCCTCCTCGCCCCCATGGCGACGTTGCTGCGCGACCGCACCGGCGCTATTTCGCTGTCGACCGCTTCCATGGGCTCGATCATGGATTCGCTGGCCTCCCGCCTCGACGAAGCCCGCGATACCGGCCGCTACCTTGTCGGGCTCCTTGTCTTTCTCGGCCTGCTCGGCACGTTCTGGGGTCTCCTCGAAACCATCAAGGCTGTCGGCAGTGTCATCGGCGAGATCGACACCAACGCTTCCGATACCGTGCAGCTCTTCGGCGACTTGAAGGCCGGATTGTCGGCTCCCATGAAGGGCATGGGGACGGCGTTCTCCTCGTCCCTGCTCGGTCTGTCCGGTTCGCTGATCCTCGGCTTCCTCGAACTCCAGGCGAGCCATGCCCACAACCGCTTCTATAACGAATTGGAAGAATGGCTGTCCGGCATCACCGAAATCTCGCCGATCGCCGACGCCAGCGAGGGCGCCGTCAACCGCCAGCTCGCCGCAACACTCTACGACATGCAGCGCGTGCTGGAGGAGTTGAACGCGCGCCTAGGCGAGGGCGGGCTCGCCGGCGCCCAAAGCGACGCCGAACCGGTCAAGGATCTCGCCCGCGGCGTCAGCCAGCTCATCAACCAGATGCGCTCGGAACAAAAGATCGTGCGCGAATGGGTCGACGAGCAGGCCTCCCAGCAGACCATCGTCACCGATACTCTTCGCGAACTCGCCCAAAACATCCAGCGGCGCGGGAGCTGACGGATGGCTCGAACACGGCGCGGCGCCGACTACGGTGAATTCTGGCCCGGATACGTGGACGCGCTGTCCACGCTACTTCTCGTCGTGACCTTCCTCATGTCGATCTTCATGCTGGCGCAGTATTTCGCCACGCAGGAGTCGTCGGGCAAGGACACAGCCCTCAATCGCCTTAATCGCCAGATCGCCGAACTCACCAGCATCCTCTCGCTCGAGCGCGGCAAGACGAAATCGGCCGAAGACGATCTCGCCGCCCTGCAGGCTTCGCTCGCCACATTGCGCGAGGAAAATACAAGGTTGTCCGGCTTTGCGCTGAGTGGCGACGACGCCCAGAAGGCCGCCACGGCGCGCATTTCATCGCTCACCACCGATCTCGAAAATCAGAAGGAAATCTCCAACGAGGCTCTCGCCAAGGTCGATCTCCTGAATCAGCAGATGCTCTCCTTGCGCCGCCAGATCGCCGCCCTCAACGAGGCGCTCGAAGCCAGCGAACGGAAGGACCAGGAAGCCCAGGATCGCATCAAGGATCTCGGTTCGCGCCTCAATGCGGCCCTCGCACGCCAGGTCCAGGAGCTAAAACGCTACCGCTCGGATTTCTTCGGCCGCCTGCGCGAACTGCTTGCCGGGCGCAAGGACATCCGCGTCGTCGGCGACCGCTTCGTCTTCCAGTCGGAAGTTCTCTTTCCCTCCGGCAGCGACCTGATGACCGCCGAAGGCCTTGCAGCCATGGACCAGCTTGCTTCGGCAATCATCGAGCTTGAGGGCCAGATCCCCAAGGAGATCGAGTGGGCTCTGCAGGTCGACGGCCACACCGACGTGCAGCCGATTAGCACGCCCCAGTTCCCCTCGAACTGGGAATTGTCGACCGCTCGGGCCATGTCAGTTGTGCGCTATCTGATCTCGCGCGGCGTGCCGCCGAACCGGCTAGTTGCCGCCGGCTATGGCGAATTTGCGCCCCTCGAACGCGGTAACGACATCGATTCGCTGCGCAAGAACCGTCGCATCGAACTCAAACTGACCAACCGCTGACGTCGGCCAGCGCCGATCCATCAAACAAATTCCGGGGCTATTCCGCCACGAATTCTAAAAAAACATTTCATCAATGGAAGTTGACGAAGAGAAAACTTGCACAAGTCCAGGTGTTACTTAGGTTATGTTGTGTGGTTACGATTTTGCAGTAGCATTGGCGTCGATGCCGCAGCCCCCATTGTCTCGAACTTGACAAAAAACGGCGAGAATGCGGCAATGCAATCAAAATTGGTGCGCCGCATCATCCGTGTCTAGGTGCCGCTGAAAGGGTCCAATGAACTATCATGCGTACGAGTTTGCGCACGCGCTGATCTCGCCCATGCGTATTGCGGCACAGGGCCTCAAGATGCAGATGCAGATGCCATTCAACCCGATCGCTATGACTCCGATGGGCAGATCGATTGCGGCTGCCATGGATGTGTTCGAGGGTATAACCCGCCGATACGGTAAGCCTGAATGGAACATAGACGCTGTCCACATCGACGGCATCGACGTCCCCATCCGCATCGAAACCGTCCGCCGCAAGCCGTTCTGCAACCTGATCCATTTCGCCCGCGACGAATGGGTCGGCAACGGCGATGAATTGCCAAAGGTCCTTATCGTGGCCCCGATGTCAGGCCACTACGCCACGCTGCTTCGCGGCACCGTGGAGGCCATGCTGCCCGAGCACGACGTCTATATCACCGACTGGATCGATGCCCGCGATGTCCCCGTCACCGACGGCCGCTTCGATCTCAACGATTACGTCGACTATGTCATCGAGTTCATCCGCCACGTCGGTATGCGCACCCACATCATCGCTGTCTGTCAGCCAGCGGTGCCGGTGCTTGTCGCAGCCGGTTTCATGGCCGGCGAGGATGATCCCTACCAGCCGATGTCGATGACGCTGATGGGTGGTCCGATCGATACCCGCCGTAACCCAACCGCCGTCAATCAGCTCGCCGAACAGAAATCGATGGACTGGTTCGAAAAGAATGTCATTTCGCTGGTTCCCTTCCCGAACGCCGGCTTCATGCGCCGCGTCTATCCAGGTTTCGTACAGCTGACCGGGTTCATGACCATGAACCTCGAGCGCCACGCGAAGGCGCACATGAACCTGTTTGAGGATCTCGTCAAAGGCGACTGCGACAGTGTCGCCCAGCACCGCGAATTCTACGAAGAGTATCTCGCCGTGATGGATCTGACCGCTGAGTTCTACCTGCAGACGGTCGAAACCGTCTTCCAGACCCATGCAATCCCCGAGGGAACGTTCGTGCATCGTGGCACACGGGTTGATTTCTCCAAGATCCAGCGCACCGCGCTCCTCACCATCGAAGGCGAGCGCGACGACATCTCAGGTCGCGGCCAGACCGAAGCCGCCCAGGACCTGTGCAGCAACCTGCCTTACGACGAGAAATTCCACTACGTGCAACCCGGCGTCGGCCATTACGGCGTCTTCAACGGCCGGCGCTGGCGTAGCGAGATCCAGCCGCGCATCCGCGACTTCATCCGCTCCACCGAGTTCCGCCGTGACCGCGGCGCTAAACTGGTCACCAATGGCCACCACAACGGTCCCTATCAGTCGCTGCAGGCCCACGACGACGCGATCCCCGAATGGGACCGCGCCGACGTTTCGAACATGAAGCACGGCTGAACCGGATGGCCCTTTAGAACATGTTCGGCAAAAGCCTGCCCCCGCGAAGGCCGGGGGTGCAAGCGGTTTCCTGAAGGTGACGAATAGCAACCGCGCGCTCTAGTGGCCCGTCGCGCCTAAATCGCATCATAGCCGCAACGTCGTTCGATTTAGTCGCGACGCCCCACTAGGCTACTCGGCAGCTTCCAGTCCGAACTGCAATTCGGCAAGCCGCCCATAGAGGCCGCCGGCTTGCGACAGCGATCGGTGATCGCCCACTTCGACGATGCGACCGTCTTCGATAACGATGATGCGGTCGGCCTGCTTCACGGTCGCCAGCCTGTGCGCAATGACAAGCGTTGTCCGTCCCACCATCACATCCTCCAGGGCCTTCTGCACATCCTGCTCGCTTTCCGCATCGAGCGCGCTGGTGGCTTCGTCGAGCAGCAGGATCGGCGATTCGCGCAGCAACGCCCGCGCCAGGGCGATGCGCTGGCGCTGCCCGCCCGAAAGCGTCACCCCGCGCTCGCCCAACTGCGTTGCATACCCCTCCGGCAACGCCCGGATGAACTTATCGGCATGGGCCGCCACCGCTGCCGCCTCGACATCCTTGAGCGAAGCCCCCCGCGTGCCATATCGGATGTTTTCGGCCACCGTGTCGGCGAACAAGGCGACGTCTTGCGGCACCAGCGCCATGCGCGCGCGCACCTCCTCAACGTCCGCCTGCCTGATATCGACGCCATCGACCCGGATCACCCCGCTAATTGGATCGAAGAAGCGAAGCAACAGGCTGAATATCGTAGACTTGCCCGCCCCTGACGGCCCCACCAAAGCCACCGTCTCGCCGGCCGCAATCTCGAAAGAGACATTGTCGAGTGCAGCATCGTCCGGGCGCGAGAAATAGTGGAAACTGACGTTTTCGAAAGCCACTTGCCCGCGTGGCGGCGTTGGCAGCGCAACCGGCTTTGCCGGAGAGCGTATTTCGGGTGCGACCGCCAAGAGCTCCATCAGCCGTTCGGTCGCCCCTGCCGCCTGGCTCATTTCACCCCAGACTTCGGCAAGTTCTGCAAGCGCGCCCGCCGCAAAAACAGCGTAGAGCACGAACTGGCTGAGCCGCCCGGCACTGATCTCGCCCGATACGACGGAAGAAGCGCCATACCACATCACCGCGACGATGCTGGTTGTCACGAGCCCGATCGCCACCGCTGTCAAGCCTGCGCGCGCGACAAGCCGCTGCCGCGCAGCCTGAAACGCTTCTTCGACAGCCACGCCATAGCGTCGCGAGACTTCGCCCTCGTGGCCGAATGCCTGCATGGTGCGAACTGCCGACAGGTTTTCGGCAGCATACGCCGAAGCCCCCGCGAGACGGTCCTGGGCTTCGCGCGATTTCTTGCGCACGACTTTGCCGTAAGCCATCAGCGGCAGCACGATCGCCGGGATCGCCACCAGCACGAGTAGCGAGAGCGTCCAACTCGTCACCAGCATCATGACGAGGGCGCCCACGAGCATGATCGTATTGCGCAGAAGCTGGCTGAGCGCCGTTCCCGCCGCCGCCTTGATCTGGGTGGTATCGGCCGTCAGCCGGCTCATCATCTCGCCGGAATGCGAGCGCTCGAAGAAGGCCGGGCCAAGTCGGGCCAGATGCGCGAACACGTCGGTGCGCAGATCCGAGACGACACGCTCACCGAGCCAATTGACAAAGTAGAAGCGCGACGAGCTCGCCAGCGCCAGAACGATCCCGATCGCGATCAGCATCACGAAGTACTGGCCGATCAGCGTATGGTCCGTGCCGGCAAACCCATGATCGATCATGCGGCGCACCGCGAGCGGAACGCTCAGCATCGCCACCGCCGAGACCACCAGGGCAACGCCAGCACCAGCCAGCACCCCCCGGTAGCGCATCACGTAGGGTTTCAAGCCCATCAACGGCTTTAACGAGTGGCGTTTGGCGGCGGCTTCAGCCTCACCGGGATTGTCGTTCTGCTTCTTCAAGGGAATCGAACTCTTTCATCTGACTGGAAAGGACGTGGCAGGCTGCGGGCAGGATGCCCAACCTTAACCCACCCGGCAAGGCAGCCGCCCCGCAAACTTCTACCCGCTATAAGGACAAAACGCCCCGCCCGCGCCGATTTTTCAGCTCGCCGCCTTGTTTCTTATTACGTTTCGGACTATTGAACCGGCTTGAATTCCTTGCAAGACAGGCGAATCCGATGCCTCGGCTACGGCCAGCGGCCTAACACAGGTTCGCGGGTGCTGGTTTCACAGCCGGCGGAGGCATCCTAAAGTGGACGGTACGCGATGAACAAAGATCCCGAATTCCACCCGCATTACCACCAGGTCAAGGTGGTCATGACCGACGGCACCGAGTTCATGACGTACTCGACCTACGGTCAGGAGGGCGACACCATTACCCTCGACATCGACCCGAACTCGCATCCGGCCTGGACCGGCGGCGACCAGAAACTGATGGACCGCGGCGGCCGCCTGAGCCGCTTCAAGAAGAAGTTCGAAGGCCTCTTTTGAGCTTCGGCTTAAGTCCAAAACGCCAAAAGGCCCGGGGAACGACCCGGGCCTTTTTGTATACCGGTGCTGCCCAATCTAAAGCCTCATCCCCGGACAGCCCTGCGCGTAGGCGGGATCCGATCACGCCGCAAGGCAACCCAAAGTTTTCCATCGAAAGCATAATTTACTGGCGTCGTGTTGCCACGCCACACTAATTTCCGAACGCCTGACGCAGCAGGTTCATCTGGGCGGCAACCGGGTTGCCGACCGACGGTTCATCGAGACAATCGATTCCGGGTGAATTCTCCGACCTCACTGCCTGGTCGAGCTTTACGATGCGGTCGTGCAGCGCGAAGCTGCGCTCGATGAGATCCTGCAGCGATGCGGGTAACTCCTCGAACCGCTTGATGTGACCTGGACGCCCGAGCGCCTTCAGCTTGACGCGCTGGCGCTTGCGCTTGGCCTCGTCGGCGTCGATCTCACCCTCTTTCAGGGCGCGGCGGATCAACAACCAGGAGGCAAGGTCGAGGAGCCGAGTCGTCAGACGCATGCTTTCGGTTGCATAGAGTACGGAAAGTGGTGGCTTGAGAGCCTTCGACTCGCGCCGACCTAACCCGTCGAGATAGGCGGCGACCTCTTCAACAAGGCCCATACCTTCCCGGAACACCGCATCGAATTGTCCCGAGGCTTCGAACCTCTCGCCAAACGACACTGTCACACGGTCTGCCACCAGGCCATTCTGCACGCTTCTAAACTCGCTCATGTCACACAACGCTACTTGAGTTACCGGACCCATCACTAAGATTACGCTGAAAACTTAAACCCGGATAGTTAACAACAAGGCCCAAAACGAGGCAGTTTTAAACTTCTCCCCATCTAGCCTGCAAGAGCGGTGCAAGATGGTACTTCTTGTTTGGGCCAACACGCGCTTGCGCAGTTCTGGACCAGTTGAAGGTCCTAAGAATCGGACCGCGCGGATGTCGCGACCACGCAAATCGCCGGTATCAAACCAAATGCCGTATCGTTGCGCCGAGCGCCAACAAAAAAGGAGCCGCAAGCGCAAGCGCCGGCGGCTCTTTAGTCAACAGGGAGGCGTCAAAACGAAGGTGGCGAACCACCCTCACAATCCAGAAGACTGGATAAGCCTCAACCTACCCCGCTATGCTTAAGGAAGGCTTACTGAACAGGTGTTTTTTGGGATGCAGAAAGGAGACGCCAATTAGGTTGCAGATGCGTACACAAGTGGCCAGGATCCGAACTCGTGAGGCGTCGCGCCTGAGTTGACCGATGATACGGCGAGGTTTGAGTCAACTAAGGCGCGATAAATGCCTCACTAAGCCATTGATGTTGCTAGTGGCCCTGATGTCGCGCC
>LOEV01000196.1 GCA_001516065.1 Alphaproteobacteria bacterium BRH_c36
AGCTCGGGATATTTTTCCTGTTCTAAGGAGCCCGTTTAGCTCGCCGGGAGAAGGTGCGACACGGCAGAAAAATGACGACGAAACTGAAGACTTGGCGCGACACCTGGATCTGCTTTACGTGCCGTTCGAGCGATACAACTACCACCGAGAGTTTTTTGCTCAGCTCCAGTCGAAAAGGTATCGTTTCAGAGCTTATTTTGGCGAACAGGCCGATGAACCGTTTGTGAAGCTAAATAAAGCGCTCAATGAGTTTCTAGTTGCGGCACGAATGAGGATAGTAACTTATCCACCTAACGAGGCTGTCGCCGACTTTGAGCGAAAAAGGGAATATGACGCCAAGGTATGGCAACATGAGGAGAATGATGCACTACAAACTCTTGTTGTGCAGGCCGTCGAAGAACTCGAGAAAATCTGCAAACCTTTGCTATCTGACTCCTCTAAGAACTAGTGGCAAGTCGTACCACACTCTTTGGCTACGAGTACCGGATTGCAGTACCCCCCGCGTAGTGACTGCACCCCGTAGCTTTTTAGCGCGATGACGCGAAGCTTCAGCTTCGCGCTGGGCCTTCGGCCCTGCCGGATTGCAATTAAAAGCGGGCGGGGCCGCCGGGGCGGTACGTGAAAGGGGTCATGCGAGTTGGGCACCGGACGCTGTTGCATCTTCCGAGACGTGCTTGGGCTCCCTCCGTCGAGGGATTGAAGGATGCCCTTACTTCTCCGCCTTGCGGTCTGCGACTTCAAGGTTCCATTCCTTCCAGCCGTCTACCCCGTCAGGAAACCAGGTGACGTCGGTGTGGCCCCATTCGAGCGCACGCTTGGCCGCGTTCCAGCTCATCCAGCAGTCGCGCAGGCAGAAGAACACCAGAGGCTTCGTCTTGTCGCCACCCGTCAAGCGATCCAGCCCGTCACGGAAATATTTCTCGAATTCGTCGTTCAAGACGCCGTACCCGACATTCGGCAGCCACACCGCGCCTTTGATCGTCGTATGCTTGGGTTCGCGCCAGATCGTCGACTTCGGCAGGTTGGCCGGTTTGGGGGCCTGCGGAAACACGTCGATAAACACTGCACCGCTCTTGAAAAGAACCTCGGCGGCCTCGGTGTCGACGACCCTACCGCCTTTGAGCGTCGCCGGTACCGGCGCGCGGTACTCCCCGGTGCGGTAATCGTCGGGCTCGGGGGGCTCTGTTGTGCCAACACTTCCTGAAGTCGTGTTGGCCGATTGAGTGCCAACAGCTTCTGAAGTCGTGTTGGCCGCGGACTCATCTGCGGCCAGCGCGGCAACCGATGACAGCACGGCGGTCGCGAGTACGGCGATCAAGGTCTTGAGTTGCATTGGTTTTTCTTTGTCCGGCCTAGGTTCTGTGATCGGAGGACCTGCTATACCATTGGATTAAGCGTGTCGCATAGAGTTCCAGTGCCGCCTTAGCGCAACTGTTGGACTATTTGCAGAACGGCGCTGCCGGTCTAGTTTTGTTGCAGAACAAAACACCTGTATGTGGCAGAGCCGCACAACTCCTGACTGCGGCAGAGCCGCACAAGCACCTGAGCGCGGCGAGGCCGCAAAAGAGCCCATGACCCAGATCCCTGATTTCACCACGATCGACCTTGGCACCACAAAAGCCCCTGAGGTGACGCCCGCCAGCGGCGTGTGGACAACGCCCGAAGGCATCGACGTGAAGCCCGTCTACGGCGAAGCCGACCTCAAGGGCCTCGACTTCCTGGAGACGTATCCGGGCATTGCGCCCTACCTGCGCGGGCCTTATCCCGCGATGTATGCGGCCCAGCCGTGGACGATCCGCCAATACGCCGGATTCTCGACGGCGGAAGATTCGAATGCCTTTTACCGGCGCAACATCGCGGCGGGGCAAAAGGGGCTATCGGTCGCCTTCGATCTGGCAACCCACCGCGGTTACGATTCCGATCATCCGCGCGTGAAGGGCGACGTCGGCATGGCCGGTGTGGCGATCGATTCCATCTACGACATGCGCACGCTGTTCTCGGGCATCGACCTGTCCGAAATGTCGGTATCGATGACCATGAACGGGGCGGTGTTGCCGGTGCTGGCCCTCTTCATCGTCGCAGGTGAAGAACAAGGCGTCTCGGCCGACAAGCTGTCGGGGACCATCCAGAACGACATCCTCAAGGAGTTCATGGTCCGCAATACGTATATCTATCCGCCCGAACCTTCGATGCGGATCATTTCCGACATCTTCGCCTTCACCAGCCAGAACATGCCGAAGTTCAACTCGATCTCCATCTCCGGCTATCACATGCAGGAAGCGGGCGCGACGGCCGACCTGGAACTCGCCTATACGCTTGCCGACGGTATCGATTATGCCCGGGCCGGCGTCGCCGCCGGGCTACCGATCGACCGGTTCGCGCCACGGCTTTCGTTCTTCTGGGCAATCGGCATGAACTTCTTCATGGAGGTCGCCAAGCTCCGCGCTGCGCGCCTTCTGTGGGCCAAGCTGGTGAAAGAGGAATTTGCACCGCAGGACGAACGCTCGCTGTCGCTGAGAACCCACTCGCAGACATCCGGCTGGTCGCTCACTGCACAGGATGTGTTCAACAACGTCATCCGAACGGCGATCGAGGCGATGGCGGCGACGCAAGGCCACACCCAGTCGCTGCACACCAACGGGCTCGATGAAGCGATCGCGCTGCCGACCGACTTCTCGGCGCGCATCGCGCGCAACACGCAGTTGTTCCTGCAGCAGGAAACAGGCACCTGTCGGATTGCCGACCCGTGGGGCGGCTCGGCTTATGTGGAGCGGCTCACCCACGATCTGGCGGCGCGCGCGCTCATCCACATCGAGGAAGCCGAAAAACTCGGCGGCATGGCGAAGGCCATCGCGGCGGGCGTCCCGAAACTGAGGATCGAAGAAGCGGCGGCACGCACCCAGGCGCGCATCGATTCAGGCCAGCAGACGATCGTCGGCGTCAACAAGTACCGCGTCGAGAACGACGCGATCATCGAACTCCTCAAGGTCGACAATAATTCGGTCCGCAACCAGCAGCTCGAGAAGCTGAAGAAGCTCAGGGCCGAGCGCAACGAAGCTGAGACGCAGGCCGCGCTCACCGCGCTGACAAATGGGGCTGCCGGCAACGCCAACCTTTTGCAGCTTGCCGTCGAGGCTGCGCGCAAGATGGCGACGGTCGGCGAAATTTCGGATGCGATGGAAAAGGTCTTCACCCGGCACCGCGCGGAGATCCGCGCCATCTCCGGTGTTTACAGAGCGGAGGCGCAGAGCGTGAACAAAAACATCGATCGCGTGCTTCAGATGGTGGAAGCGTTCGAGGCCAACGACGGACGCCGTCCGCGCATCCTGATCGCCAAGATGGGCCAGGACGGACACGACCGCGGGCAGAAGGTGATCGCCTCGGCGTTTGCTGATCTGGGCTTCGACGTCGATATCGGCGCGTTGTTTGCAACGCCTGACGAAGCCGCGCGGCAAGCGGTCGAGAACGACGTGCACATCGTCGGCGTGTCGTCGCTGGCGGCCGGTCACCTGACGCTGGTGCCGGAGCTGAAAGCCGCGCTCGAAGCGCAGGGGCGCGGCGACATCATGATCGTCGTCGGCGGCGTCATTCCGCCAGCCGACTACGACGCGCTGTTCGCCGCCGGCGCCAAGGCCGTGTTCGGTCCGGGCACCAACATCCCGGAAGCCGCATCCGACCTGATCGCCAAGCTGAACAGCCAGCTCGGCTATGCCAAGGAGGCGGCAGAGTAGGCGGCGGCCCGACCGGCTGAACTCAAGTGCAACCATCGCGGCGGAACATGCAGCGGGCGCTGATCACATCGCTTTGTCTACTGATCCTGGCGTGGCTGGCACTGACAGCGTCGACGTGGGGGATCGTCGTCTGGCAATCGAAGGTCTTTGTCTCGCAGAGCCACGGCCGGCCCGCGATCAGCTGCACCTACTTCGATGGTACGGCGCTTTTCCAGCGCGGCTATCTTTATTCTCCCGACGACCGCGTGGGCTACGCACGCTGCCCCATGTGGGCGCCGGCAATGCCGCTGTGATGCAGCATACCAGATGCCCTTGAGCAGGCGCGACTGCGCTAGCGCTTGAACGAGCAAACCCCCGGAGCTTGCGCGCCAGGGGCTTGTCTCAACTCAGCCGTGGAAGGATTACCACCAGCCCTTGCAGATGAAATAGCGCTTCTTCCAATAGAACGAGCCGGTGTGAAGCCACTTCCACTTATAGAAGCCGCACCCGTCATGGCGCTTGTGGAACAGATGAATGCCGGAGCGGCGGTGGCGGTGACCCACTTTCTGGACCTCGCTTTGCGTGAATCCGGCGTTGAGGTTCGACAGCCCCTTGAACCCGGCGGCTTCGGATTGACCGGTGCCGCCAGCAAGTGCGGCGAAGGCGACCGCACCACCGAGAACGGCTGCGCGGGTGAAGGACATAACGTTCATTTCTAACTCCATTGCTCATGATTGAATTGCGTCATTGGTGGCTCGCGGCACGGGCCGCTTGCGAGAAACCACAATGACCGCAAGCGGCGGCGCCGTCTGTCCCGGCCGGAACAGCGGTCACCTTGACGTCCATCATTGCTTCAAAACCGAAAACGTGGCCTGCTCGGCGCATCTTGAATGTGCCGCTGGCAATGATCACGTTCAGGTCGCTGAGGAACTTCCAATTCATGAAACGGAGCACGGGATGTCGACCCTCACCTTCGTTGCCGTCGCCCTGGCCGTGCTGACAGCCAGCGTGTACGGCCTTTGGATCTCACGCGCCGGCCTCTATCGGACACTTAGCATGCTACAGGAAACGTATCGCAACGAGGCTTTGGAGCTTGGCGGACTGAACGCCGGGCGGGAGGAGTGGCCCGATTTCAGCCACCGGCTGGTACGGCTCGAGAACGTTCTACCTGGCGTAGTGTTCGAACAGGTTCGTGCCGAGATTTCCGGTCTCGTCGATACCGAGCGCAGCTATCTGCCGAGCCACAAAAAAGGTGGAACGGTCGCCTACGAGACACTGTTGAAGCATGCGCCGAAGACGGTCGGGCTATACCACTCGAACGAGCTTTGCAACCTCGTGTCTGGGATCGTCGGCGAACAGGTGCGGCCGACGCCGATCTACGACCAGAGTTCATGCTCGGTTCTGTTCTACGAGCGGCCCGGAGATCATATCGGCTGGCACTACGATCACAACTTCTATAAGGGCCGGCATCTCACAGTGCTCATCCCCATCATAAATTCCGGCCACGGCCCGGACGGGCTTTCGGCGGCGCGACTGGAAGCGCGGAACGGCGATGACGTTCAGATGCTGGCGACCCCACCCAATACGCTGATCGTGTTCGAAGGGCAGAAGGTGCTGCACCGGGTGACGCCCATCGCCAAGGACGAACGGCGCGTGATCCTCTCGATGACGTTTGCAACCGACAGCTCCGCAAGCTGGGTGCAGGGCATCAAGAGGCGCGTCAAGGACACCGCATTCTTCGGGCTCAGGGCATTGTGGACCTGAGGGAATTCCGATTTGCGGCAAGAACAACGCCCCGGATGCGTGGCCGGGGCGTCTGGTCGTCATGGTGATGATTAACGCGATCAGTTGATGCGATCATACCAGCGGCCGGAGCTATCGGCCTTGGTTTTGTCGGCGGGCTGCGGGCCGGCTTTCTTGACGGTCGTCATCCAACCGTTGTTGGTGCCTGCCGTTTCGGTGACCACGGCGCTGGGGTCCCAGGTCACGGCGACGGCACCATAGGCGTTGCGGCCTTCATAGCAGCCTCCGACGCAATCGATCGATGCGGTGCTGGCAACGAGGCCGGATTTCAGCGGCTTTTCGTTGACGGGGCCGCGCGCATCGCGGCGTTCCATATAGACGATTTCGACAGGATTCCCGGCGCAGCCGGCTTCGCAGACGACGACGAATTCATCGGGATGCTGGGCGGCAAGCGGATGGGGGGCCTTTTCCTGGCGGGCTTCGAATTTCGAATGCGCCCACTGATCGAAGATATCGGTCTTGCTGTCCGGGGCGACGGCTGCGACTTCGACCGGCTTTTCACCTTTGCCAGGCTTGCCGGGACTGGCCGCCTTGGGAGCGTACGGGGCTGCAGTCTGAACAGAAGCGCGATCAGGCGCGGCGGCCTGGGCAGGAGCGGCCGCGGCAGGGGCGGAACCTTCGCCTCCGGCGTTCTCCGTGTCCCTACCACCCGACGCATCGTGCGCCTTATCGAAGGCCTCGGCGGCTTCCATCAACGGATCGACGCCGGCCGGAGCGTCAGCCTCGCTGGGCGCTGCTTCGGCGGCAGTCTGGCCTGCCTGGGCCGGGAAGAAGGGTTCAAGGGCCGGTTCGGCCACAGGCTGGAAATCGATTTCCGGGCCTTCGGGCGTCGTTTCATGCACCGCTGGCTCGACTGCTGCTTGCGGAGAGTTGTCTTCGTAGACCGGTTCGAACGCCCCTTGCGGGACCTCGGCGGGATGCTCTGGAGATGCTCCACGCTCCTCGATCGGCTCAACGGTGACGTTCTCATGGTCCATGCGCAGCTGCTCGGCGCCGACCGGAGCTGCTGTCAGAACGATTGCGGAAAGGAGGATCGTGCAGGACCGAATCGGGCGGTGCGCCCAAATGACGGGCCGCGGGAACTTCAACGCTGTGTACATGGCACCCTGCAACTTTGAACAAACATCGGGTTATCAGGGCAAACCCTCGCACAAAGCGGTTAACGAACAATTTACCGGTGCCCCGCTCCCGGCGGAGACTTTATCTTTCTGGGAATGGCAGCACTTTTGACGCGTGGGGAGCGTCCGGCAGGCGGGCGTCGCATCAGCGCGTATGCTTGAAGAACTGCGGTTCGCCGCTCTTGGCGCCATTGATGATGTGAACATTGCGGAAATCCGAGGGGACATCGGCAATGGCGACTGGTGGTCTTTCGCCGGCCGGCGCCGTCGGATCGACGTCAAGGGTTCGCAGCTTTGCCGCGATGTCCTCGGGGCGGCGCTCCGGCAGCGGCAGATCGACGGGAACGGCAGGTGGCGGCTCCGCGACAGGAGCAGCCACGGTGGACGGAGGTTGTGGTGTAGCTGGCGCCGGGGAAGCTGCTGGGTCAATCGTGCGGCCATAGTATTTGGCGATGCACGGGTCGGTCAGGACGAGGGCGTCGACTTGCTCGGAAGTCAAGGTCAGGACACGGCCGTCGTCGCACACGAACGTCTCGACGGCGCGTGCTGGAAGGACCGTTACGGCGGCGATCATCACCGTGCCAGCGAACGTGCAGAACCAAGCCTTCATCAAACGATCCGCGCCCATCGCATCACCCTCTCGTGTGTTTTCGTATCCCGCTACCAAAGCGAGCGGTCAAGGCTGTCGCATCCGTTCTTGCCAATTTTTAGCCCGCAGCAGAATGTCCCGGCCGCCGTGTTCCAGCCGTCACGGTTGCGCCGTCGGATAGCGCCAATAGGGACCTTTGTCGGTCTCGACTCGTTCGAGTTTCGGAAGGCGGGTGCCGGGCGGACGGATGCCTGCGGAAACGAGTTTGCCGATGTCCTCGAGCAGTGCGTTGTTTTCGGCATAGCCGGAGTGGTTGATGCCGACGCTGTCCATGCTGGTTGCCGTCGCGTCGATAGTGTCTATGCCTCCCATGACGATGGGGCCGCCTTCGGGGACGTCGCCAGCACGGGGGATGCCGCCATTGACGCGGCGGGAAAACGACAGCGCGGTGTCGTTGGAGGCGGCATAAAGGGTAATGCCCTCGGCGATTCCCTCGATCGACCTGACGATGTGCTCGAAACTGTCGCGATCAACATCGGGGGCGGCCAGGATCAGCTGCGAAATCTGCACGCCCTCGGGCATCGTCCGCTTCATGTCCTGCAACGTGCGCAGGAGCAGTTGGTTACCCATCGAGTGCGCGATGATCGAGACCTTCTTGGCTCCGGTCTCGTCGCGGACCATTTCCAGGAACTGGCGCAGGTAGGTTTCCGCCTGGGCAGCGCTTTCGCGGTCGTAGGTGTAGCCTTGCAGCGTGCCGCCTGAGGGCCAGCTGTAGAGGAAGGGCGCGCCGTCGAATTTGAGGTCGTAGGCGATCTGGGCGGTCCGGTAGACCGCGTTGTCGAACTTGGTCTTGTAGCCGTGGATGAAAACGAGGGCGTGGTCCTTGAAGCGGGCCGACCTCTGCAGACGTTCCTTGACGAGGCTGAGGAACTCTTCGCGGGTCAGCGCCTTCAATTCCTTCATGGTGAAGTGCTTCTTGGGGTCTTCGGCGGCTTCGTAGAGAACGATGTCGACGTAGGGAATCTTGAGCGCCCACGGCCGCTCCACCATCGGCACGACGTGCTCCTTGGGGATAGTTACGAGTGCGCGGCCGAGTTCCATGCGTCTGCCGCGCTGCCAGTCGTAGCCGATCCGCTTTTCTTCGTCGGCACGGGCGCGGTCGGTGCCATAAAAGACCGGGACGACAGCCCAGTCCTCCTTGACTTGGTCGGCTGCGGTGGGGGGCGCAGCGGCCGCCGGCGGAGCGCTCGACGGCGGA
>LOEV01000197.1 GCA_001516065.1 Alphaproteobacteria bacterium BRH_c36
GTGAGGCGTTTATCGCGCCTTAGTTGACTCAAACCTCGCCGCACCATCGGTCAACTAAGGCGCGACGCCTCACTAGCGCTGCGGGCGGCTCAGGATCTCAAGGAGTTCAGCGACCTTGCGGCGCTGGTCCTCGGCATCGCCGGCCGAAATGGCGTGCTCGACGCAATGGGCGACGTGATCCTTCAGGACTTCCTGCTCGACTTTCAGAAGGGCTGCGCGCACCGCCGAAATCTGCGTAACGACATCAATGCAGTAGCGGTCCTCGTCCAGCATGCGCTGCAGACCGCGGACCTGACCCTCGACACGGGCCAGCCGCTTTTTCAACTTGGCTTTCTGATCGTCGTCCTGGCGCATGTTGACGACATACCCCTATAGGGTATATCGGTCAAGCCAACATTCGATACCCCCCTTGGGTATCTGGAGGATTACAGCGATGGCACATCACGACGCAACGGGTAGCTGCTGCGGCGGTAGCGGAGACGACAAGAACCAGCACGGAACTTCGGCGATTGATCCGGTCTGCGGCATGAGCGTCGATCTCTCGGTGGGAAAGCCGACCGTCGAGTACGGCGGGGAGACCTACCATTTCTGCAGCGCTGGCTGCGCCAAGAAGTTCGAAGCCGATCCGCAGAAATACAAGGATGGCCCGCCCGCACCCGAGCCGATGCCCGCGGGGACCACGTACACCTGTCCGATGCACCCCGAGATCGTCAGGGATGAACCCGGCACATGTCCGATCTGCGGCATGGCGCTGGAGCCGATGGGCATTCCAACCGGCGACGAGGGCCCCAATCCCGAACTCGTCGACTTCACTCAGCGGTTCTGGGTTGCAGTTGCGTTTTCGCTGCCGATTCTGATCCTGGCGATGGGTCCGCACGTCGGCTTGCCGATACGCCAGTGGATCGGAGAACAGACCGCGAATTGGCTGGAGCTGGCCTTGGCAACGCCTGTCGTGCTCTATGCCGGCTGGCCGTTCTTCGTGCGCTGCAAGGATTCGTTCCTCAGCCGCAATCCGAACATGTGGACGCTGATCGGCATCGGCGTCGGCGCTGCCTATCTCTACAGCGTCGTGGCGACTTTGGCGCCGGACCTGTTCCCCGAGGCGTTCCGCGGGACGGACGGATCGGTTGCGGTTTACTTCGAAGCCGCCGCTGTCATCGTTGCCCTCGTGCTCCTCGGGCAGATCCTCGAACTGAGGGCGCGCGCGCGGACCGGCGGCGCAATCCGCGCCCTCCTCGACCTTTCCCCGAAAACGGCTCGGCGCGTGAATGCCGACGGCAGCGAGGAAACGCTGCCGCTTGATCTGGTTGCGGTGGGCGACAAGCTGCGAGTGCGTCCTGGCGACGCGGTTCCAGTCGACGGCACACTGCGCGAGGGCAGGTCTTCCGTCGATGAGTCGATGTTGACGGGCGAATCCGTCCCGGTCGAAAAGAACCCCGGCGACGCGGTGACCGGCGGCACGCTCAACGGCTCGGGCTCGTTCGTCATGGAGGTGGAACGCGTCGGCAGCGACACCATGCTGTCAAAGATCGTCGCGATGGTCGCGGATGCGCAGCGCAGCCGAGCGCCGATCCAGAAACTCGTCGACCGCGTGGCCGGATATTTCGTGCCGACCGTCGTTGCCATTGGCTTCGTTGCGTTTGCCGCGTGGGCCATCTGGGGACCTCCTCCGGCACTCGCCTACGCTTTCATCGCGGCGGTATCGGTGTTGATAATCGCCTGCCCCTGCGCGCTCGGCCTCGCTACACCGATGTCGATCATGGTGGCCACGGGCCGGGGGGCCCAGGCCGGCGTCCTGATCAAGAACGCAGAAATGCTGGAGCGCTTTGCCGACGTCGATACCCTCATCGTCGACAAAACCGGCACGCTCACGATGGGCGCGCCGAAGCTCACCGACGTCAAAGCCTACGGCGGGGTCACGGACGAGGAGGTGCTCACTTTGGCGGCCGGACTGGAGCGTGGCAGCGCACACCCGTTGGCCGAAGCCATAGTGGCGGGCGCGGAGGAGCGCGGGATCGCCATACCTAGCGCGTCAAACTTCGAATCGGTGACGGGCAAGGGCGTGCAGGCAACCGTAAGCGGGCGCGAGGTCGCTCTCGGCAATGCGGCGATGATGGAGGCTGGCGGCACCGATGTGACCGAGGGCTCGCAAGCAGCCGAAAACCTGCGTGCGCAGGGCAAGACCGTCATGTTCATCAGCATCGAGGGTTCCTTTGCCGGTCTGATCGCGGTCGCCGACCCTGTCAAGGAGACAACAGCGGAAGCGATCTCGAACCTGCATGAAGAGGGTCTGCAGATCCTGATGGTCACAGGCGACAATCGCGCAACCGCGCTGGCGCTCGCCCGCACACTCGGGATCGACAAGGTCTATGCCGACGTCCTACCCGAGGACAAGGCGCGGATCGTGCGCGAACTGCAGGCAGGCGGCGCGATGGTCGCCATGGCCGGCGACGGTGTCAACGATTCGCCTGCACTCGCGCAGGCAGACGTCGGGATCGCCATGGGGACTGGCGCCGACGTCGCCATCGAGGCTGCCGGAATTACCCTCCTCAAGGGTGACCTTCGCGGCATTGTTCGGGCGCGCCGGCTGTCGCGGGCGACAATGGCCAATATTCGCCAGAACCTCGTCTTCGCCTTTGGCTATAATGCCCTCGGCGTGCCTATCGCTGCAGGTATTCTCTATCCCGCATTCGGGCTGCTGCTCTCACCCATGATCGCGGCGGCGGCGATGAGCCTGTCGTCGGTCTCGGTGATCGCCAACGCGCTGCGGCTTGGCTCCGTGAAGCTTTGAACTCATCAGTCCCGATTCGATCGTGGCGCCGCAAAAAAAAACGTACGTAGTGCCCCGTCTCCGAAGTTCGCCTCCACTTTGCGGCAACCACTCGAGCGAACTTCGGAGACTAAAGGGACACTAGAATCAGAAAGTAGCTAGTGTGATTCAGATTCAGAAGTTCGCTCTGAACCTAGCCGCAGGTGGTAGCGAACTTCTGAATCATCACACTAGTCAGCGACGCTATTGTGGCATCCACACAACATGTGACGCCGAAGTTGCATCTGCTTCTTTTTTGCCGTGCCACCGTCCTTGTCTTGCCACCTTTCAGCGGGATTTTTGCACCATGGTAGTTCTCAGAACGATGAGAACGGTTGATCGCAGATCTAAATTGCGGGAAAATTCACAATGGAAGATCCAGTATTCAGAGTATATGTCGCACAAACAAAGTCAGTATTCGATGAACTCGATTTTTTGGATTTCGAAGAAATTGGATTTGCGAATATCGCAGTCGATAGAATTCTGAAAAAAGCTGCCAATGATGCAAGAAGCCAAAACCTTAAGGAACAATACTCAGATCGAGTAGGGAACATCACCGTCGCAGCGCGCGCACGACTCAGCGGAACGAAAATTTATATCGTGCTTGTTCGTGTTGGAAGCGATGGGGACTGGGATCCCGACGGTTGCGATGGGCTGGATCACATCGCCTTTTCTCAAAACCATGAGATTGCGAAAGCCTTCGTTACTTTTATCGGTGGCCGGCCAACCTTCCGTTGGATCAAGCGCAGGCCACGAAAGTGGAGAAACGAAAATATTACAGACTCTACTATTGATCTTCTTAAACCAGTAGATTCAGTTCGAATTCAAGATCTGCAAACTTTTCGTTTTGCCTGGCCTTCGTGCAGTTCTTTGCTATTCGGATCCGAAACCAATGCAGAAATCATGGTCGGCGCCAAAACACCCATAGCGCTATTTGGTTCCGGCGCAACGGCTCTTGTAATACGCGAGGGCACGACGTGCACGCAGTTGGCCGGAGAATCTCAACGTGCACAACATGCATGGTGCCGGGAGGCTTTCGATTTGTCCGGGTCGCGCGCGGAAGTGCCTGGCACCGCGTCTGCCGACGCAAGCCGGCGCTCCATCCTCGGCATATCGTTACCGCAAGGGTCAGAACTCATGGAGTTTGGTTCGGGGTCGTTATTCGAGATGTGGTCTGCTCACCGACCTGGAGATTCGATGGAACCCGATCTTCTTAGCCAATCTCAAATTCAATAACGTGGAAGTTCTTTCAAAAAGCGCCCGCCCTGGCGGGCGCTTCTTTCATCCGAGCGATGGTTTCGCCGATGGTTGTTAACAAGCCAGCTGCAGAGAGAGTTGTCCGAGTCGGCAATATAATAAATTGTGGTGTCCTCGTAGCGCCTGATCGCCATCCGGAGGGCTTGTTAACTGCGAATTAATATTATCAGTCTGCTTCTGTTTGTTGAAGCGGTATAGTTACCGAAAGGCTACGATCGGGGCGTTCTTGAATTTCAATCAACGGTGGGAGTTGGACTATGATCACCAATACGGGGTTGGCAGGGCTCGCAGGGAGCGCCCTGGCCGCTATCGCGGCGAGCACGACGGCAGCAACGGCGTTGCCGGATCTCGTCATTAACACCAAGGATTCATACTATCAGGCGGGTGGCTGCGCGAAAGATGAGCCTGTCGCGACGGGGCGCGTTGCCATCAAGAACCAGGGCACCGACACAGCCGATGTCAACGTCGCCGACCGCCTGACCCGGTCGATGCTGGTTGTCTATGTGCCAGAAAACATCGACATGGTCGATAAACGACCCGAGCGCCAGAAACTCGAACCCTTCGACCAACAGGGAATCGCTTTCAGCGTCGGTGCCGGCATCGCCAAGCGGGGGCGCAACTTCACGGCGCCAGCAGCCAACACCGTGTCCAACAGCAACTATGAAAGCAGCGGCACCAGCTTCCAGTCCATCCAGAGGGCACTGCTCGAGGTGGGGTTTGATCCGAAAGGCATCGATGGGGTTCCGGGTGGCAACACGCGCTCTGCAATACGCGCTTTCCAGGCAAGTATCGGGGCTGCGCAGACAGGTAGCTTGAGCGTCAGCCAGCAGGACGAGCTGTTCAGGAAATCGGGCGTCAGCGCAACGAACGGAACGGGCGCCCAAGGTGAAACGACCGTTACAGTCTATGTGGCAGTCGATCCCTACAACATCGTCGAAGAGTCGAACGAAGCAAACAACCTCTGGTCGTTCACGGTCACCGTCGACTGCAACTGATGGCGAAACCTCGCTGTCTCGCCTGGCACTTCGAAAAATATTGGGCCGCGGAGGAATTTCCTCCGCGGCCCTTGTTATTGCGCTGGCATCCCTGGGCGCTGTAATGGCGCCCAATCGCGGAAGCGATCAGTCACGATCGCGGCGCGGCGGACGGCGGTCACGGCGCCCGCCGCCGGGA